>NZ_LT629784.1:1906363-2224090 GCF_900105595.1 Stappia sp. ES.058 | reverse complement strand
TCCAGCCCGCCACCGGAATAAGCGTCAGTTCCCGTTTCAGCACGAATGCCGGATCCTGCAGGATGACCTGAAGAGCGACGGTCTCGAATGCGGACTGGTGCTTTGAAGCGATCAGGCACGGGGTCGACGGCAGGTTTTCGCGGCCGCGTACTTCATAGGAAAGCCCGGTCAGCGCCTCCAGTGCCCACAGCCAGAAGCGCAGCAGGCGCGTGACGACAGCCAGACACCAGTTGCGCGGCAGTGCAAGCAAGACGGTGAACGGCGCGAACAGTGCGAGGGTCGTCAACACCAGGCCCAGGAACGCGAACGAGCGCAGTGCCACGCCAGCGCCAGGCCCCCGCCGGGGCTGTGGGGCCTGGGAAGGTTCGCTCGTTCCTGGCGCGTGTCTTTCCATCCGGGTTCAGCCTTGTGGCCCACCGGCGCGATCGGTCACTGTCTTGTCCGTCATGCGCGCGGACCGATGGTGATTGCAATCTCGGCGATGCCTTCGATCGTTCCTTCCAGCAGATCTCCAGGACCGACCGCCCCGACGCCGGCCGGGGTGCCGGTGAAGATCAGATCGCCCGGCGCGAGTTTGACAGAGCGGCTGCACAGGGAGACGACGTCGCGGACGGGCCAGATCTGGCTGGACAGATCGGCATCCTGCCGGATCTCACCGTTGACCGACAGGGCAATGCGTCCTTTGGTCGGGTGTCCGATTCGCGTGGCCGGAACCAGCGGCGCGACCGGGCCGGAAAGGTCGAAGCCCTTTGCCCAGTCCCAGGGCCGACCCATGTCCTTGGCCTGTTGCTGCAGGTCGCGTCGGGTGAGGTCTATTCCGGCACCGTAGCCCCAGATATGCGCCTCGGACTTGTCCGGGGAAATGTCGGCTCCGCCATGGCCGATGGCGACCACAAGCTCCATTTCGAAATGCAGGTTCTCCGTCAAAGGCGGATAGGGGATGGTGCCGCCGGCATCACAGACCGCATCCGCCGGCTTTGTGAAGAAAAACGGTGGCTCGCGCTCCGGATCCTTGCCCATTTCCCGGGCATGGGCGGCATAATTGCGACCGACGCAGAAGACGCGGCGGACCGGAAAGCGCTCTGCACTTCCTGATACCGCAATGCTTGCGCGGGGTGAGGGGGGGAACACAAATGAGGTCACCGCAATCTCCATGAAACGGGCGGACGATCCGCTTTGACGAGAACGGCGGTCGCGGAATAACAGGCACGGTTTCTTAGGTGAGATCCGCCCCCTGGTCCAGCGCTGCAATCCCTTTGATGCGTCGGTCGACCCATTGTATTCGCAGTTTTGCGGTGCAACACTGTTTCTACCAGCAAGGAAGGGTGGCATGAGCGGTTGTATCTTCTCCATTGCGCAGCAAAAGGGCGGGTCTGGAAAAACGACGCTGGCCGCACATCTGGCCGTTGCTCTTGCGCGTCGCGGCGAGTTTCCCGTTGCCTTGGTCGATGTCGATCCGCAAGGCTCACTCGGCACCTGGTTCGAGGCCCGTGAGGACGCGTTGGGCGAACGTCAGACCGGCCTGACCTTCCGCACATCGAGCGGCTGGGGTGCCAGGCGCGAGGCGCGCTCGCTCGCCCGCGATCACGGTGCGGTCATCATCGATACTCCGCCCAAAACCGATTCCGACGTCCGTCCGGCCATTGAAGCAGCCAATCTTGTTGTGATTCCTGTCCAGCCTACCCCCGTGGATCTTTGGGCGACCGGCCACACGGTGGACATCGCCCGGCGTGAAGGCACCGATGCGCTCGTGGTTCTCAACCGGGTTCCTCCGCGTGCGGCCCTGACTTCGGAAATGCTGGATGCGATCGCAGAGCAGGGGTTTCGGACGGCGGCCGCGCGCCTCGGCAATCGAACGGCCTTTGCAGCATCAATGGGGCGTGGTCTCACGGTAATGGAGACGGACGCGCGCGGAAAAGGCGCGCAGGAAGCGGCGGACCTGGCCATCGAAATCGCCGCCTTGATGGATCTCGGCTGAACGTTTCACGCTCTACCAGCCTTGACCCGCGTTTACACGTCGCAGGGCGGAAGATGAGCGTCGATTGCCGAAAGGGCTTCGCGTCCGGCAATTGCATCCGGCAGGGCGAGAAAATCCGCGTGATGCTGAAGAGCCGCCTCGAGCATCCCGTCGTATCGGGCCTTTGGGACCTCGCGGGTGCCGAATTGCGCGAGATGCCCGGTCACGAATTGCGTGTCGAGAAGTGTGTAACCGCCTGTCAAAAGACGGGCGACAAGGTGCACGAGCGCCACTTTCGAAGCGTCACGCTCGCGCGCGAACATGCTCTCGCCAAAGAAGGCGGCTCCCAGTGAAACACCGTACAGGCCGCCGACAAGCCGGCCTTCGCGCCAGACTTCGACAGTGTGACAGTGCCCCATGTCGAACAGCGCTCCGTAGAGCCGGCGGATCTCGGAGTTGATCCAGGTCTTCTCCCTGTCAGCCTGCGGCTCGGCGCAACCGTTGAGTATCTGCGGGAAGCTTGTATCGACCCGCACGTCGAAGACGTCCTGCCGGACGGTCCGGCGCAGGCGTTTGGGGATATGAAAGGTTTCCAGCGGAAGGACACCGCGGTGCTCGGGTTCGATCCAGAAGAGATTCGGATCTTCCGCCGACTCGGCCATCGGGAAGATCCCGCAGGCATAGGCCTTTAACAGAACCTGAGGCGTTATGACGAGTTGATCGGACATGTTGGTGGCCATTGGATCCTTCCAAGGAGCCGTCCAAACGGGAGGCCGCGCAGCGCAAGAGCCCCCGAAACGTTCCGTGGAGCGGCGTGAGCAGACGAGCCTGCTCACCCTAGCATGTTTGAGGATGTGCGGGCGGAACTGGTTGTCCGTCCGCCTTCAGTCCACGTCTTCGACGCTTAGGTATTTCTCAAGCCAGTGGATATCATACATGCCGTTTGCGATGTCCTGATTGTCCACCAGGTCCCGGAAAAGCGGGATCGTGCTGTCGATCCCGTCCACGACGAATTCGTCGAGACACCGCCGCAGGCGCATCATGCATTCGACCCGGTTGCGCCCGTGCACGATCAGCTTGCCAATCAGACTGTCGTAGTGGGGCGGGATCCGGTAACCCTGATACACGCCGGAATCGACGCGAACGCCCAAGCCGCCCGGCGGATGGTAGTAGCTGATCCGGCCCGGGGACGGCGCGAAGGTGCGCGGGTTTTCCGCGTTGATCCGGCACTCGATCGCATGCCCCTCGAACGTGATGTCTTTCTGGCGAAGCTGCAATTCGCCACCCGAGGCAATTCGGATCTGTTCGTTTACAAGATCGATGCCGGTGATCATTTCGGTCACCGGATGCTCGACCTGGAGGCGGGTGTTCATCTCGATGAAATAGAACTCGCCGTTTTCATAAAGGAACTCAATCGTGCCGACGCCCCGGTACTTGAGCTTGCGCATGGCCACGGCGACGACCTCGCCGATTTTCTTGCGGCTTTCGGCGTTCAGCGCCGGGGAGGGCGCCTCTTCCCAGATTTTCTGGTGGCGGCGCTGCAGGGAACAGTCGCGCTCGCCCAGATGAATCGCGTTGCCGCGCCCGTCGCCAAGCACCTGGATTTCGATGTGCCGGGGCTTTCCGAGGTATTTTTCCATATAGAGGGCGTCGTCGCCGAAGGCAGCCTTTGCCTCGGTCCGGGCCGTGGAAAGCGCCGTGTCGAGGTCTTTCTCCGTTTCGGCCACCTTCATGCCCCGTCCGCCGCCACCGGCGGCAGCCTTGACGAGAACGGGATATCCGATTTCAGCTGCGATGGCATGGGCGTCATCGGTCGGGGTGACCGCGCCATCTGATCCCGGAACGACGGGAATGCCGAGACTTTTCGCGGTGAGCTTTGCCTCGATCTTGTCGCCCATGATGCGAATGTGTTCGGCCGTCGGGCCGATGAAGGCGATCTTGTGCGCTTCCAGAATTTCGGCGAAACGCGCGTTTTCCGACAGGAAGCCGTAGCCCGGATGCACGGCGTCGGCGCCGGTGATCTCGCAGGCCGCAAGCAGTTGCGGAATGTTCAGATAGCTGTCGCGTGCGGAAGGCGGGCCGATGCACACGCTTTCGTCGGCGAGGCGCACATGCATCGCGTCGGCATCAGCGGTCGAATGCACCGCCACCGTCTGGATGCCCAGTTCTTTGCACGCCCGCAGCACACGCAGCGCGATCTCGCCACGGTTGGCAATCAGGATCTTTGAAAACATCGCCTGGTGTCCCGTCACTCGAGGATGACCAGCGGCTCGCCGTATTCAACCGGCTGTCCGTCTTCGACCATGATGGCCGTAATGCGCCCTGCGCGCGGAGCGGGGATCTGGTTCATGGTCTTCATCGCCTCAATGATCAGCAGCGGATCGCCGGCGGCAACCGTATCGCCGATTTCGACGAAGTTGCGCGCGCCGGGCTCTGCCGCAAGATAGGCGGTTCCGACCATTGGCGAAGGCACGGTGCCTGGATGCCCTGCCGGGTCCGATGATGCATCGGCGGAGGCTGCAGGCGCGGCCGATGCCGGCGCCGCGCTGGGCGCGGGGGCCGCGACGGGTGCCTCGATGGTGATCTGACGGGCAACGCGCACGCGGAAATCGTCGCGTTCGAGCTCGATCTCACTCAGGTTGGTTTCGTCAAGCAGCATCGCAAGCTGGCGAATCAGATTCTGATCGAATTTGTTGTTCTTGTCCGACATTGGCTTTCTTGAACTTTTCTCGGTTGGCAAACGCCGGCATCACGGCCTGATGACTGTTGAAAGCGCTTCCAGCGCGAGCCGGTAGCCCGTGGCGCCGAAACCGCAGATCACCCCCAGGGCGACCGGCGATACGTAGGAGTGGTGTCGAAATGCCTCGCGCGCGAAGACGTTGGACAGATGCACTTCGACGGTTGGTATTTCCGCCGCCCGGATCGCATCGTGAACCGCGACGGAGGTATGGGTGAAGGCCGCCGGGTTGATCAGGAGGCCTTGAGCAACGTCTCCGGCTTCCTGGATCCAGTCGACAAGCACCCCTTCGTGGTTGGTCTGGCGGAAATCGATCTCGATATCGAGGTCCTCGCCGACGTCGCGGCACAGGCGCTCGATATCGCCGAGCGTCGCCGCGCCATAGGTCGACGGTTCGCGTGTGCCGAGCCTGTTGAGGTTCGGACCGTTGAGAACGAAAACAGAAGCGGACATGCCTTCTCCGCAAGGGGCCGCGCCACGCAGGACGCGCCGCGATGATCATGGCCCCTTATAGGCACTCCGCGTGGCAAGGAAAAGACCCGACATTGTCTGCAGAGCCATTCGACGCCCGCCAAAACGGGTTTCGCGGCTTCAGCAGGTCGCTTCGCCGCAATTCCGTGCCGCGTTGATGCCTTGCTTCAGCCTGTCGTATCCCACCGCGCCCATCAGCACTTCTTCGCCGACGACATAAGCGGGGGTGCCGTTTAGGCCGAGGCGGCGAGCGAGAGTGTAAACCTCTTCTATGGTCGCCCTGACCTCAGGATCGTTCATCGCGGCTTCCACGGCGTCGATGTCGAGGCCGGTGTTTTTCGCGGCCTCCAGAGCTGCCGCACGGTTCGCCTGACCCCGAGCACTCATCAACTCGCGATGAAATTCCAGATATTTCTCCGGCGCGATCTTGTTGACGGCGACGGCGACCTGTGCCGCCTGAACGGAGCCTTCGCCGAGCACCGGGAATTCCTTGAGAACGATACGCAGGTCGTCGTCTTCCTCGATAAGGCGCATCATGTCGGTCATGGCACGTTTGCAGTAACCGCAATTGTAGTCGAAGAACTCGACAAGCGTGACGTCGCCGTCCGGATTGCCCAGCTCCACCTGCCGTGTGGAATTGAAGAGGACGTCGGAGACGGTGGATACCGCCTGTGCGCGTGCCGCGTCGGCGGCGGCCACTTCGCGCCGCTCCAGCTCTTCCAGAGCTTCGCGGACGATGTTGGGGTTCTCCATGAGATATTCGCGGACGATGGTTTCCACGTCGCCGCGCTTCAGGATGCCATCCTGTGCTTGCGCGGGGGCCAGCAGCAGGACAACCGTCGCCAGAGCCAGCATGGCCGGCTTCAGGGATTTTGTCAGGGCGGCGGCAAAATTGGTTTTCATCTGCGTCTCCAGAAATCGGGTCTCTAACCCGCGGGCGTCCAGTGCCCGATGTGTGGTGCCGGACCAAATGTTCGGGCCGGGGTCATTGCGGGGCCGGCAGCATGTTTTGCTGACTGCCGGGACAGGGTGTGTGCGACTTCGTCCGATCAGCGCCGCTTTGCAAAGTCAGGCGGGTTGTATGACACGATATCATCAGCCTGCAGCCACGCGGGCGTGCCGCGCTTCAACTTTTTTTGTGCGCGGCGCGCGTAACGTTTCGCCGCGCGAAAATCCCCGCGCGCCATCAGGCCGCGAGCCGTCGACAAATCCGCGTCCGCCGTCTTGCCCTGCCGCCCCTGCGCGATGGCGAGCTGCGAATAGCCGATCGGCGAGTTGGGATCCATCTGCAGACCGGCCTTGAGAATGCGCTCGGCCTCCGGCAGCAGGCTGTCGGTGTTGGAGGCCACAAGCGCGAAGCCGAGCCAGATGTTGAGCTGGCCTTCGCGCGGGCGTAACGCAACAGCCCTTCTGAAAGGCGCGATGGAGGCCTTTGGGTTGCCCGACTCCAGCAGCGCCTGCCCTTTCAATTCGTAAAAATAGGGATTGTCGGGCTGCCGCCGGATCAGGTTGTCGATGGCTTCCACCGCCTCGCGGCGACCGCGCGTGCGCATCGTCGCGACGGCGCGGGCGTAGTCTGCGGCAAGGGAGCGGTCGGAGCGCGGGTAGGCGCGCGCAACTGCATTGGGGTGGCTGGTGAAGGCCATGAGCTTTGCGCGCACCATGTCATGCCGGGCCTGAAGTGCGGGGGGCGCCGGCTTGTTGAAGTAGCGGCTCTGGCGCGCCAGTGTCTCCAATGCATTGAGGCGCTCGCGCGGCATCGGATGGCTGATGGAATAGGGATCGGTGTATTGCGCGGAAAACAGGCTTTGATCGGCGAAACGGCTGAAGGTCTTCAGCATGCCCTTGGCCGACTGTCCGGTCTTTTCCAGGAAGGTGAGCGCGGCCCGGTCGGCGACGGCTTCCTCGCCGCGCCGGTAGGCGAGAAGAGTGCGTTGAGCCAGACCGGCACCTGCCGTCACCGCGCCCGCGCCACCGCCCGCCGAACCCGCCGCAGCGGCGCCCGCGCCGAGGAGAACGCCGACGGCGGCCATGATCTGCGCCTGTGCCAGAGCCCGACGCAGGCGGACAAGGTGATTGCCGGTGATATGCCCGGTTTCATGCGCCAGCACGCCGATCACCTCGCCGGGGGTCTCTGCGTCGAGAATCACGCCGACGTTGATGAAAATGCGCCGGGCATCGGCGACGAAGGCGTTGAAGTCGTTGCGGTTGACGAGAATGATCTCGACCTGCTGCCGCGAAATGCCGGCCGCATCGAAAATCGGAGCCGCATAGTCACGCATCAACTCCTCGGTTTCCGCATCGCGTACCAGTGGCAGGCTGCGTTGGGCGTGCACCGGCTGCGCGACCGCCGTCACGCCGATGAGCGCTGCCGCGGCGACCGCCGCGATCCGGCGGCGCAGGGGCATGCAGGCCGGGCGATGCGGCTGGCGAGCCGGGTCTTCGTTCCTGCCTGTGCGGATAACGGCTGGTCCGGGCGCGGGCTGGCAACGGGTCATCAATCGGGTTTCCTCGTCTGCAACTGGTACAAATCCCGGCGTGTCCAAGGCCTTGCCACCGGTTGACGCCGTTGTCATCGCAGTGGCGACGCATTCGTACATGTGGCGCCCGGCTGTCAGCGAAGCGCGGATCTGGACACAAACGCTCCGGAAGGGTAGGGAGCCGGATCTCGACGGTCAACTGAGCCGCAAGAAAACCCGTTGGCTTCTCGGCCTCATAGACGTCGGGAATGCGGCGTTACCTTGGCAAGGCCGGTCGGTTCATGCGTTTCGTTGCCCGTCCTTGTCGTTTTGCGCGAGGTTTTCCTGGATGCCACACCCTTCAAGACGTTCCGAAGTCGACCCGTTTCTCGCAATGGACGTCATGGCGCGTGCCAATGCGCTGGAGGCCGCGGGCCACGAGATCCTGCACATGGAGGTCGGTCAACCCGGCGCCAATGCGCCGGCACGGGCGATCGCGGCGGCTCAAGCTGCACTCGCTCACGGGCGGCTCGGTTACACGGAAGCACGCGGCCTGCCGATGCTTCGCTCGGCGATTGCCGATCACTACCGCGACACCTATGGGGTCGACGTTCCGGACGGGCGTATCCTTGCAACGACCGGATCTTCGGCCGGCTTCAACCTTGCCTTTCTCGGGGCCTTCGATCCGGGCGACCGTATCGCCATTGCTGCGCCTGGTTACCCCGCTTATCGCAATATTCTCAAGGCTCTCGGTATCATCCCGGTGGAGATCGAGGTCGGCGCGGACACCCGTTGGGCCTTGACGCCCGAGCTGTTGGAGGCCGCGCATCGGGAGGCCCCGCTCAAGGGCGTGCTCGTTGCATCGCCCGCCAATCCGACGGGAACCATGATGACGCCCGATGCGCTGAAGGCGCTGGTTCGGGCCTGCGACGATATGGGGCTCTGGTTCCTGTCCGACGAGATTTATCATGGGCTTGTGTTCAACGGGCGTCAGGAAACCGCGCTCGCCTTTAGCGACAATGCGATCGTGCTGAACAGCTTCTCGAAGTACTACTGCATGACCGGTTGGCGCATCGGCTGGATGGTGCTGCCCGAGGCGCTGGTGCGCCCCGTGGAGCGCATTGCCCAGTCGCTCTATATTTCACCGCCCGAACTGTCGCAGAGGGCCGCAGCCGTTGCCTTCGAGGCCACTGCGGAACTCGAAGCGATCAAGGCCGGATATGCGATGAACCGCGAGCTTCTGCTCAAGCGGCTCCCTGCGCTCGGTTTCACCGAGATGCTGCCTGTCGACGGAGCCTTCTATTGCTATGCCAGCGTACGGCCGTTTTCCAACGACAGCGTCGCTTTCGCCGAACGGATGCTCAATGAGGCCGGGATCGCGGCGACGCCGGGACCGGATTTCGATCCCGTCAACGGACGCTCCTACATCCGGTTTTCCTTCGCCGGCGACAACGCGGTCATCGAGAAGGCCATGACGCGACTGGAAGAGTGGTTGCCCGGCCTCGCGTGAGCCGCTCCTTGGGGACGTACGACCTTCTCAGCGCGCCGCATAGGCAGCCTCGAGGATTTCTCCGCCGACGGCTTTGCCGAACGCCGTGGCTGAGGATCGGTCGAACATCAGCGTGCGCATGACGTAGCCGTATCTCGGCTTGAACATCTTTTCGGCAATCACGGTGTCGCCAAGCGTGAAAACGTAGTTGACCTTTTTCGGTCGCGTGTTCGTGCAGGTCGCCTGGCCGATCGTCGCGACGAAGGCATTGCCGACAAAGCGCTCCATTTCGTTTCGGGTTATCGGGCGATCCATCATCCGGGTCTCGTCGAAGGCGATCTGAAGCCATTCTTCCTCGTTGCAGAAGGCGTCGCCCGGGCTGGTGGTGGTGTAGATCTTGAAGCGCTGGTACCCGTCGACGAAACCCGGGAAAGCCTTGAGGGCCGGGCCTTCGGCCTGCGTCTTTTCGACGAGGGCATTGTAGATCTGTTGCAGCCGGGCGTTCTTGGATCTCACGTTCCGGTTGTCGAGGTCGTATGCTTTCAGAACGCATTTTCTAACGAAGCCGAAGGCTCTCCGAGCGGACTTTTCTGAGAGCTCGGCGTCGTCGCCGTGGGTCTTGCGCTTATGTTCGAGCATGATTTGTCGATATTCGTCGATGGTCTTGCATCGTCGCACCTGCTCCGCGAGCACATTCAGTTGCGTTTCTGTCAGTTCGCCGTTCACCTCGACGCTTTGAAGCGCCTCGGCCCTTGGTTGTGTTGGAAAGCAAACGGCAATGGTTGCAAGCACGCCGATTGCAAAGCTGGGGAGGAGGTTCATCTCGGGGCTCCGGATTGGGTCGGTGCGTCGGTTGCGGCTATTTCAGGTTGATGCCGGGAAGGAAGATCTGAGGTGCGGTGCCACGCTCGCGCTGCGGGTCCCATGCAAGGGACGCGGCTTGAAAGAGGTTTTCTTCGAAAGACGCCGCGCGGGGAGACAGACACCCCTGCCGCTCGAAGAACAGGTCGATGTCGCGCAGGGCCCTTGCCGAGATACCCATACCGCGCTCCAGAAACAGGGCATTGTGTGTGCGCCGAAGCTCTTCCTGCGCAAGATCGTAGACCCGGTCAGCGTATCTCACCCGGATGTGAAAATCTTGCGGGGTCGCGACGTCTTCGCCGGTGCGTGCGTTGCGCGAGGTGTAGACGAAGGTGCGGCTCAGGAAGAACCGGTCGCCAAGGAGCCTTGCACGGTCTTCAGGCGACAGATCGCCCGGCGGATCATCGTAACAGTGCCGGCTGTAGAGGACATGATAGCGCACGAACATGCGACGCACCGCCAGCTGATGCGCCGGCAGGAATGCCTTGGGCTTGTAGGTTCCGTCGATGAGAGCCGTCATGAGGCGCATGTTCTTGAAGTCGCCGTATAGGTCGCGGAAACGTTCGGCGTCGGCGTAGGCGCGCCCGGCGCCTTGCCGGATCACGTCGTTCGCCTCCTTCGTGAGTTTCGTGGCGGCCGCTGTGATAAATGCCATCCAGGCGGCACCGCCTTGAAAGAAATCATCCGCCGGGACGTCGAAAGCCGTCAGTTCGCGGTCGCCCATTTCGATCCGGATCGCAACCCTTGCCGGCCGTTTCCCTGTGCACACGGCATGGGGAAGCGTAGGGGAGCGGATCTGGACGTTCGAACTGGCCAGCATCCCGCGGATGTCGCGCTCGGTGAACAGATACGCGGACAACGGAGCGGTGTGACCTGCCGCGATCCTGTCCTGCGAGAGACCTTTGCGGATTCCATCCGGAATGCGCCAGCGCACCACCGCTTCGGGACACGCGCCGATGCGATGGTAGATGTTGGATGTGAAGGTCGCCGACAATCGACCGAAGCTCTTTCGGTACGGATGAGTGAACGGCTGCGCCATCCCGCTTTTGCGGGCGCTGTCGTCCTGCCAGTCGAGGATCTGTTCAATCTTGTTCAGTGTCTTGGCCCGGGCCCGGTCGTCCTGGGATTTCAGGTCGATGCCCAGTTCGCGAGCGATGCAATTCAGCGGTGCTACGGAAAGGCTTCCTCCGGACAAACCGGTATCCCTGGGAATCTCGCAGCCGATGGCGCTGGCAATGCGGGCCACTGTCGCGCCGGTCACGCCGGGAATGCGCAGGCGGTTCCCGGCCGGCCCGAGCGGTGCAACGTCGGGCCTTGCGGGAAAAGGCGAATGCGCGTCAGCCGGCGCGGCGGTTTCGGGGTTTTCCGGAGATGATTTGTTTCCTGGCAGAATGAGGGCCGGGCGGGTGGACGAGGCCTGGACTGACAGGTCTTCAACAATCCCGGGCAAGGCTATGACCACCGTCGCTAGACCTGCACACAGGCGCCGAAAAAACGGACCCCGTCGGCGCTTCGGAGCCGCAAGTTTGCTCGCACTCAAAATCGCGGCCCCCGCCTGTCAATCGTTGATTGCAACAGCCCCATCCAACCATGCGCGGATTGCGCGTGTCCACCCTTGCGGGCGCGAATACGAGAACCGGACCGCCTTGCGACCCGCCGGTTGGTTCCGTCCGCGCTCTGGGCTGGATCGCCCGGTCGAGCGCATTGCCCGATGCCGTGATAGGTTCCGCCCGAACTCTCACGGCGTGCGATGGGTTTCCAACGAAAGCAAGTCCTTCGCCGGCGACAATCAGGCCATCGAGAAGGCCATGCATCGGCTGAGGGAGTGGTTGCCGTCTCTGGGTTAGCGTGAGTGAGGTTGAGGCTTCGCAAGGTGCCGTCGGGACTGTCGCAGCACGACATTTCGATACAGTTTGAACCTTGCTCAAGTCTCTGCTGCGATGCAGCAATCAGTGATCCAATTCGAGACATGGAGACCTGTCGTGACCCGATTTCTGAAGACGCACGGAACCACATTCACAATCGTCCTGTTTACCGTTTCTGCGGTGTCTGGCCTCTTTCTCTTCTTTCATTTTGGGAGCGCCTATTTCCACTCCATGCATGAGTGGCTGTCGCTGGTCCTGATCCTGCCGGTCGGAGTGCATCTGTGGCGCAACTGGAACGGGTTCTCGACCTATTTGAAGCAGGGACGATTGACGATCCCTCTTGTCATCGGTCTGGTCGGGTCGCTGGCATTCGCCCTCCCGGCGATGACGTCGACGTCGTCCGGCGGCAATCCGGTGCGCGCCGCGTTGTCTGCAATCGAGCAGGGGACCGTTGCCGAAGTCGCGCCCCTGTTCGACCTGAGCGCCGCAGAGCTCACGGCCCGGCTTGAGGCCAAGGGCTACCGGTTGGGCGCGGGCGGACAATCGCTGGCCGACATCGCCAATGCGTCCGGAAAGCAGACCGGCCCTGCTTTGATCTCCGATATCGCGTTCGCTGGGGACTAAACTGTAACAGCCGGCTTTCCGGGCCTGACGCATGAAATGGCGCAGAACAAAAAAGGAGCGGATCGTGATCGATCCGCTCCCCTTGTCTTTAGGGTCAGGTATTCCGTCTGCGCCTCCTGATGAGGCGCCCAACGTCCTTTCAGAAGAAGCTGCGGCGCTGCCACCAGCCCGAGCGCTTCGGTTCGGGCTCTTCGTCGGTTTCCGTGGAACCATCTCCCGAGACGGTCTCGCGAACCACGACAGGCTCTGCCTGGACCTCCGGCTCTGCCGGTTCCGATTGCGCGCTGTCGGCGGCGGCAGGCTCTTCGCCGTTCGCGGCTACAACCGGTTCTTCAGTGTCTGCAGAGCCGTCGTCCGCGGAGACATCTTCCGGTGCAGGCGCCGCGGGTTCTTCCGATGTCTTGATCTCTTCTGAAGTCGGCTCGGCCTGGGGCGTGGCGGCGCTTTCGTTGCCGGAGGCCTCCGTCGGCGCGTCCTGCGGTTCGGCCTGAGCCGCTTCGCCGGCGGGCGTCTCGTCGTTTGAGGCTGCTACGGTTTCCCCGGCGTCGTTGTCCCCGGCCGTCTCGGAGCCGTCCGCATTGGCCGACGTCTCGTTGCCCTCGCCATCCCGCCGGCTGCGGCGACCGCCGCGACGGCCACGGCGACGCTTGCGGCGGGCACGATCCTCGTCGCTCTCGTCTTCGCCAGCGGCTTCGGAGGCAGCACCGGCATCGCCGTTCGACTGGTCGTCGTCGCCGTTGGCATCGCCATTTGCATCCGCGTCGGCCTGCTGTGCGTCGTCGCCCGAAGGCTTGCGCCGCCTGCGCCGGCGCCGGCGTTTGCGGTTGTTTCCGTCCTCGTCCTGAGTGTCCTCGCGCGCGGAGCGCTCGCGCGGAGCCTCCTCCGGATCCTCGTCCTCGTCTTCGTGCTCGATCACGATCGGCTCGATGCTCGACGGCTGAACCATCGGCGGCGCATCGTCCGGGCGGGCTTCGATAAGTTCGCCGCGCTCCAGGGAATAATGCTGGCCGTTGTCCATCGATCCGGCCTGGACATCGATCTCAAGCCCGAAGCGCGCTTCGAGATCTGACAGATGCGACCGCTTTTGATTGAGAATGTAGAGAGCGGCATCCGTCGTCGTGCGAACGATCAGATTGTGCGTCGGGCCTTTCAGCAACTGGTCTTCCAGCGAGCGAAGCACATGCAGCGCCACCGATTCCACCGACCGGATCATTCCCGTGCCGTGGCAATGCGGGCAGGGGGTCATCGAACTTTCCAGAACCCCGGTGCGAATGCGCTGGCGCGACATCTCCAGCAGGCCGAAGTGCGAGATCCGCCCGACCTGGATCCGAGCCCGGTCGTTCTTCAGGCAATCCTTCATCTTTCGCTCGACGGCGCGGTTGTTCTTGTTCTCTTCCATGTCGATGAAATCGATCACGATGAGACCGGCAAGATCGCGCAGCCGCAGCTGACGGGCGACTTCCTCCGCCGCCTCCAGATTGGTCTGGAAGGCGGTGTCCTCGATGTTGTGTTCGCGCGTGGACTTGCCCGAGTTCACGTCGATGGCGACCAGCGCTTCCGTCTGGTTGATGACGATGTAGCCGCCCGATTTCAGCGTCACCTGTGGCGAGAACATCGCGTCGAGCTGGGATTCGACCATGAAGCGCGAGAAGACGGGCGTCGCGTCCTTGTAGGGCTGGACGTTTTTGGCATGGCTCGGCATGAGCATGCGCATGAAGTCCTTGGCCTCGCGGTAGCCCTCGTCACCCGCGACAAGGACCTGGTCGATGTCCTTGTTGTATAGGTCGCGGATCGAGCGCTTTATCAGCGACCCCTCCTCGTAGACCAGATAGGGGGCGGAGGATTGCAGCGTCAAGTCGCGCACGTTCTCCCAAAGCCGCATCAGATACTCGAAATCGCGCTTGATCTCCGCCTTGGTGCGGCTGGCGCCGGCGGTGCGCAGGATCACGCCCATGCCCTGCGGCACTTCGAGCTCCGAGGCAATTTTCTTCAACCGCTTGCGATCCGCAGGATTGGTGATCTTGCGCGAAATGCCGCCGCCGCGGGCGGTGTTCGGCATCAGCACGGAATAGCGTCCGGCCAACGACAGGTAGGTGGTGAGGGCCGCACCCTTGTTGCCGCGCTCTTCCTTGACGACCTGCACCAGCAGGACCTGCCGGCGCTTGATCACCTCCTGGATCTTGTATTGCTTGCGATGGCGGCGCGCGCGCTGCGGCACTTCTTCCATCGCGTCCTCGGCACCGACCGATTCAACGTCGTTTTCACCGTCGGAGCCGTTTTCCGTATCGGCCCCGGCGTCGTCGTCCGACGGCGTCTCGTCGACCGAAACGCTTGCGTCCTCGGCGTCTGCCTTGGCGGCCTTGGCACGGCGGCGCGACGGCCTGGCAGGCTTCTCGGGCGCCTCGTCGGCGTCGTTGCGTCGGGCGTCGGCTTCTTCTTCCTCAAGCAGCGCCTGCCGATCGGCGACCGGGATCTGGTAATAGTCGGGGTGGATTTCGCCGAACGCGAGGAAGCCGTGGCGATTGCCGCCGTAGTCGACGAATGCCGCCTGAAGCGACGGCTCGACCCGGGTTACCTTCGCCAGATAGATGTTGCCGCGCAGCTGTTTGCGATTCGCGGCCTCGAAATCAAATTCTTCGACCCTGTTGCCACGCACGACGACAACCCGGGTTTCCTCCGGGTGCGCGGCGTCGATCAGCATTTTGTTTGCCATAGATGGGGATCTCCACGACCGTCGCCTCGGGGCGGCGCTTACTGCGCGCCCGGATGTGCGAAACACCGGCCGTTCTGTTCTTCATTGTGAATGTTGACGGAGTGGCGCGCTGCGCGGCGATGCGAACGGAGGAGCCCGTACCGCAGAGGGCAGGTCCTTGTCCGTTGCGGATCGTCTTCGCGCAAAGGTTCATTGCAGCGCCTATCTGACCATATGTATCGCGTGCCCGCCAAAACGACCGGCCGGTATTGAAAAAAGGCAGACGCTTTGCGACTGCTGACGGGCGGCCACCACTGGCGACCACGAACGGTTGTCTCCGGATCCACCGCGCCGCATGTCCGCGCTTACCACTCAGTCCACCTGGTCGCAGACTTGTTTGCGACGTCGGAGGCGGTTGCGGCAAGCGCGCACACGGATCGGTCACCCAATCGGATTTCCGCAGCCAATCGAACTTTCGCGGATGACGCAAGGACAGTTGGCTTGACGGGACGCCGTTCAAGGGGACCAAGACATCCCGGTCAGAATCAACTCCGAGACCGGGACCCGTTCACTTCCTTTTACGGGCGTGAGCCGGCGATGGCAAGTATGCTCGCGACCCCGGCTTGCGTGTTTCGCGGGCACCGGGACGATCTCTCTATTGTCAATGAAAGGTTAACTTGCCTATGTGTAAGTCTTGGTCAGGGGTGTTGTGGGGTGGCGCTTCGCGAAACGCTCTTGGAAACGGACTCGAATGACAATGGTTCGGCGCATGGCTTGCAGGTTTTTTGCAGCCGCGATGATCGTATGGCTCGGGACGGCTGCGGTTTCGGTTCAGGCTGAAAGTGACGTTGTGGCGGTGGCACGCGATGCCCGGCTTGCCGGCGATGAACTTCGCACACGTTTCGTCATGGATCTTTCGAAGCCTGTCGAGTTTGCGGTTTCCACCTTGTCCGATCCCTATCGGGTGGTGATCGATCTCCCGCAAGTGTCGTTCGATCTCGACCCGGTTGCCGGCCGAGAGGGACGTGGACTTGTCTCTGACTGGCGTTTTGGCCTCTTCGCGGCCGGCAAGTCGCGGATCGTTATCGATGCCACGGCGCCCGTATCGGTCGACAAGGTCTTTGTTCTTCCACCTGTATCGGATCAGCCCGCCCGTTTCGTGATCGATCTGGTGAAAACCACCCGTTCCGCCTTCCTGAACGAGGTGGCGGAGACGGCCGCCGAAGCGCGCGCCAGGAGCGCGGCCGTCGCGCGAAAAGGCGACCGGCTCAAACCACAGGCGGATGCGAGCAGGCCGCTCATCGTGCTCGATCCCGGGCATGGCGGTCTGGATACCGGTGCCACCGGCGCGGGCGGCACCCTGGAAAAGGCCGTGGTTCTCGATTTCGCATTGCTGCTTCGCGACAAGCTCAAGCAGAGCGGGCGCTACGACGTGCGCATGACGCGGGATACCGATGTTTTTATTCCCCTTCGCGAGCGGGTGAAGATCGCGCGGGGGCATCAGGCGGACCTTCTGGTGTCCGTACATGCCGATTCGGTGCGCATCGGGCGCAGCCAGGTCCGGGGGGCGGGGGTCTACACGCTTTCGGAAACAGCCAGCGACGCGATCGCGGAAGCGCTCGCGGAACGCGAGAACCGCTCGGATGTCATCGCCGGGATCGACCTGGCGGACGAACCGGACGACGTGACCGATATCTTGATCGATCTCGCGCGGATGGAGACCAAGAAGTTTTCCTACTTTTTTGCGCGCACGCTCGTCGACGAGCTCCGCGGTTCGGCCGAACTCGTCAAGAATCCGCATCGTTCCGCCGGCTTCCGGGTGCTGACCGCGCATGATGTGCCCTCGGCACTGGTCGAACTCGGATATCTGTCGCACAAGCTCGACGAGAAACTGATGGCCACCGACGCGTGGCGCGACCGAATGTCCGGAGCAATCGTTGCCGCGATTGACCGGTACTTCGCGCGGCGCTTCGGTGCAGCGGATCTGAAGCTGTCCCGGACCGCGGAGGTCGGCAAGACAGACGGCGAGGCGGGCGACCCCGGGCAATGATGCCCGACCGCCTCAGCATCGCCATATTGCTCGCCGACAGAGGGTTTTGAACGATGGGCAGAGCGTCGTCGCGTTCGTCATTCTTGTGTTTGCGCTGTCAAGACATGTTGCGGGGCTTCATTGCGGGGAAGACGGGCCGCGAAGGTCAGGTGTCGAGTGAAACCGACTGCAGGAAACCGCAAAACGGTGGAACGTTGACAGGGTGTACGGCAACAGACGGCAACAGATAGAATGACATCGCAGGCGACCGAGACTGCAAGAGACTGGCGGGGCAAAGGGCGAATCCTGTATGCCGCTGCATCGGCCCTCTCTTGGCGCCGTTCCGCACGCAAGAAATGCATTCCTGCGCGCACTGGAAATCCAATTGGGGCAAACGAGCCGGTTACATGAAAGTCCTGATCAAACTTTTCGGCTATCTTTTCGGCATTGGAGCGGTGTTCGCGTTTCTGGTGGCGGGTGGCGTGTGGATTTATCTGCAGGAGATGACCGACGACCTTCCTGACTATACGACCCTGAAGAACTACGAACCGCCGGTCATGACGCGCGTTCACGCAGCGGATGGCCAGTTGATGGCCGAATACGCCAAGGAACGCCGCCTGTTCCTGCCGATCCAGGCCGTGCCGGAAATGCTCAAGCAGGCCTACATGTCCGCCGAGGACAAGAATTTCTACACCCATCTGGGCGTCGATCCGGAGGGCATCGCCCGGGCCGCGTTCACCTACATCAAGAATTACGGGTCGGGCCGACGTCCCCAGGGCGCTTCGACGATCACGCAGCAGGTCGCAAAAAACTTCCTGCTGACCAACGAGGTATCGATCGAGCGCAAGGTCAAGGAGGCGATTCTGGCGCTGCGTATCGAGCAGGCCTACACCAAGGACGAGATCCTCGAGCTCTATCTGAACGAGATCTACCTCGGCCTGGGGGCCTATGGCGTCGCTGCGGCCTCATTGCTCTATTTTGACAAGTCCGTGCATGAATTGACGCTCGAGGAAGCGGCCTACCTTGCCGCGTTGCCCAAGGGGCCGAGCAACTACCATCCGTTCCGCGAGCGCGAGCGTGCAATCGAGCGCCGCAACTGGGTCATCGATCGGATGGTGCAGAACGGCTTCGTCGATTCCACGGCCGGCGAGGAAGCCAAGGCCAAGCCGCTCAACGTCACGCCGCGCAGCCGCGGATCGCAGCTCTTCGGGTCGGAGTATTTCGCCGAGGAGGTGCGCCGCCGGATCTTCGATATGTATGGAGAGGATCGGCTTTACGAGGGCGGGTTGTCCGTGCGCTCCACGCTTGACCCGGAACTGCAGGTCAAGGCCCGAAAGGCGCTCATGGATGGCCTGATCGCCTTTGATCGCCGCCGGGGCGGCTGGCGCGGCGCGGACAAGACAATTGAACTCGGCGCCGGCGACTGGGGTGCTGCGCTTGCGGAGGTGTCGGGCTACTCCGACATCCCCGAGTGGCGTCCGGCGGTCGTGCTGTCGGTGTCTGAAGACGCGGCCGAGATCGGCCTGCAGCCGGAAACACTGGTGAGTGGCGAGTTGTCCACGGATCGCAAACGGGCGACGTTGCCGTTTTCCGGCATGAAGTGGGCCCGGGTCAGCGGACGCGCTCCCAAGACCGCGAACGATGTGCTCAACCCGGGTGACGTGATCTTCGTCGAAGCCAAGGACGGTCCGGCGGGACCGACGTATGAGCTGATGCAATTCCCGAAGGTTTCCGGTGCGCTTGTCGCCATGGATCCCTTTACCGGTCGCGTGCTCGCGATGGTCGGTGGGTTTTCCTTCGCCCAGAGCGAGTTCAATCGCGCAACGCAGGCCTATCGCCAGCCCGGCTCCGCCTTCAAGCCTTTCATCTATGCGGCGGCGCTGGACAATGGCTACACGCCGTCGAGCGTGGTGATGGATGCGCCGGTGGAGATCAGCCAGGGGCCGGGCCTTCCCGTCTGGCGGCCGCAGAATTACGGCGGCAAATTCTACGGACCGTCGACCCTTCGTCTCGGCATCGAGCTATCGCGAAACGTCATGACGGTGCGACTTGCCCAGGATATGGGCATGCCGCTTGTCGCCGAGTACTCCAAGCGCTTCGGTATCTATGATGACATGATGCCGGTATTGTCCATGGCGCTCGGGGCGGGCGAGACCACGGTGATGCGCATGGTCACGGCTTACGCAATGATCGCCAATGGCGGCCGCAAGGTGACGCCGACGCTGATCGACCGCATTCAGGATCGATACGGGAAGACCGTGTTCCGTCACGAGGAACGGGTGTGCGAAACCTGCGCGACCGATCATTGGGAAGGCCAGTCCGAGCCCGAGTTGATCGACAATCGCGAACAGGTTCTCGACCCGATGACGGCCTATCAGATCACCTCGATGCTGGAGGGGGTGGTCCTGAGGGGCACCGCCACGAAGGTCCAGGCGGTCAATCGTCCGGTGGCCGGCAAGACCGGAACGACCAACGACGAGAAGGATGCATGGTTTGTCGGCTTCACCCCCGATCTGACGGTTGGTGTCTTCGTCGGATATGACAATCCCAAGCCGATGGGGCGCGGTGCCACCGGCGGCCAGGTTGCCGCGCCGATCTTTACCGATTTCGTCAAGAACGCGCTGGCGGATCAGCCGCCTGTCGAGTTCCGCGTTCCCAAGGGGCTGCAACTCATCCCGATCAACCGGCGGACCGGTCTGCGCGCCTCCGCGGGGACGCCTGGCACGATCCTGGAGGCTTTCAAGCCAGGCACGGCGCCGCCGGATGAGTATTCCATCATCGGGTTCCAGGACGACGTCGGCATTCCGCGCACGGTTTCGCCAGAGGCCGGGCAGGCGGTGATGACGGGCACAGGTGGCCTCTACTGAGCCTCGGGCAAGGCAGCGATCAGGGAGATCCCGGACGGTTTGCACCGCACCGGGAGATCAACTAAGGTCGCGCGCCAATTCCGGAATCCGCAAGATCGTGGAGATCCGGAAACCTCGTTGCATCCGATCGGATGGCGACCCTTTCAACACCAATGCGAGGACTTGCGATGCGCGCCGAAACAGAGGCCGTGGTCGATGAAATCAAGCAGGCCATAAGCCTGCTGAGGAGGCATCTTTGACTGGGATCAAGCGATTGCCAGGCTAGACGAACTGAATGCCGCCTCCGAGGATCCGACCCTTTGGGACGACCCGACGCAGGCTCAAAAAATGATGCGCGAGCGCCAGCATCTCGATGACAGCATCAACGGGGTGCGGCAGCTCGAGGCCGACCTCAACGACAATCTCGAACTTATCGAGCTTGGCGATGCGGAAGGCGACAGTGAGGTGGTCGGCGACGCGGAAACGGCGCTGAAAGCGCTGCGCGCCGATGTGCAACGCCGTCAGATTGCCTCGCTCCTGTCCGGTGAGGCCGACGGCAATGACGCCTATCTGGAGATCAACGCGGGTGCCGGCGGCACGGAAAGCCAGGACTGGGCGAATATGCTGTTTCGCATGTACACCCGCTGGGCCGAGCAGCACGGACACAAGGTCGAGGTTCTCGAGATCCATGACGGCGACGAAGCGGGAATCAAGTCCGCCACACTCAAGGTCAGGGGCGACAATGCTTACGGCTGGTTGAAGACGGAGTCCGGGGTGCACCGTCTTGTGCGAATCTCGCCCTATGACAGTCAGGCGCGTCGTCACACGAGCTTTGCCTCGGCCTGGGTCTATCCGGTGATCGACGATTCCATTGAGGTGGACATCGCCGAAAGCGACTGCCGCATAGACACTTACCGCGCGTCCGGCGCGGGCGGGCAGCATGTGAACACGACCGACTCGGCCGTGCGCATCACCCACCAGCCGACCGGGATCGTGGTGCAGTGCCAGAGCGAACGCTCGCAACACAAGAACCGGGCCAGCGCCTGGTCGATGCTGAAGGCGCGGCTCTATGAACTGGAGTTGCAGAAGCGGGAAGAAAAGGCCAATGCCGAAGCATCGTCGAAGACGTCGATCGGTTGGGGGCACCAGATCCGCTCCTACGTCTTGCAGCCCTATCAGCTTGTGAAGGACCTGCGCACGGGTGTGGAAAGCACCAGCCCGCAGGACGTGCTGAATGGCGACCTCGACGGTTTCATGGAAGCGACGCTGGCGCAGCGCGCCTTCGGTGGCCAGGCGGAAGAGATCGCCGACGTCGAATAATCCCGATCCCTTGGGAACAGCGATTGTATGGAAAGGCGCTCCGGAGCGTCTTTCCAGTTTTCAGGCGTGCTCGCCGTGCAGTATCAGCCTGGAAATCCGGTCCTCGGCGTCCGGCGGGAAGAATTGTCCCGTCGCATTGTGGTCGATATGGGTCAATTCGCCGATGAAGAATGCGTCATCCTTGCAGTAGAGGTCGATGCGAACCAGTTCGAAGTGCGCGGCCAGCTTTTCGACGACCTCGATGATTGCTTCGAGATTTGAGGGGCGCGGGCGAACGTCCGGTGCCAGTGGCGTACCAAGGGCCACGTGCAACGGGCGCCAGTCGGCCGTATAAAGCATCGAGGTCTTGTTGGTGTGGGATCCGGTGTAGTACTTGATCACCTTTACCCGACCCTGATGGCAGAATATTTTCAATTCGTTGCTGAGGTCGGCGTCGAAGATGATCGGTTCGATGATCACCTTCGGCGTGAGATCGCGGTAATTCGCCTCGCGCCAGACCCTGTAGTAATTCATGTCGAACCAGCGGAGCACGCGGGGCATGTCGATCGGCTCGCCATTTCGCCGAATGATGAAATCTCCGCTCCCGTGGGTCGGTTTGATCGCGCAGCGGGCCGGAAAGGCAAAGGCGTTTGCTTCCTCCTTGTTGCGCAGCACGGCAAGTGTCGGAATCGCCAGGCCCGGTCCGGCGTGCTCTTCGACAAAGGTCTTGGCGAGTTCCTTGTCCGTGGTCTTGACCCTGTCCGGGCTTAGAATGTCATCGCTGTTCTTCAGCGCGAGCAATGCGTCTTGAAGCGTTTCCTTCTGTCCGGGCCAGCGGCTGTGCGCGAGACGGAATTGCAAGGTCGAAATGAGCTTGTCGAAAAACCGCGTCTCCGGTGCGTGCCGGTTCAGCCGACCGAGACAAAACGCGAGAATCCAGTCCGATGCGGGCTTTGAGGCAGCGTCCTCGGCCGGATCTTGCGGGTGTGACGTCATATGAAAGATTTGCTTTCTTCATCGAAAATGATCGCCGAGATCCGGTGTTCCGACTCAGGGGGAATGAATCTCAAGGTGGCATTGTTTGATATGTGCGTAACTTCGCCAAGATAGAAGTCGGCATCATTGGTGTAAACGTCAATGCGAACGAGACCGAAGGGGTCAGCCACGCGCTCGACCGCTGCAATCATTGCATCGAGGTTTGCCGGCCGTTCCTTTTTCAAGGTCGTCAGAGGGTAGTTCATCGACGCATCGAGCGCCGTCCAGTTCCGGTCGTAGAGCATTCTGTGCGGACGGGTTGTCTTGTCATAGGTCCACTTGATGATTTTGACCTTGCCTTTGAAGCAAAAGAACTTCACCTCGCAAGGGTCCTCCTGGTCGAAGACAAATGGCTCAATGATGATTTTCGGCTCCAGATACCGGTAATTCGCCTCCCGCCAGGTTCGGTAGTAGTTGATTTCAAGCCAGCTTGCGATGTGCGTCAGGTCCAGTGGTTCACCGTTCCGGCGGCGGATCACGTCTCCGCTCGAATGGGTGGGTTTGATGACGCACCGCTTCGGAAACGGAAAACACCGGATCTCCGCGCGCGACCTCAGGACGGCGATGGTCGGGACGACGTGAAAGGAATCGACACACCCGTGCAGGTAGATCTTTGCAAGTTCCTTGTCGGTCGTCATGACCCGCAAGGGGGACAGGATTTCATCCGATATCTTGATGGCAAGGAGGGCGTCGTTCAGCGAGTTCTTCCGGCCCGCAAGACGACCGTGTGTTGCAAAAAACTGTGCATAGGAAAGCACCTTGTCAAACAGGCGCGTTTCAGGGGCGACCCGGAGCAGGAAGTTCGTCAGAGCTTTCGAATTCATTGAAATAAAGTCTGTTCGATCAACATCTCAATTTCTTTAGGTAAAGACGCATGCACGCACAACCGGGGTCTTGTCCAATTCATCGGCAAAGACGATGATTCTCGCGCGAGGGGGCGATCCTTCTCGTCCGGCGCATTGCCGGATGACGTCGCCCGCCAGGTCCTTGCCGGACGTGACGACGCGTGTGGAGGGCAGGATTTGTCGTTTTTCTTGAGATTTATTCAGCGCCTCGTTCAGCGCTCAGCGCATCCCGGGAAACGGACCGAGCGCCCGCAGAAACGGCGGTACGGACGGCTGCCAGTCAAAGAACCGTGTCTGCGGCGAAATCCTGCCGGTCCATCCCGCAGAAGACGGAGCGGGTCGACGTCGGGCGGTATTGTGATGGTTGGTTGCTTCCGTCCGATCACGATACAGGCGCTTGGCCGACTGCTCAATTCTCGAGCAAAGGCTTGATCCTCTCGCCGGCGTCCATGAATCGTGTCGGGTTCATGGGCCGGTCGTCCATGCGCACCTCGTAGTGCAGGTGCGGGCCGGTCGAGCGTCCCGTCGAACCGACCCGACCGATCGGCGCACGCGCGGCCACGGTCTGTCCCTTTTTCACAAGGATCCGGCTCATATGGGCGAAACGTGTCACAACGCCGCTCGGGTGTTCGATTTCGACGGACTTGCCATAGCCGCCATTGCGGCCGGCGAAGACCACCGTGCCCGGACCGGGCGCGCGGATGTTGGCGCCGCGCGGCGCCTTGAAGTCGGTGCCGGTGTGCATCGCCATGCGCCCGAGAAAGGGATCGAGGCGGGGCCCGAAGGAGGAGGAGATCGGTGCGCCGGCAACCGGACGGTCGAAGGGGATGCCGCGTGCGGCCGTTTTTAGAGTGTCAAGAACGATGAGCGCGCGCTCGGCCCGGTGCAGGCGGGCATCGAAATCGGTAGCGCCGAGGGCGACATACGGGCCCCCGCTGCCGCTTTCGGCCGGGTCCTGCGGAGGCGTGGCGCCTGCCAGTTGCAGGCCGAGCTTGTCGGCGGTTTCCGAGATCCGTTTCGCGTCCTGCTCGGCGCTGACCGCAATGACATCAAGTGCGAGATGCGCTTCGCGGTCCATGCGCTGCAAGTTTCCGGCCACGCTCTCGATCAGGGTTTTCTTACCGTCAAGCGCTGCCTGATCTTTCGGCGATGCGGCGGGACGACCTACGGAGGGCGCCAGCGTTTCGCTCTGGGAGCCGCGCAGGTTGAGGTCCGGACCGATTTCGATCGGCTCCGGCGTACCGCCGATTCCGGTTCCGGTGAGCTCTGCATCCAGCGCCAGGAGCGGATCCGCAACATCTGGCTTGGTTTGCGGTATCGGCCCGCCGACCGCCACCCGGATGCCGCTGTCGGCGGCCTTTTGCAGCAGCGCGGCGACACGCGACTGCCGCGTGTCCAGATCCTGCTGGCGCGTGAGGACACCTTCCAGCTGCGTTTCCAGGCTCTGGCGCTCCAGCACGCTGCGGCTTGTCAGTTGATCGATGCGCGCGCGAAGCGAGGCGATGCGGTCTTCGTAGGACAGCTGCATCTGTGCCTGGCGTTCCGATGACGAATGAATGATGTCGTCTCGCAAGACGAGATATGCGGTGGCGCCGACATAGCCGACAGCAAGCATGAGCCCGATGGCGGTGGCCGCACCGGCGATCCAGGGGGAGATCGTGAAACTGCGCACATGATCGCCCCTGGCGATGATAACCCGATGGGGGTCTTTGCGTTTTCCGAACACCTTTTGCCCGTTTGCTGCGTGTCCTGTCATCACTCTCCGGACCCGTTCCTGTCGTCCCCGACCACACACTCGGCCGGACATCCTTGGAACGAATTAGAGATGATTAAGGTTAACAAATGCTAAGGGTTGGATGTTTCTTCGGATTTTTCGGCAGCACCAGTGCCGGCTTCAGCCGGTCAGTCGCACCAGCGGGCGATAGAATCCCGGAGTCAGACCGGCTTCAGCCCGTGCCCGGTCGTTGAATGGCGGTTTGAGCCCGCCCTTGAAGTGCCGGCGCACGAGGTGCTGAAACCTGGCTTCCGGATCTGTGCGCTCGCGGTCGCACAGGAAGCGAAACCATTTCGCCCCAAAGGCGACGTGACGCTTCTCGTCGCGATAGATGATTTCGAGAATATCGGCGGTTTCCCAGTCTCCGGTCCGGCGGGCCTTGGCAATCATGTTGGGCGAAATATCGAGACCGCGCGCTTCAAGCACGAGTGGGATGACGGCCAAACGCGCCGTCAGGTCGTTTCCGGTGCTCTCTGCCGCTTCCCACAGGCCGTGGTGGGCGGGGAGCGCGCCATAGGACGACCCGACGTCGGCGAGGCGCTTGCGCAGGAGCGAAAAATGTTTGGCTTCTTCCAGCCCGACACGGACCCAGTCGTCGAAGAAGGATCTGGGGATGCGATGTCCCGCGAAGCGTCCGACGAGGTCCCATGTGAGGTCAACGGCGTTCAGTTCGATATGGGCGAGCGAATGGAGCAGCGCGATACGGCCGGCCTGACCGCCAACCGCGCGTTTCGGCATGTCGCGCGGCGGCAGCAGGAGGGGGGTCTCCGGTCGTCCCGGTTGCGCGGGCATGGGCTGGCCGCCCGTACGTTCGCGCAGGGACAGGGCACGCGCGAACCAGCTCCTTGCCGTCGCATGCGAGATACGGATCTTCTCGTCCAGATCGCCAGTGGAGACGATGCGACGGGCCCCATCCCAGAGCGAGGCGGGGGCGGCGTCGAGCGATATCTGTCGCGTCGGGGAAATGCGCAAGCGGTCTCCGGTCGTTTGGTGTGCAGGGGCTTTTGGCTCGTTGAACAAGCGTTGCGAACGTTCCCCGCGGGATCGTCCGCAACCGGGGTCAGCCGAGCGTCTTGACCGCGTCGAGCACGGCTTCGGCGTGGCCGGGGACCTTCACCTTGCGCCAGATCTCGGCGATCTTTCCCTCTCCATTGATCAGGAAGGTGGAGCGTTCGACGCCCATGTATTTCTTGCCGTACATGTTCTTCTCGACCCAGACGCCATAGGCGGCCGCGATGTCGGTTTCGGGGTCCGCGGCGAGGATCACGCCCAGGTCGTGCTTGGCCTTGAACTTGTCGTGTTTCGCGGCCGTGTCGGGGGAGATGCCGATGACCGTCGCGCCTGCCGCGTCGAAGTCGTCCTTGAGACCCGTGAAGGCGATGGCCTCCTTGGTGCAGCCCGGCGTGTCATCCTTTGGATAGAAGTAGAGAACCACCTTGCGGCCCTTGAGGTCCGACAGGTTCACGCGTCCCCCGCCATCGGTTTCTAGATCAAAATCCGGTGCCGGAGTCCCGGTCGCAATTTCGCTCATTTTGCCTTCCTTTCGTCACGAGTGGAGGAAACAACTGTCAGACTGATACGCGGCCGCCACGAAAGCGGATGCAGGCCGCCGTAAAGCGCATTCGGTAGTATGCTCTGCGCGATTCGCACTATAGATGCCTACCTTGAACAAGGACCGGCCCCCTGTATAGAAGGTTGATCCGCCGTGACAAACCCTTGCGCGTGACGCTGCGTCGGCGTCGTGGCAGATGGGGTGTGTCCATGCTCGTGCTGTTTGCAGTCGCAGCGCTGTTGGTCGGTGGGTTGGCCGTCTATCTGGCGCAGGGGCCGGTTTCGATTCCCCGCCTTGCGCGCATGATCGAGGAGCGGGTTTCCACAGATGAAGCCCAACTGACGATCGGCGTCGCCACGGTCGATTTCTCGCGCGGGCTTCCAGTGCGTATCGAACTGGAGAATGCGGCCATCGAGATGCCGGGAGCAAGCCCTGTCACGCTGATCCTGCCGCGCATTTCGGCGCCTCTTGAATTGTCTGCCGCGCTGCGTGGCGAGGTTCTTCTGGACGAGGTGGTGCTCGAGCAGCCGAAACTGCAAGTTCAGCCGACCGGCACGACGCCCCGCGATATTCCCGAGATGTCTGCGTTGGCGGAGACGGCCGACAGGCTCGCGCGTCTGGCGCTTGCGCAATTGTCAGCCCGCGGGATCCAGCGCATCGAGATTGTGTCGGCCGAGGTCGTCGCCCATGCGGGTCAGACCTACAGAACAAGCGGTATCGATGCGGTCCTGCGCCGGGAGGGGCGCGAGACCTTGCAGATGGAGGCCGATGTTGCGGGGCGCATGGGGCGGTGGCGCATGAACCTTCGCAGACGTGTCGATCCCGGCACCGGCGAACGTTTGCTCGGCCTCGACATCCAGGATGTGACGCTTGGCGAATTCATGCCGCTTGAAACGCGGATGCGTGCGGGGCGCGGGCTCGGCGTTCCGGTGCGTGTCCGGTTGGACACGAACCTCGACGCGGGCGGCGGGTTCGTTTCGAGCCGCATCGGCGTCTCGGTGTCGCCGGGATGGATCAACACCGGCCGGACCGTGGTCAGCTTCGACCGTTTCGATCTCCAACTGGTTTGGGAAGCGGGACGTCCCGGGTTCCGGGTGGCGCCATCTGCCTATGTCCGGGGCAATACCATGGTGCCCTTCGAGGGGGTGGTCGAACCGCCGCGCGAGTGGCAGGAGCTGTGGTCCTATCGGTTGGTGTCGCGGAACGGGCGCATCGGTCCAAGCGACGTCCCGGGTCCTCCGTTTGCGATGAATGCCTTCATGCTCGAGGGGCGCGCCGACCTGATGCAGCGTGAACTGCACTTCGACACCATCGCCCTGCGCTCGGGAACGGCCCAGCTTGACGGCGCGGGGTCTTTGAAGCTGGCGCCCGACGGCCCTTATCTGGCGCTGGCAATGGCGAGCGGGGCGATGCCGGTTGCCACAATGAAACGGATATGGCCGATCACGATGGCCCCGCCGGCGCGCGCCTGGGCCATCGAACATCTGATCGACGGTCGGGTGCTTGAGGGTACGATCACGGTGGCTTTGCAACCACCTGCATTCGATCATCTCGATCCGGATCCGGGCTGGTCTGGCAATGAAATGCTGGTCGACATCGCATTTGACCAACTCAGTCTCAAGACGGTTGGGAGCGTCCCCGTCGTGCAGGGACTTGCGGGCCGGTTGCAGGTGGCGGACGAGATTCTCACCGTCACGTCCGACAATGGCGTGATGGTGGTGCGGCCGGATGAACAGCTCAGTGTGGACGACGTCGAATTCTCCATTCCGGATTTGCGCAAGAGTGGTGTGAAGACTGGAGATCTGGCGTTGACGCTCGCGGGACCGGCCGCGTCCCTTGGAGGGGTTCTCGACAGCGAGCCTTTTCTTGTGCTTTCGAAAAATGATGTGGTGCCGGGCGATCTCGGCGGTCGCGGGTCGCTTTCGCTCAATGCAGTGTTTGCTCTGGAAAAAGGCGTTCCGCTTGAGGACGTCGACTGGACGCTGCAGGGGGAGCTGGAAGGGTTTTCCAACGCTGCACCTATCCGGGACCACAAGATGCGCCGCGCGGACCTGGCGTTTGAAGTCGATCCCCGCCGCATCGCCCTGCGCGGGCGCGGCGAACTCGACGGTCTTCCCGCCAACATCGACCTTGTGGTTCCGCTCGGCGATGGAGAAGGCGCGCCCGTTGCAGCGCGTCAGGGCGTGGTGATCGACGCCACTGCGACCCAACTCGCCAAACGCGGCATCGATTTGCGGGAGTTCGTTTCCGGACAGATGCGATTGTCCTCCGACGAGACCGCAAATGGCCAGAAATACGAGATCGACCTGTCGCGAGCCCGCATCAGCCTGCCGCAGGTCGGATGGAGCAAGAGCCCGGGTGTCGCGGCGAAGGCGAAGTTCACGCTCGCCGAGGTCGACGGCGGGCGCGAGGTGCGCGGGTTCCATCTGACATCGGAAGGCGTGGATATTGCCGGAACGATTTCGCTCGATGCGGGAGGCGGTTTCAGCAGTGCCCGGTTCTCCCGCTTTTCCTTGCGCCCGAGCGACGATGCCACGTTGCGGGTGTCTAAACGCGGAAGCCAGGTGGTTGCGGACCTGCGTGCACGCCGCTTCGATGGGCGCGGGCTGCTTGCCAATCTCGCCAACGGCAATGCGTCGAACGGCGAAGGGCAGGGTGGGCCGGTGCGCATTGAGGCGACGGTTGATCAGATGACCGGCTTCAACGGTGTCAGCGTGACAAACGTCTCGCTGAATATGTCAAGCGTGGGTGGCGACATGCGAGCCCTGTCGCTGACCGGGCAAACGGGGGGGAAGTCGCCCTTCAAGGTGACCATGTCCGGCGAAGGCGCGGATCGCGTGCTGACCGGCTCGATGCAGGACACCGGAGCGCTGCTGCGCTTTTCCAATCTCTATGAACGCATGCGTGGCGGTGAGGGCGTCCTGTCGGTGGCGATGCCATCCAATGGCGCGTGGAACGGCCGCTTCAGGGTCAAGCGCCTGTCGATTACCGAGGATCCTGCGATCCGTGCGCTGGCACGCGCGCCGGACATGTCCGATCCTGACCGGCGCCGCCGGGCGGGCCTCACCGGATCCGCGCAGCGCGGCGAGGCGTCCTTCAATGCCCTTGATCTCGTGTTTCAGCGCCAGGGCGACATACTGACCATCACCGATGGCACGTTGACGGGTGCTACCATCGGCGGAACGGTGAGCGGCCAGGTCGATCTTGAAGACCGGCTGCTTGACCTGACCGGCACCTTCGTACCGGTCTTCGCGCTCAACAACCTGTTCGCGAAAATCCCGATTCTTGGCTTTGCGCTGGGCGGCGGAACCGACGAGGGACTGATCGGCGTGACGTTCAAACTGTCCGGGCCGATCGCCGAGCCAGTGCTGACGGTGAATCCGGCCTCGGCGATGGCACCCGGCATCTTCCGGAAGATCTTCGAGTATCGTTGAGCGTAGCGGTGCGGGCCACGAAAAGTCAAAAGGTGCCGTAACGGAAGGCCGCGGGCATTAGGTGTGGCCTCGCCGCGTGGTGGCGTGTATAACCCCAGCCGGCCTGGCTTGCGGTCCTTCCGCACCGGCTATTTGCCGAATTGCGGTGCCGTTTTCCGGTGTCATGCAGTGGTGGATTGTCGCGGCCGTTTGGTGGAGCGGCATCGCGGATTTTGTTGGAGCAGGGCGTCGGCGCGTCATCAGACCGCCGGTGCCGGAATTGTGCGGGAGTTGGAACTATGGCGCAGAACTGGACACCTGACAGCTGGCGGTCGAAACCGGTCGTGCAGGTTCCCGATTATCGCGACGCCGAGGCGTTGGCGATGGTTGAAGGCCGTCTTTCCGACTTTCCGCCCCTTGTCTTTGCAGGTGAGGCACGAAAGCTGACCGATCAGCTTGCCGACGTTTCCGAAGGTCGAGGGTTCCTTTTGCAGGGCGGCGATTGCGCTGAAAGCTTCGCCGAGCACCACGCCGATCACATTCGTGATTTCTTCCGTGTTTTCCTGCAGATGGCAGTCGTGCTGACCTACGCCTCTTCGCAACCGGTGGTGAAAGTCGGGCGCATTGCCGGACAGTTCGCGAAGCCGCGCTCCACTCCCATGGAGAAGAAGGGCGATATCGAGTTGCCCAGCTACCGGGGCGACATTGTCAATGACATCGAGTTCACGCCGGAGACGCGCGAGCCGGATCCGCAGCGCCAGATCATGGCCTATCGTCAGTCCGCCGCGACGCTGAATCTGCTTCGGGCATTTGCCCAGGGCGGTTTTGCGAATCTTGATCACGTGCACCGCTGGATGCTGTCGTTTGTCAAGGACAGCCCGCAAAGCCATCGCTACCAGGCGCTGGCCGACCGGATTTCGGAAAGCCTCGACTTCATGCGGGCCTGCGGTGTCGATCCCGACACCGCACCGCAGATGCGCTCGACGGATTTCTTCACGAGCCACGAGGCCCTTTTGCTGGGATACGAGCAGGCGCTGACGCGGATCGACAGCACATCCGGCGACTGGTACGCGACGTCTGGCCACATGCTTTGGATCGGCGACCGCACCCGTCAGCCTGATCATGCGCATGTCGAGTTTTTTCGGGGGATCAAGAATCCGATCGGCCTGAAGTGCGGTCCGAGCCTGACGCCGGACGGACTTTTGCAGCTTATCGATACGCTGAACCCCGACAATGAGCCGGGGCGTCTGACGCTGATCTGCCGGTTCGGTGCCGACAAGGTTTTTGAGCACCTTCCGGCCCTTGTCAGGGCGGTGGAGCGCGAGGGACGCAAGGTGGTCTGGTCCTGCGACCCCATGCATGGCAACACGATCACGGCGAACGGGTACAAGACGCGTCCGTTCGACCGGATCCTGCGCGAGGTAGAGGCATTTTTTGCGGTGCACCGCGCCGAAGGCACCTATGCAGGCGGTATTCACGTCGAGATGACCGGAAAGAACGTCACCGAGTGCACCGGCGGCGCGCGCGCCCTGACAGCCGACGATCTGGCGGATCGCTATCACACCTATTGCGACCCGCGCCTCAACGCCGAACAGGCAATCGAGCTTGCCTTCCTGGTGGCCGAAAACGTTCGCAAGGAGCGCGATGCGCGCTCCGCAGAGCGACAGGCGGCCGCCGGCTGACACGGGTTCGTGTTGCCAGGGTCACCCAATCGAACGGTCGGCACTGCCGACCGTTCCGTTTTCCCGCCCTACCTTCGTGCGGCGGTCAACGCGTTTTGATCGGACAATCAATCAAATCTGCGTGAACGCGAGCCCGTTCAGTTTGGAACAATGCTTCCTTAAAGGAAATATTGAGTCTCTTTTGTCTAAATTTTTCAAACGCCAATCGGGAGGGGACCGAACGGCATGCATATTGACCTTTCGGATGTGTCGATCCTTGTGATCGATGACAATTCCCACATGCGCGCGCTTTTTCGCGCGATCTTGAACGGGTTTGGAGCGCGCCGCATTTTCGAGGCAGGCGACGGATCCGACGGGCTTGCCGTCATGGTGGACCGCAAGCCCGATGTCGTGATCTGCGACTGGGTGATGGCGCCTTTGTCCGGCAGCGAGTTCTTGTCCATCCTGCGCGGCGATTCAGACGAATTCGTTGCCACGACTCCTGTGATCATGGTCAGCGCTGACGCGCGCAAGCCGGTGATCCTTCGGGCGTTGGAGCTTGGCATTCATGAGTTTCTGGCCAAACCCGTATCGCCGGCAATGCTCTATCAGCGGCTTTACCGGGTGCTTACCGAACACCGGCCCTTCATTCGAAGCGGAACCTATTTCGGACCGGCGCCGCGCGGCAGCGGCCCCCCTTCAGCGGTTGTAATCCCTCCGGATCCTGCGGTGAATGAAATGGTTTTCCTTTAGATCCGTCCAGGTGTCCGCTGCGTGTCCACGCTCGCGTGTTCGATCGGCACGCCGACCGGTCTGGGCACTGGACCGTCGTTCAAGACCGGGCTAAACCGATGGCATGACAGAACCTTCCAGCCTTGCGCACACCGGGCGGTTGCGCCTTGCCACGGCACAGTTCAATCCGACGGTGGGAGACATCGACGGCAATCTGGAGCTCGTACGGCGCGGTCGCGAACGGGCGGCTGCTGCGGGCGCCGATCTCGTCCTGTTTTCCGAGCTTTTCCTGTCCGGCTATCCACCGGAAGATCTTGTCCTGAAGCCCGCGTTTGTCGCCTCGTGTCGTGCCGCACTTGATGCGCTTGTCGCTGACACTGCCGATGGCGGTCCGGGCGTCATGGTCGGTTTGCCCTGGCGGGAGGGCGAGACGCTGCACAATGCGGTGGCTCTTGTCGATGGCGGGCGGATCGAGGGCGTACGCTTCAAGGTCGATCTGCCCAACTATGGCGAATTCGACGAAAAGCGGGTGTTTCAGCCCGGTCCGCTCCCGGGGCCCGTCGGATTTCGGGGCATTCGTCTGGGGCTGCCTGTGTGCGAGGATGCCTGGTCGGACGAGGTGTGTGAGTGCCTGGCGGAAACCGGCGCGGAACTGTTGCTGGTGGCGAACGGATCGCCGTTCTACGCCGGAAAGCCGGACGTTCGGCTGCAGGTCATGGTGTCGCGCGTTGTCGAGACGGACCTTCCGCTGGTCTATTGCAATCAGGTCGGAGGCCAGGACGAACTGGTGTTCGACGGTGCGTCTTTCGCGCTTCAGGCCGACCGCAGCCTGGCGTTCCAGATGCCGGAATTCGCCGAGGCGCTCGAAATCGCCGATTGGCAGCGCGACGAAAATGGCGCGTGGATCTGTACCCGTGGGCCGGCGTCCGCGTTGCCCGATGCCGATGCCGCGCGATGGCACGCCTGCGTCCTGGGGTTTCGCGACTACGTCGAGAAAAACGGCTTCCCCGGCGTTGTGCTTGGTCTCTCCGGAGGGATCGACAGCGCCATCGTTGCCGCCATGGCAGTGGATGCGCTTGGGTCTGAGCGGGTGCATTGCGTGATGCTGCCGTATCGCTACACATCGGACGAAAGTCTCGTGGATGCAAAGGCTTGTGCGGATGCATTGAAGTTGCGCTATGACACGGTCGGCATCGCGCCGGCTGTCGAGGGTTTCGGGGCGGCCTTGTCCGACCTCTTTTCCGGGACCGAGAGTGGCGTGACGGAAGAAAACATCCAGTCGCGAGCTCGCGGCGTCATCCTGATGGCGATCTCCAACAAGTTCGGCTATATGGTTGCGACCACGGGGAACAAGTCGGAGATGTCGGTTGGATACGCCACGCTTTATGGCGACATGAATGGCGGCTTCAATCCGATCAAGGATCTCTACAAGACACAGGTGTACCGGCTCGCGGCCTGGCGAAACGCCAACAGGCCCGATGGACTGCTCGGGCCGGAGGGCGAGGTGATCCCGACCAATATCCTCACCAAGGTTCCTTCGGCCGAGCTGAGGGAGAACCAGACCGATCAGGATTCGCTTCCCGACTACGATGTCCTGGATGACATTCTGGAATGCCTGGTGGAAAACGAGATGTCGGTGGGCGACATCGAGGCGCGCGGGCATGATCGGGCGTTGATCCACAGGATCGAGCATCTTCTTTATGTCGCGGAGTACAAGCGGCGTCAGTCGGCGCCCGGCGTGAAGATCACGCGCAAGAATTTCGGCCGCGACCGGCGCTATCCGATCACCAATCGCTTTCGCGATCGCAGCTAGCCACGCCGACGGCTCCGCTGCTCGTGTGCCGCTTCCGGTGACATATCGCACTTTGTGCGGAAAGACTGGGAAATGTCCTATTTCGCCTTCGTCCGGGAGAACCTGCGCTGGCTTCTCGCGGGTCTGTTGCTGACGTTCTTTTCGAGCTTCGGCCAAACCTTCTTCATCTCGCTCGTTGCCGGCGACCTTCGCGGCGAGTTCAACTTGTCGCATGGCGAGTTCGGCGGTCTCTACATGGCGGCCACTTTGCTTTCGGCGGCGTCGTTGACGGTCATCGGAAAGGTTGTCGACACCCATCCGCTGGCGTTGGTGTCGGCCGGTATCGTGTGTGGCCTTGCCTTGTTTTCGGTCGGCATGGCGAGCGTGTCCTCCGTCGCGATGCTCTTTGTCGTGCTCTATGGTCTGCGGCTGTTCGGGCAGGGCATGATGACCCATGTGGCAATGACGGCGATGGGCCGATGGTACGCGGCGCAGCGCGGTCGGGCGGTGTCCATCGCGGCGCTCGGCATCCAGTGCGGGGAGGCATCGCTCCCCCTGGCGTTTGTGTCCGTGTCAGCGCTCCTCGGCTGGCGGGGGGCGTGGTGGCTCGGCGCCGGGGCGCTTGTCGTCGTTGCGCTGCCGGCGCTGCTGTTGCTTTTGAGGGTCGAGCGCATTCCGCGCGGACAGACCGCTCCCGACGACGGCCCGGAAGTCCTGCGGCACTGGACCCGACGCGAGGTTCTGCGCGATCCAGCGTTCTGGGTCATCTCCGCCGGGACACTCGCCCCGCCCTTCATCGGCACGACGATCTTCTTCAATCAGGTCTATCTGGTGGAATTGCGCGGCTGGACGATGGAGCTTTTCGCCTCCGCTTTCGTGGCCATGTCGTCCATGACCATCACCTGCGCGTTGCTGGCCGGCTGGCTCATCGACAAGGTCACCGCGGTTCGCATCCTGCCGGTGTTTCTGCTTCCGCTCGGTGCGGCCTGCGTTCTGCTTGCCACCGTCACCCATCCGGCTGCCGCCTTCGGTTTCATGGGGCTTCTCGGGGTCAGTTACGGCTTCAGTTCAACCCTGTTCGGTTCCTTGTGGCCGGAAATCTACGGCACACGACACCTGGGTGCCGTGCGTTCCGTCACCGTTGCAATGATGGTGCTCGCTTCCGCGCTTGGACCCGGCCTGACCGGTTATCTCATCGATCTCGGCGTTCCTTATGAGACCCAAGTGCTTGCCATGGCGGCTTATTGTTTTGCAGCAGCGGCAGCGATGGCTGTTGTGTCCGTGCGTGTCCGTCGCCGATTTGCATCTGCCGCGATGCCCGGCATTGCCGAGCGTTCGCCCTCCCGCTAAGACAGGCGCATGACCGTAACCGTTAGATTTGCTCCCTCGCCGACCGGTTTTCTCCACATCGGCAACGCCCGTCCCGCGCTGATGAACTGGCTATTCGCTTTGCGCGAAGGCGGCCGTTTCATCCTGCGCTACGATGACACCGACCGTGAGCGCTCGACCGCCGAATTCGCGGCGGCGATTGGCGAGGATCTGGCGTGGCTGGGCATTCGTCCGCATGAGAGCTTTCGCCAGTCGGAACGGATCGCGCAGTATGACGGCGCGGCGGAGCGGCTGCGCGCCGCCGGCCTTCTCTATCCCTGCTACGAGACGGCGGACGAACTGGAGCGGCGGCGCGGACGCGCGCGCGCGCTCGGTCGTCCGCCGGTCTACGACCGGGCCGCGCTGAAACTCACCGATGATGAACGTGCGACCCTCGAGGCGGAAGGACGCCAGCCCCATTGGCGCTTTCTTCTGCCCAATCACGACGGCGATCCCTTCGCTACACGACGAGCCGACGTCAGTTGGTTGGACCTGTGTCGCGGCGAGCAGACCATCGATCTTGCCTCGCTCTCCGACCCCGTGCTGATCCGGGCGGACGGCAGCTATCTCTATACGCTGCCCTCGATCGTGGACGACATCGGCTCTGGCATCACACACGTGATCCGGGGAGAGGATCATGTGGCCAACACCGCCGTGCAGCTTGCGATCTTCAAGGCGCTCGATGCTGCGCCGCCGGTTTTTGCGCATCACAACCTGCTGACGACCGTTTCGGGTGAAGGCCTTTCGAAGCGCAAGGGCGCCTTGTCGCTGCGCTCGCTGCGTGAGGCGGGTTTCGAACCGATGGCGGTCGCCTCGCTTGCAGTCCTGAGTGGCACCAGCCATGCGATCGAGCCGGCGGAGACGATGGCGGCGCTCGCCGACATGGTGTCGCTTGCGGACGTCTCACGCTCCGCCGCCAAGTTCGATCCCGAGGACCTTCGTCCGCTGAATGCGCGTCTTGTGCACAAGTTGCCCTTCGACGCCGTGGCGGATCGGCTTCAGGAGTTGGGTATTGCTGCCTGCGGCGCGGCGTTCTGGGACGCGGTGCGGGAAAACTGCGAGACCGTCGGCGATGCCGCGCGCTGGTGGCGCGCCGTCAACGATCCGCAGGCGATGCCGGTCGCGCCGGAGGATGCCGAATATCTTGCCCGGGCGGCGGCGCTTTTGCCGCAAGAGCCTTGGGACGCTCAGACCTGGGGGGCGTGGACCGGGGCGCTGAAGACGGAGACCGGGCGCAAGGGCAAGGCGTTGTTCCTGCCGCTGCGCAAGGCGCTGACCGGTGAGGCGCATGGTCCGGACATGAAGACGCTGTTGCCGCTTATTGGGCGACGAAATAGCGCGGCCCGATTATCCTGACATTCTGTTTTGGCTGAACGGTGGCCGGAGCGGTTTGAACATCGCTTCCGTCATCGACCGCGTCCGCGCTTTTCGCAACTCCTGATACGGACGTGCCGGTGCCGCCCAGAACCGGCAGGCGCATGCTGGCCGGCTGGGGAGCAAAGCCAAGCTCGACATTCATCCGTGTGTCCGGATCCGCGCCATCGGGAACAGCATCCGCCCGGGATGCAACGGGTGTCGCAAGTGTTTCGCGCAACGAATCGATGCCGAGGCCGCCCGATCCTTGCGTATCGCGCAGGCTTTGCGCGGCAACCGCGTCGCCGCTGCGGATCAGGCTTGCCATGCTCTGGCGTCCACCCGGTTTCGGCTGGCAGCCGCAGCCCGAGACATAGGTTTTACGAAACCGGTAGGCATTGGGCAGATCCGTATAGGGCAGGCCCTCGACGCTGACCAGATTGTCGACCGTTTCGCCGGGATTGCGATGCACGTAGAGCTGCGCCTCGGCACCCGGGCACATCGACCGGCAAATCGCGGTGTCACGACCGAAGCCCTCGCTGCCGGTTGAAAAACTGACCGGAAAATAGAAGCCGTCGCAGGTGCGCACGCACATGGTCCGATAGGTCGGCCCAGAAGGTTGGCTCGTGGTGAAATCCGGCTGGGCGCTCGTGATCGTTACGGAGGAGCGCGTCGCGCTCTGGAGCGAGGACGCGGTGGTTACAGCGTCATTTGCGCCGTCGCGCCGGCCGATGCCGAAGAGGGCGAGCAGGCCGCCGCCCTTTTTTGCCGTGCGGGTCCGGTCGCATCCCTGGTTGGCGAGCGTGCGCTCGAGTTGTCTCTTGCGTCGAGCCTGGCCGGGCTGGGCCCGACGATCGCGCTGGCGCTCGATCTTGGCGAGGTTGGCGCGCATGCGTTTGATTTTTCCGGTCAAAGTGTTGCATGAGCCGGCCGATGCGGCGCCATTGCACCCCAGATGGCGTGCATCACGCTGGGCGAGCCCGAGCGCGGCTTTTTGCTGCTCTGCGGCCGCGGACCATTTGCGATACGCCGGCGATTGTGCGCTGCCGGCGGCAATTCTGGAGATTTCGGCGCGAAGCGCATTGCAACTGGCCGCCTGTCCCGGCGTCGCGACAAGTACCAGCGTCGCCCCTGCCAAGACGGCAAGGCCTGCGCTGCGTGCGATTGCATACGGTCCCGTCATGCCTGATCCGCTTGCTGCGGCGCGCCTGTTCGCTCGCCTGCCACCCGTCGTCTGCGCCATTGCCGCGCCGTATGTCCCGTTTTCGGGATCTTCCACGCCTGACTATCGCCACAAGACCGAGGCCGGCACAACAAAAGCCTCGGGTTTTAGTAAACTTCAGCCTAATGGCGCGGGCGCGTGCGGCGGGCGCGGGGCGGCGCCGAGAGGGGCCCGATCACTCCGCCATTTCGGTGGTGAGCGCCCGGGCGCGCAGCATCAGTCGTTGCAGCAGGTCGTCAAGCACCTCGCGGTCGGAGGCTGAAAAGCCGGCAACGAGGGCTTGTGCGAAATCCCGCGCTTGCGGCGCGAGTGTTTCGTAGATCGCGCGGCCTTCGGCCGTCAGGGCGAGAAAGCTCTCGCGCATGTCCTGACTGTTTGGTTCGCGGCGTATCAGGCCACGGGCTTCGAGCGTGGCCGCTGCGCGCGACACCTTCGTCTTGTGCATGCAGCTGTGATGCCCGACGCCTTTGGCTGTCACGGTACCGAATTGCCCGAGCGTTGCGATCAGGCGCCATTCGGGCACTGTTATCCCGTAGCGGCGGCGGTAGACGCCGGCGAGCGACTGGCTCACCGTTTCCGCAAGGATATTCAGCCGATAGGGCAGGAAGGTTTCGAGTTCAAGCAGCGGCGGCGCTGACGTCATTGGACCGATCCATTGGCGCGAGCCCTCGATCGGGGCCTTTGGAAGGATGCAAGTATAGCGCGTATCGTGCCAACTGTAACCGGTTCGCGCCGCGCGGGGAAAGGGGGACGGCGCGGGCCGCGTGGACGCTTGCCTATCGTCGCTGCGCGTGGCACCACGGTTCCTTGCAGTCACCAATGGATCCGCACGTCAATCATGTCGACGCGAAAGCCTGCCACGCCACCCCAAAGTGTCGCCTTCGTCTGGATTGTGCTGGTGCATGTGCTCGTCCTGCCGGTCGCCGCGGCGTATCTTCCGGCACTCCTGCCTCAACCAGGACCAAACGCGGGATCGCAGGGATATGTCGTGGCGCCATTTCTCCTGTCCGGCATCCTGGCCGTCCTGGTCATCGCGCTTCACTTCGCAATCTGGCGCATGGCGCGCGGCGAGGGGCACGTGGGGCTGCAGTATGTCGTCGCCGGCCTTGGCGTCGTCAGTCTCGCGACGCTCGTGCTTTTGGGAACGGCTGCGCCGTTGCTGGTTCTGGCGCGTCTTGCAGGACTGGTGTTGTGACGCTCGCTTTCCCATATCGGGGGAACACCAAAACAGATCCGGAGAAACGCGAATGCGATCGATTGCCCTTGTTCTGGCCGCGGCTCTTGGCCTTGCGGCCGCGCCGGCCCTGTCTCCCGTTGCGTCCGCACAGGATGAGCCTGATCTGATCTTCAAGAAGTCGACGGTGTGGAAGATGCTGACACCGGACCACAAGCTTGCCACTTATGCGGTCGACGACCCGTTGGTGAAAGGCGTTGCCTGTCATTTCACGGTGCCGGAAAAGGGCGGGGTCTCCGGATGGCTCGGCGTGGCCGAAGAGGTCTCGGACATCTCGCTGGCGTGTCGACAGGTCGGACCGGTGAGCTTTTCGGAGACATTCGAGCAGGGGGACGAGGTGTTTCGTCAGCGCCGTTCGTTCCTGTTCAAGAAGATGCGGATCGTGCGCGGCTGCGACGCCAAGCGCAACGTGCTGGTCTATCTCGTCTATTCCGACAAGATCATCGAAGGCAGCCCCAAGAACTCCACCTCCACGGTTCCGATCATGCCGTGGGGCGATGCGGAGGCGCCGCGGTGTTCCGACTGGCTCGATAACTGACGTCTGCCGGCCGACATGCGAGAGAGCCTCCTGACCGGCGCCGAAGGCGCGGTCGGGCGGTCACTCCGCGTGTTCGCTCTCGCGCGCGGCCGTTGTCTCGGTTTCCGGGGGGCAAAAGTGTTTCTGCAGGAGGGCCAGCACGTCCTGAGCAATCTCGCTGTCCAGGCTGTAGTAGATCGTCGTCCCGTTGCGTCGCGTGCGCACGAGCCCCTGCGCGCGCAACAGCGCGAGCTGCTGGGAGACCGTCGGCATGCGCATCCCGGTCATCTCGGCAAGCTGGCCGACGTTGGTTTCGCCGTTCGCCATATGGCACAGCAGCATGAGACGGGGGCCGGAGGCGAGCATCTTGAGAAAACCCGCTGCGTCTTCGGCCTTTTCCTGAAGCGCGTTGATCATCATGGTCCTTCCACTGCGGCTTGCGCGGCCCCTATGTTTCTTTTTCGGCCCGGTTGCAGCTTCGATGAAGCCTTGCGCGGGAATGTGGCTTTCTCGCGGGCACGCAAATCGCTGGCGCATTAGAATTCAACCCGGGGTCGGGTGCAAGCGCTCACCTGACGGGAAAGCGTGTTTCATGCCAGTGTGATGCGGTCGCGCAACCGTTCGATGTGAAGGCACAGGCGTCGACCGTGGCCTGCCGGCTGCGGGGCGCCTCGGCCCGGTTTCCCGACAGGACAAAGATTGCAACGGGAACGAGAAGAACAGTGCCAAGAAGGGTGGCGGTGAGGGTCTGGCAAAGCAGCGGGCGAAGAACAGAGAACATGGCAGGCTCCGATACGCGGGACTTGATCGTGGGGAGATCCTGCCATCCATGCCGTGAACCCGCCCTGAGGCCGGTGTTTATCTCCGGTTCAGCATCCTTAACGCGCAAGCCGTCACGGTATGCCATGCGACACACTGCCTTGAAGGCCTGAGTCGGAGAATCGGCTCATCTCACTATTTTGCCAGCATTTTTTGGGCTTGTTCGCTTGTCAGAGCTTCACCGGTGCGAGCGCGGTGATCGCTTTCTTCAAGACCTTGTCGCGGCCGTAGATGTCTCGGCGGAAATGCGTCGATCCGTCCTTGTTCACCCAGGCTGTCAGATAGGTCAGATGAACCGGGATCGGGTCTTTCAGCTTGATCACCCGGCGTTTGCCCGTCGATCTGACCGACAGCAGTCTGGGTTTCGTCCAGCCGTCGTCGCCCAAAAGCACCTCGCCGAGATCGAAGGGCTTTTCCGTTCGGATGCAGCCGTGGCTGAACGAGCGTTGCGACCGGGCAAACAGAGATTTCGAGGGCGTATCGTGAATGTAGATGTTGAACTTGTTGGGAAACATGAACTTGATGCGGCCAAGCGCGTTTCTGTTTCCGGGGTCCTGGCGCAGCGTGAAGGGGAAGTTGCCGCGCCCGTAGGCCTGCCAGTTCACGGCCCATGGGTCGACCTCCCGGTTGCCCGAGAAGATGCGGATGTTCTTTGAAAGCAATGCCCCCGGGTTCTTACGCAACTGCGGCAGATACTCCTTGGTGGCGATGGAGTAGGGCACCGTCCAGTAGGGGTTCACTTCGGCGTAGGTGATCTGGTCGGAGAACACCGGCGTTGCATGATAGGGTTTGCCGACGACCACGCGCGCGGTGTGAACTGTCTTCTCGCTCTTGACGACCTTGAGGTTCTGGTCGGCGAGATTGACGAAGACATAGCGATCGCCAAGATCGTCCGGCATCCAGCGGCGGCGCTCCATGTTAAGCTCCATCTGCTCGATGCGCGTCTCGATCGCCACATTGATTTCCGCAAGCGTGTTCTTGCCGACAATGCCGTCGACCGTCAGGCCGTGACGCTCCTGAAACAATTCGACCGCCGCGACCAGCGCGCCATCGTAGACATCGCCCTGGTGGCTGCCGGCGGTGAAGAGATCCTGCTGGGCAAGGCGTTTGCGCAGGGCGTCAAGGCGCGGGTCGCTCATGCCGGGCTTCAGGGTCTCGCCCGCGGGGACCGGCGTGAAGCCGCCGGCCTCGGCCTTGGCGCGATAGTCGCCGAGCCGCTCTTTCAGCCTTGCGTAGTTGGGCGTGTTCGGCGACAGGGCGTCCAGGGTAAGGGCGAAGTCCTCGCTCGATTCCACCATTTCCAGAAGCGACGCCGGATCAGGAGCTTGCGGGAAAAGGTTGAGCGACGGATTCACCTCGTTCGGCTTGACGCGGCCGGCGACCATGTCATTGGCATAGGTGATGTAGCTGTTGGAAAGCGCCACCTCGACGGCGGCGATCTCGTCAATGCCGCTTGCATTGAAGGCGATCTGGAACAGCCGGTCCGGATCATAGGCGGCGGGATCGAGCGCATGCGCGCGCGCGTCCTCGAAGGCCTTGATCAGGAGTTCGCCGTGCGAATTCAGGCCGTCCTGCGACACCCAGAGCGGCTGGAAGATCCGTGCCTCATAAAATTCCTGCACGCCGAGCTGCAGTTCCTCCTCGCTGCCCGCATTGAAGGCGGCGTCGAGCATCAATGTGTCGGCTGTGGACAGTTCGCGCGAGATCGCCATCGCCAGCGGGTCGGTCGGCAAGATGGTGGCCGGAGCGTCTGCGGGCGCAAGCGTGCCGGCCGCAGGCGGTGTGCCGGTGGCGGGTTCCGCCTGTCTTGCAGTCTCCTGGGCCAGGCTGCTGCCGGAGAAGGCGAGAACGATTGTCACGGAAGCGACGAGCGCAAGACCCGGCATCGCGGCAAGCGGGCGGAGCCGATCTCGCTTGGCGCCGGTCGGGACCGCAAAAGGGTGTGGCCCGAAGTGATCGGTCATTGCCATGCGCATGGGTCTCCTCCCGTCCCCTGGCGGACATGAATGTATCTTACACAAGCTTGATGTCGGGAACGAGGCTTCGCGCGGCTCCCGCTCGCGCCGGGTATCCATCGTTTCCTTGCGGTCGCACGGACTGCGGACTTGACCACGCCGGGCAAACGGGTCAGAACACGTTTCATGACCACGGCCAAGCGGACCCTGATTTCGATCCTCATTATTTGCAGCTAGCGACAAAGCTGGCTGTGGCCGTTCCCCTCATGCTCGATGCTCCTCCCCACCGGAGATGAGACGGACGCCCCGGCCAGACGGCCAGGAGACGACCGATCATGCATTACAAGCATCCTTTGAAGCTTACCAATACCCTGACCCGCTCGAAGGACCTCTTCGTGCCGGAAGATCCGTCGAATGTGCGCATGTATGTCTGCGGGCCGACGGTCTATGACTTCGCCCATATCGGCAATGCCCGGCCGGTGATCGTCTTCGACGTGTTGTATCGCCTGCTGCGCCATCTCTATGGCGCGGAGCATGTCACCTATGTGCGCAACATCACCGACGTCGACGACAAGATCAACGCGCGTGCGTTGCGCGACTATCCCGATCTGCCGCTGAACGAGGCGATTGCGAAGGTCACGCAGAAGACCGCCGACCAGTTCCATGCCGACGTGAAGGCGCTTGGCTGCCTCGAGCCGAGCGTGGAGCCGCGCGCGACCCAGCATATTCCCGGCATGATCGCGATGATCGAGACGTTGATCGCCAAGGGCAACGCCTATGTCGCGGAGGGTGAGGTGCTCTTCGACGTGGCCTCGATGCCAGCTTATGGCGGCCTGTCGCGGCGCAATCTCGACGAACAGCAGGCCGGCGCACGCATTGCAGTCGAGGGCCACAAGAAAAACCCCGGCGACTTCGTCTTGTGGAAGCTGTCCTCCGACGAGGAGCCGGGCTGGGACAGCCCCTGGGGGCGCGGGCGTCCGGGCTGGCACATCGAATGCTCGGTGATGAGCGAGGCGCATCTGGGTGCGACCTTCGACATCCACGGCGGCGGCCTCGACCTCATCTTCCCGCACCACGAGAACGAGATCGCCCAGTCCTGCTGCGCCCATGGGACGGATAGGATGGCGAGCGTATGGCTCCACAACGGCTTCGTCCAGGTGGAGGGGAAGAAGATGTCCAAATCCGAGGGCAACTTCGTCACCATCCACGACCTGCTGGCGAGCGAGAAATTCGGCGGTCGGAAATGGCCGGGCGAGGTGCTGCGCCTCGCCATGCTGATGACCCACTACCGCGAGCCGATCGATTTCTCGGTCAAGCGGCTGGAGGAGGCTAGAGGAATTAGCCTTTCCTTTGCAAATTTGACGCGGCGGTTTCTCCCTGAAGACGGTTCTGTTCTTCCCGAAGTCATTGAAGCATTAGCTGATGACCTCAATACACCGGCGGCAATTCAGGCGATTCAAAGATCGACCGGGAACCCGGAAGACATTTTGTCCTCGATTTATTTCCTGGGCCTGGAAGATCGCAAAATGTCGGCCATAGCAAAGGAAGTTCGGGCGGATCAGCGCGGGGGTATAAAGACTTCGGTAGAAAAGGCTGTCGCCTTGATCGAGCTGAAAGAGCTTGGGCTTTCGCAAGATCACGTTGACGGCAAAATCAATATACGCCTCGAAGTCCTACGCGAGGCAGACGCTGCCAAGGTGGCAGGCGACAAGGAACTTATGAAACAAAAGTTCGCCGAGGCCGACCGCATCCGCGACGAACTCGCGGCCGAGGGCATTCTGCTCAAGGACGGCAAGGACCCGGACACCGGCAAGCGCACCACCACCTGGGAGGTGAAGCGGTGACCATGCCCCGCTCTCCCGTCTCCCCCCTTGAGGGGGAGATGTCGGCATTTGCCGACAGAGGGGGGTGTGGAGCCTCTCCGCGCGGACTGAGTTTGAGGTCTGGGTCCGTTACCCCCCTCTGTCTCCTTCGGAGACATCTCCCCCTCAAGGGGGGAGAGGGGCGCGTGGGGCGGGGCCGTGTGTCGGATCTGGCGGTGTTTGCATGGCGGCGGGGTTTCGGTTCTGTGCAGGTTCACAATCAGCCCCGTTCAAAGGCGCCAGCTCATTTGCCTGAGCGACTGCTCCGCTCTCCCGTCTCCCCCCTTGAGGGGGAGATGTCGGCATTTGCCGACAGAGGGGGATGTGGAGCCTCTCCGCGCGGACTGAGGTTGAGGTCTGGGTCCGTTACCCCCCTCTGTCTCCTTCGGAGACATCTCCCCCTCAAGGGGAGAGAGAGGCGCGTGGGGCGGGGGCCAGCGTCAAACCGAGGATGGGTTCGGGCAAGCGTTCCAATCTCGGGAGATGCGGACATGCCTCATCATGACGTCTCCAAATCCTTGCGCGGAAACGCGAAATCCCTGCGACGGACGATGACCCCGGCAGAGAAGAAGCTGTGGAACATCCTTCGGGCACATCGGCTCGACGGCATTGCGTTTCGTCGCCAACTGCCGATTGCAGGATACATCGTCGACTTCGCCGCGCCGGCACACAAACTCATCGTCGAACTCGACGGGTCGCAGCACGGCGAAGCGCATCATTTCGAAGCCGATCGGGCGCGGGATGCGCATCTTGCAGCTTCGGGCTGGACCGTTCTGCGCTTCCGGAATCCGGATGTCCTGAATGAGCTTGACGGCGTCTGCAGCAAGATCCTGGAAGCGCGACAGCGAGGGGGAAACGAATGAGTGCATTGGAGATCCACACCGGCGGCTGCCAGTGCGGCGCGTTGCGGTTCCGGGTGACGGGACCGCTGGGCACGGCCTCGATCTGCCACTGCCGCATGTGCCAGAAGGCGTTCGGCGGGTTCTTCGGCGCGCTCGTCGGTACTTCCGAGGGGGCGCTCGAGTGGACGCGCGGGGGAGCGCCGGCGAGGTTCCGCTCCTCCAATCACGTCGCGCGCGGGTTTTGCCCCGCCTGCGGCACCCCGCTGACCTATGAGGAGCCGGACGGCTCCATCGCGCTGGCGATCGGCGCCTTCGACCATCCAGAAACCATCCCGCCGACGATCCAGTACGGCGTCGAAGCCAAGCTTGCCTACGTCGACACGCTCGGCGACCTGCCGGCACGAAACACGCTTGAGGATCTCGAAGCCGCCGCCTTTCTCGACAGTATCGTCAGCCATCAGCACCCGGATTGCGACACGGAAAGCTGGCCGCCCGAGGAGTGGGCCGGCGATGCCTGGTCGAAGTCCGGCTCTTTCCCCAACGACTGACTCCACAAAAGACCGGTCCCGATGAAGGACCGGCGGCCCCAAGGACACGACATCATGACACGCGAGCGCCTCACCCTCTTCGACACCACCCTGCGCGACGGCGCGCAGACGGCGGGCATCGATTTTTCGGTGGAGGAAAAGATCGTGATTTCCGAGCTGCTGGAGCGGCTTGGGGTCGATTATGTGGAAGGCGGCTATCCCGGCGCGAACCCCACCGACACGGCGTTTTTCTCGGAAAGGCGCACGCAAAGGGCCACTTTCACCGCCTTCGGCATGACCAAGCGCGCCGGGCGTTCGGCGGCGAACGATCCGGGGCTTCAGCTTGTGCTTGGCTCAAAGGCGGATGCCGTCTGTCTCGTCGCCAAGAGCTGGGACTATCACGTCAAGGTCGCGCTCGGCTGTTCCAACGAGGACAATCTCGTGTCGATCCGCGAAAGCGTGGAGGCGGTGCGCGCCTCGGGCCGGGAATCACTGATCGACTGCGAGCATTTTTTCGACGGCTACAAGGCCAATCCCGACTATGCGCTCGCCTGTGCGCGCACAGCCTACGAGGCCGGGGCGCGCTGGGTGGTTCTTTGCGACACCAACGGCGGCACGTTGCCCTCGGAGGTGCGCGAGATCGTCGCCAGGGTACGCGCGGTCGTGCCGGGCGAAAATCTCGGCATCCACGCGCATGACGACACGGGCCATGCGGTTGCCAATACGCTCGCCGCCGTCGATGCCGGCGTGCGGCAGATCCAGGGTACGCTGAACGGCATCGGCGAGCGCTGCGGCAACGCCAATCTCGTCACCCTCGTGCCGACGCTGATGCTGAAAAAGCCATATGCCGATGCCTTCGAGCTTGGCGTTTCCAGTGATGCGCTGGCTGACATCACGGCGATCTCGCGGGCCTTCGACGAGATCATCAACCGCTCGCCGGACCGCCACGCGCCTTATGTCGGCGCCAACGCCTTCGCCACCAAGGCCGGCATTCACGCGTCCGCGATTCTGAAGGAGCCGGAGACCTACGAACATGTTCCGCCGGAAAGCGTCGGCAACCGTCGCCGGGTCCTTGTGTCCGACCAGGCCGGCAAGTCCAACCTTATTGGCGAACTCAAACGGCTCGGGATTTCCGTCGACAAGGCGGATACACGTCTCGATGCGCTTCTCGACGACGTCAAGGAGCGCGAGGCGCAAGGCTACGCCTATGAGGCCGCCGACGCTTCCTTCGAGCTGCTCGCCCGCCGCAGGCTCGGAGAGGTGCCGAAGTATTTCGACGTGAAATCGTTCCGCGTGATGGTCGAACGGCGGCACAATGCGCTTGGCGAACTCGTCACGGTGTCGGAAGCGGTCGTCAAGGTCGATATCGACGGCGAGCCGCGCATGTCGGTGGCGGAAGGAAACGGCCCGGTCAATGCGCTCGACAATGCGCTGCGCAAGGACCTCGGGCACTATCAGGATCGCATCGACGAGATGGAACTGATTGATTTCAAGGTGCGGATCCTCAATGGTGGCACCGGCGCCGTCACGCGCGTCCTGATCGAAAGCCAGAACCGGCGCACGCACAAGCGTTGGTTCACCATCGGCGTTTCAAGCAATATCGTCGACGCGTCGTTCCAGGCGCTGCTCGATTCCCATACGTACACGCTTCTCAAGTCGGCGGGCTGACCGCCGGCGCTTCCGCAGGTCCACATCATGAGCCTTCCCCAACCGGTCGAGGCGGAAGACGCCGAGCGCCGCCTCGGTCTCGTCTTCGCGTTGACGGCCTTTTTTCTTTGGGGGGTTCTGCCCGCCTACTACAAATGGACCGCGGCCGTCGATGCCGATGTCGTGGTCTCTCATCGGATCCTGTGGTCGGTGGTTTTTCTGGGGATCTTTCTCGGGCTGCGCGGGCGGCTGGGCGAGGTGCGCGATGCGCTCCTCGACCGCAAGCGCCTGCCGATGCTGGCGCTGTCTGCGGCGGTGATCTCGGTCAATTGGCTGGTGTTCATCTGGGCGGTGACCGAAAATCGGATCATCGAGATCAGTTTCGGATATTTTTGCAATCCGCTGGTCTCGGTCGCCATCGGCCTGATCGTCCTGAAGGAAAAGCTCAGTCGCTGGCAGGCGGTCGCCATTGCCATTGCCGCGCTGGCCGTCGCGATCCAGGCGGTGGCGCTCGACGCTTTTCCCTGGGTGTCGGTGGGGCTGGCCTTTTCCTTCGCGACCTACGGCTATCTGCGCAAGATGGTGGCGGTCGGGGCGTCGCCGGGCCTGATGGTGGAATCGGTCCTGCTCGCGCCCTTCGCGCTTGCCTATCTGATGTATTCGGGCATCTGGCTGCAGCAGGATGTCCTGCCGCTCGACCGGCCGGGCCTTCTGCTTCTGCTCGCCGGCACGGGGATCGTCACGGCCTTTCCGCTGGCGCTTTTCGCCGCCGGCGCGCGTCGTTTGCCACTGTCGATGATCGGGTTGTTGCAATATATGGCGCCCAGCCTGCAGCTCATCCTCGCGATTTTTCTTTATGGCGAGGAGATCGAGCCGATGCGGCTTGCCACCTTCGGCCTTATCTGGGTGTCGTTGGCGATTTTCACGACCGATACGCTCTACCGCCGCGAACGGCGTCCGCGCGGCGGCGTCGCATAGGCTGCGTGCCGTTGTTGCCGAACGCGAAAACGGGCGCAAGCCATTGGCCCTGCGTCCGTTCCCGTGTCGTGATCCGGCAGGCCCGTCAAACGGCCTTCAGCAGCACATGGCGCTTCTTGCCGAGCGACAGCTTGATCACACCGTCCTCGATCAGGTCGTCTTCGCCGAGCACGCGTTTTTCGTCGCCCTCGGGCTGGTCGTTGACGCGGGTGCCACCGCCCTTGACCTGACGGCGGACCTCGCCGTTGGAGGCGCAAAGCCCCGCTGTCACGAAGGCGGCGAGCAGGCCGATGCCGTTCGCCAGATCCGCACGCGGGATCTCGACGGTCGGCAGCCCGCCGGCCATCGCGCCTTCCTCAAAGGCGCGGCGCGCGGTTTCGCCCGCCGCATCGGCCGCGTCTCGGCCATGCGCCATCGCCGTGGCCTCGGTGGCGAGCACCTTCTTGGCCTCGTTGATCTCCGAACCGCCAAGCGTCGCGAGCCGGGCGATCTCGTCGAGCGGCAGCGTCGTGAAGAGTTTCAGGAAACGCTCCACGTCGCCGTCCTCGGTGTTGCGCCAGAACTGCCAGTAATCGTAGGGCGACAGCATGTCCGGGTTGAGCCAAACGGCGCCCGAAGCGGTCTTGCCCATCTTCGCGCCCGAGGCGGTGGTGAGCAGCGGCGTTGTCAGCGCGAAGAGCTCGACCTCTGCCATGCGCCGACCGAGGTCGACGCCGGAGAGGATGTTGCCCCACTGGTCGGAGCCGCCCATCTGGACGCGGCAGCCGGTGCGGCGGAAGAGCTCGACGAAGTCGTAGCCCTGGAGCAGCATGTAGTTGAATTCAAGGAACGACAGATGCTGCTCGCGCTCAAGCCGCGTGCGCACCGCGTCGCGCTGGATCATCTGGTTGACCGAGAAGTGACGTCCGACCTCGCGCAGGAAGGTGACATAGTTGAGCTGCATCAGCCAGTCGGCGTTGTCCAGCATCAAGGCGTCCTTGGGACCATCGCCGAAGGACAGGAAGCGGTCGAAGACCTTTCGGATGCCGTCCTTGTTCGCCTCGATCTGCGCGTCGTCGAGCAGCGGGCGCGCATCGTCGCGAAACGAGGGATCGCCGATCCGTGTGGTGCCGCTGCCCATCAGCGCGATGGGGCGGTGCCCGGTTTGTTGCATCCAGTGCAGCATCATGATCTGGACGAGAGAACCGACATGCAGGCTCTTTGCCGTGCAGTCGAAGCCGATATAGGCGGTGACCGTCTCGGACCGATACAGATCGTCGAGCCCCTGGGCGTTCGAGATCTGATGGATGAAGCCCCGGTCGTCGAGGGTCTTCAAGAACTCCGATTTGAAAACGGTCATTTGTCTGTCGTCCGTTGTGGGGTTGGTGGTGGCTGCCTGTGTCGCGATGCGCGCAAGCGCCACGCCCGCCGAACCGCGAGCGGGTCCGTGAAGGCCCGATCCTCTTAACCGATGTTGTCCGAGAGATCACGGGAGAATCGCCCGCCCGACAGGACTTGCCGGGACGCGCCGGTGTCAGGACAAAAAAAGCGGCCGGAAAAACCGGCCGCGTGGAGTTAGCGGGTCGAAGTCAGACGCGGGTGGCGTCGACGACGCTTCCCCTCTAGCAAGACCGCATGACACGCCGGCGACGGGAAACGCCGGGCGGCAAAAGGGACAACGAAAAAAGGCCCCGGTTTGTGAACTGACCCCCGAAGTTGGTGTCCAACTTTCGGGGGTCAGTTCATTGTGGGGCCTTTTTCGATCTCGATGCGCATGGCGCGGGGCGTGACTTAGAGGTTTTCCTCTTCGGCCGCGCCCTCTTCGGAGGCCTCGGCCCCTTCTTCGCCATCGTCGGCGCCTTCGGCGCCCTCTGCATCCTCGTCGTCCTCTTCTTCGAACTCGAAGGTGTCGAAGTCGCGCGCCGTCAGATCCTCACCGCGCGCCTGGCGCTCGGCTTCGTCGTTGGAACGGGCGATGTTGAGGCTGATCTCGACTTCCACTTCGGGGTGGAGCACGATCACGATGTTGTGCATGCCGATGGTCTTGATCGGCTTGTCCAGGCGCACCTGGGCGCGCGATGCGGAGAAGCCGCCTGCGGTCATGGATTCGGCGATGTCGCGGGTCGAGACAGACCCGTAGAGCTGGCCGGTTTCGCCAGCCTGGCGGATCGCCACAAAGCGGGTGCCATCAAGCGACTTGGCGACGCTTTCGGCTTCGGCCTTGCGCTCCAGGTTGCGGGCCTCGAGCTGCGCGCGCTCGTTTTCAAAACGCTGCATGTTGCCCTTGTTGGCACGAAGGGCCTTGCCCTGCGGCAGAAGATAGTTGCGGGCGAACCCGTCCTTGACCTTCACCACTTCGCCCATCTGGCCGAGCTTTTGCACGCGCTCCAGAAGAATGACTTGCATGTCGAGTATCCTTGTCGTCTGTCCCGCACCGTCCTGCGGTGCGGTTAGGGGCGCCCGTCTAGGGACGGGGCGACCCCAGCCGATTGCGGGTGTTCGCGATCTTATTTGATCACGAAGGGCAGGAGCCCAAGGAAGCGCGCGCGCTTGATGGCGCGGGCGAGTTCACGCTGCTTCTTCGCCGACACCGCGGTGATGCGGCTCGGAACGATCTTGCCGCGCTCCGAGATGTAGCGCTGAAGCAGACGGATGTCCTTGTAGTCGATCTTCGGCGCGTTGGCACCGGAGAACGGGCAGGTCTTGCGACGGCGGAAGAAAGGACGCCGCGTCGGGAGCTGAGCGATATCAACCATTGCGTTCTCTCCTTAGTCGTCGTTGCGGCGGGGGCCGCGATCGCCACGGTCACCACGGTCGCCGCGATCTCCGCGGTCGCCACGATCACCGCGTCCACCACGTCCGCCACGGCGGTCGTCGCGGTCGCGCTTCTGCATCATTGCGGAGGGCTCTTCCTCGTGCTCATCGACCTTGATGGTCATGAAGCGCAGGACGTCCTCGTTCAGACGCATCTGACGTTCCATTTCCGCGATCGCCGGGGGCGTCGCGTCCAGGTTCATCAGCGTGTAATGCGCCTTGCGGTTCTTCTTGACGCGGTAGGTCAGGGTGCGCAGGCCCCAAGCCTCGACCTTGCCGACGCTGCCTTCGTATTCTGCGATCAAAGCCTTGTACTGCTCGACCATCTGCTCGACCTGCTGGGCCGAGACGTCCTGGCGAGCCAGGAACACATGCTCGTAAAGCGGCATGGATTGTGCCTTTCTTCAGGTTCATAAACCCCGGAACACGGCGCTAAGCCTCTTCGAGCCTTCAAGAAAGGCGGATCGAAGCAACTTCGAAGGCGGAGACACGGGAAGGCGGACGCTTTTGCCGTCCTGCCGGGCATCGGGTGGAAGGTCCACATGACGTCCGGTCTTCCGTTCAGCCCCCGGCCAGAGTTCCGAACGAAGTGGCGCTTATACACCAGTTCGAGCCGTGTGCAAGCCGGGCGGGACAAAGCGTGCGGTTTTTTTCGCGACCGACCTTGACAGAAAGGCGGGCGACCGTCTCTTTGCGGCCAACTCACAAGGCGGAGCCGGAGACGCGTTTTCCTGCTTCGCACACTCAAGGTGGAGACAGCGCGATGAGCATCGCTTTCACGTTCCCCGGACAGGGCAGCCAGTCGGTCGGCATGGGCCGTGACCTGGCGGAGCAGTTCGCCGAGGCGCGGGCCGTCTTTCAGGAAGTCGACGACGCGCTTGGCGAGAAGCTCAGCGAAACCATGTGGAACGGCCCGGAAAGTGATCTCACGCTAACAGCCAATGCACAGCCGGCGCTGATGGCGGTAAGCCTCGCGACCATGCGCGTGATCGAGGCGCGGGGCCTCGATCTCAAGGCGTCCGTGGCCTTCGTCGCAGGTCATTCGCTGGGCGAATATTCCGCGCTTGCCGCAGCCGGTGCCCTGAGTGTCGCCGATGCTGCCCGTCTGCTGCGCGTTCGCGGCGATGCGATGCAAAAGGCGGTTCCGGTAGGCGAGGGCGCCATGGCGGCGCTGCTCGGTCTCGATTTTGACGCCGCCGTCGAGGTCGCCCGCGAGGCGGCCGGTGGCGAGGTCTGCGAGGCGGCGAATGACAATGCGCCGGGCCAGGTTGTCGTCTCCGGACACAAATCCGCCGTCGAGCGTGCGATAGAGATCGCCAAGGCCCGTGGCGCCCGCCGCGCCGTGCTTCTGCCGGTCAGCGCACCGTTCCATTGCTCCTTGATGTCGCCCGCCGCGGATGTGATGGCGGAGGCTTTGGCCGGCGTCGACATGAAGATGCCGACGGTGCCCCTTGTCGCCAATGTGCTGGCCGCGCCGATCAGCGATCCGGTCGACATTCGGCAGCGGCTCGTCGAGCAGGTGACCGGAACCGTGCGCTGGCGCGAATCCGTCTCGTGGATGGCGGACGCCGGTGTCGACACCGCTTTCGAGATCGGGACTGGAAAGGTTCTGAGCGGAATGGTGAAGCGCATCGCAAAGGAAATGGCCGGCTCGCCCGTCAACACCGCCGCCGACATCGATGCGTTGATGGACCGTTTGCAGTCCAACTGACACAGTGCGTATTCCAGACCACCAGATTTGAGGATTTCGCGGGCATGTTCGACCTGACTTCTAAAACCGCACTCGTCACGGGAGCAACCGGAGGGCTTGGCGCGGCCATCGCCCGTGCCCTTCACGCCAATGGAGCGACGGTCGCGTTGTCGGGAACGCGGGCCGAAAAGCTTGAAGCGCTTGCCGGCGAACTCGGCGAGCGGGTTCATGTGTTGCCGGCGAATCTGTCGGATCGGGACGCTGTGGACGCGTTGGTGCCGGCGGCCGAGAGCGCCATGGGCCAGCTCGACATCCTGATCAACAATGCCGGCATCACCCGTGACAACATCTTCATGCGCATGAAGGACGAGGAGTGGGACCAGGTACTGGAGGTCAATCTGACGGCTGGTTTCCGCTTGTGCCGCGCCGCGGTGAAGGGAATGATGAAGCGTCGGTCCGGCCGCATCATCGGGATTGCGTCGGTGGTGGGCGTGACCGGCAATGCGGGGCAGGCCAATTATGCGGCCGCAAAGGCGGGCATGATCGGGATGGCGAAATCCCTGGCGCGAGAGGTCGCGGCCCGCAATGTGACCGTGAACACCATCGCACCCGGGTTCATCGAAACGCCGATGACCGATGCGCTGACTGACAAGCAGAAGGAATCGATCCTCGGGTCGGTTCCGGCAGGGCGTCTGGGTCGGGCCGATGAAATCGCCGCCGCGGCCCTCTATCTGGCCAGCGACGAAGCCGGCTATGTGACCGGTGAAACGCTGCACGTGAATGGCGGTATGGCCATGATATAAAAAGGGAAACCCTGCGATCTTCGCGGGGTTTCCACGTGTGCTTCGAAGGGCTTGTCCGCGACTGGTCAAGCCTCGGAAAGTGTGTTACGAACCCGCCGGCCAGCAGACCCGTTCACGAAGGTTCGGCGCTCGGGCGTGGCCGGTCCGGCGGGGGATAAATACCAAGTACGGGTCCGGTGCGGGCTGGAACCCCATTCACCGCGTTCCGGAGATCGGGTACGAGGTACGGCGCTGAGCGCTGAATCAAGCGAACTATTGTTGGAAGCAATCGAGGAATCAGAAATGAGCGACATCGCGGATCGGGTAAAGAAGATCGTCATCGAACATCTCGGCGTCGATGCCGACAAGGTCACCCTGGAGGCGAGCTTCATCGACGATCTGGGCGCCGACAGCCTGGACACGGTTGAGCTGGTCATGGCTTTCGAGGAAGAATTCGGCGTCGAGATCCCGGACGACGCGGCCGAGACGATCCTGACGGTCGGCGACGCGGTCAAGTTCCTGGAAAAGGCCGCCAGCTAACAGATTTGAATGCCGCGCCGGATGGGGTCTTTCCACCCGGCGCGCCTACATGCAGGTATGAAATGAGGCGAGTTGTCGTTACTGGCCTCGGCATGGTTTCGCCGATGGCGTGCGGTGTCGAGGAAAGCTGGACTCGAATTCTGAATGGTGAGAGCGGGGCGTCTCGCGTCGATCATTTTGAAGTCGAGGACCTCGCCTGCAAGATTGCCTGCCAGATTCCGCGCGGCGACGGGTCCAACGGGACGTTTAATCCCGACGACTGGATGGACCCCAAGGAGCAGCGCAAGGTCGACGATTTCATCGTTTTCGCGATGGCGGCCGCCGAGCAGGCGATCCGCGATTGTGGATGGTCGCCGAAGTCCTACGAGGAGCAGATCCGCTCCGGTGTCCTGATCGGCTCGGGTATCGGCGGGCTTCAGGGAATAGAGACAACGTCGCATATTCTGCGCGACAAGGGCCCGCGACGCGTGTCGCCCTTCTTCATTCCCGGGCGCTTGATCAATCTCGCGGGCGGTTATGTCTCCATTCGACATGGTCTCAAAGGTCCGAATCACGCGGTGGTCACCGCCTGTTCGACCGGGTCGCACGCGATCGGGGATGCCGCCCGCCTGATCGCGCTGGACGATGCCGACATGATGGTGGCCGGCGGGACGGAATCCCCTGTCTGCCGGATCGCGCTCGCCGGCTTTGCCGCCGCGCGCGCCCTGTCCACCGGCTTCAACGAGAATGCGCAGGGCGCGTCACGCCCCTACGACAAGGACCGCGACGGCTTCGTCATGGGCGAGGGCGCCGGCGTGGTGGTGCTTGAGGAGTACGAGCGTGCCGTTGCACGCGGTGCAAAGATCTACGGCGAAGTGGTCGGATACGGCCTGTCCGGCGATGCGTATCACATCACCGCGCCGTCCTCGGACGGGGACGGGGCTTATCGGTGCATGCAAGCCGCACTGAAGCGGGCCGGGATGACGCTGGGCGACATCGACTATGTGAACGCCCATGGCACGTCCACGCCGCTTGGAGATGAAATCGAGCTTGGTGCCGTGCAGAGGCTTGCAGGCGAGGCATCGTCCGGGCTCACGATGTCGTCGACGAAATCCTCGACCGGCCATCTGCTGGGTGCGGCCGGTGCGATCGAAGCGGTTTTTTCTCTTCTTGCGATGCGCGACGGTATCGTGCCGCCGACGATCAATCTCGACAACCCGTCCGTGGAGACCGAGATCGATTTGGTCCCGAACACGGCCAAGCGCATGACAGTGAACACGGCTCTGTCCAATTCCTTCGGGTTTGGCGGAACCAATGCCTCTCTCGTCTTCCGCAAGGTTGCGGCCTGACGCCGGCATTTGACGTGCCGGCTCACTGACAACATGAACGGGCTTCGCGGTTTGGCCATATTTTCACGGCATGTGGCGAACCCATTCCTTCGATCAAACTGACCGGATGGGGTTATGAGCGACAAGCCGACCGAAGATCCCGACCGCGGCACCGATGGCAATACGCCGGTGTCCCGTCCGAACCCGAAGAGCCCGCGCGAGGCCATCCAGCCCGAGCCGGCGCCGCAGCCGCCCGCGCGCTCACGACATGTGCGCAATCCTGTCGTCATCGTCATCAACTTCCTGCTGTCGCTGGCCGTGCTCGGTGTGATCGCGGCTGGCGGGTTGCTGTATTGGGGCAAGGCCGAGTTCGAGGCGCCTGGACCCGCCGTCGCCGAAAAAACGGTGATCATTTCATCGGGATCGAGCCTGCAGCAGATCGCCGACACGCTGGAGAATCAGGGTGTCATCGACAATGCCTATCTCTTCTGGGCCGGTGTGCGCGCCTACAAGAACGCCGGCCAGTTGAAGGCTGGCGAATATGCCTTCGCCCCCGGCAGTTCGATGCGCGAGGTGATGGAAGACCTGGTGAGCGGAAAGGCCGTCTATCATACAGTGACCGTTCCCGAAGGCTGGACCAGCCAGCAGGTGATCGAGCGCGTTCGCGAGCACCCGGTGTTGACCGGGCAACTCGACGAGATCCCGCCCGAGGGTGCGCTGCTTCCCGAAACCTACACGTTCACACGCGGTGCAACGCGTGTGCAGGTCGTAAAGCAGATGCGGGACGCGCAGGACAAGGCGCTTCGCGAAATCTGGGGCCGCCGGACCGAGGGGCTGCCGATCGAGACACCGGAAGACCTCGTGATCCTGGCCTCTGTTGTGGAAAAGGAAACGGCGCGGGCCGACGAGCGGTCCCGGGTCGCCGGGGTCTTCGTCAATCGTTTGCGCCGGGGGATGCGATTGCAGTCGGACCCGACCATTCTCTATGGTCTTTATGGCGGCGATGCTTGGAACCGCGACCGGTCCGCGATCACGCGCTCTCAGCTCGATGCCCGCAACCCCTACAACACCTATCAGATCGACGGTCTGCCGCCGGGGCCGATCGGCAACCCGGGCCGGGCGGCCATGGAAGCCGTCGCCAATCCGTCGCGAACAAAGGACCTGTTCTTCGTGGCCGACGGGACGGGCGGACATGTTTTTGCCGAGACCTACGAGCAGCACCAGCGCAATGTGATCAAGTGGCGCGAGATCGAGCGGGCGCGGCGCAAGCAGGAACAGGAAGGATCGTCTGGCGAGACGCCTGGCGGCAACGCAGCCGACGGCGGCTAGATGATCCGTCAGCATGGCCATGCCGTGCTGTTCTCGCCGGAATGGGCGCATACGGGGCGGACTTATGGGCAACATGTCTTCGCAGGATGCCGGTGTAGCCAAGCCCGGGATCAAGACCGTGCTTTCCAGCATGACGGGCTTTGGTCGTGTGGACGCTGGAGAAGGCGGCGCACGCTGGACGTGGGAATTGCGTTCGGTCAACGGCAAGGGGCTGGATGTGCGGCTGCGCCTCCCGTCCGGTCTTGAGGTTATGGAAAGTCATTGTCGCGAGACGGCCGCCGGTGAGATGTCGCGTGGCAATGTCACGGTCGGGCTCAGCTTTCAACGCGCGCAGCGCGAGGCGGTTCCTCAGATCAACGAAGCCGCTCTGAATGCCTTTCTTGCAGCGCTCGAGACGGTTCACAGGCGCGTTCCCGATGCGGCCCCCGTCGCTCTGGACGGAATTCTCGCACAGCGCGGAATCATCGAGTGGAAAGAGCCCGAAGAAGACCCGGCCGAACGCGCGCGACTGATTTCGGCACTCAAGGCCAGTCTGGCGGCGGCGCTTGACGCCCTCATCGCCATGCGTCGCAGCGAAGGTGCGGCGATCGAGACGGTCCTGCGCGGGCAGTTGAGCAAAATAGCCCGGCTGACGCAGGCGGCGGAAGCCGCACCGTCGCGCCATCCGGAGGCTATTCAGGCGCGGCTGGCGGCGCAGGTCGAGGCGCTGCTCGGTACCGGCGCGCCGCTCGACGTTGAGCGGCTGCACCAGGAAGCGGTGCTGCTGGCGACCAAGGCCGACATTCGCGAGGAACTGGACCGGTTGCAGGCGCATGTCGAGGCGGCTCTTGCGCTTCTAGACGGGGGCGGCGCCGTCGGCCGTCGCCTGGATTTTCTGGCGCAGGAGTTCAACCGCGAGGCCAACACGCTGTGCTCCAAGTCGAACGGAACCGAACTGACCGCCATTGGTCTTGAGCTCAAGACGGTGATCGATCAGATGCGCGAGCAGATACAGAACCTGGAGTAGGCGGGCATGAGCGAACCGGTAACTGGAACGGTGGTGACCGCCGAGGAGGCCGAGGCGCAGAGGCGCGGCTTGATGCTTGTCCTGTCCTCGCCGTCGGGGGCCGGAAAGTCAACCATCGCGCGGCAGCTTCTGGAGCAGGAGAGCAATCTCAAGCTCTCCATCTCCGTCACGACCCGTCCTCGCCGGTCAAGCGAGATTGGCGGCGTGCACTATCACTTCATTTCGCGGGAGCGTTTCGAGCAGATGCGTGACCGCAATGAACTGCTGGAGTGGGCGGAGGTTCACGGAAACTACTACGGTACGCCGAGCGATCCCGTGGAAGAGGCTCTGTCCCGGGGGCAGGACGTGCTCTTCGACATTGACATTCAGGGGACGTTTCAACTTTACAACGCCGTCCGGCCGGACGTGGTTTCGGTCTTCATTCTTCCGCCGTCGATCGCTGAAATGAAATCACGCCTTCACCGGCGTGCGGAAGACACGCCGGAGGTGATTCAACGCCGGTTGAAGACTGCTGTCGGCGAGATGAAACACTGGTCGGAATACGATTACGTCATCGTCAATGATGATCTGCAGCGCGCCTATGACGGGGCGCGCTCGATCCTGCGCGCCGAACGGCTGCGCCGCGAGCGCGGCCCGGCCATCGGGGCGTTCATCGACGGGATGGTCGAGGATCTCCGGCGCGAAACAGACGGCTCCTGACGGGGCTGTTCCGCGTGGCCTTGTTTTATGCGAACGCCTGCGCCAGCCTCACGAACTCGGTGATATCCAGCTCTTCGGCCCTGCGTGTCGGTTCGATGTCGGCCGCCTCGATCCGCTCCCGGGCATCCTTGCCGAGCGCCTTGAGGCTTGCCCTCAGCATCTTGCGCCGCTGGCCGAAGGCGGCAGCGGTCACGCGTTCCAGGGCCTTCAGGGCGCACGGCAGGGGGGCCGCACGCGGGGTCAGATGGACGACGGCGGAGGTGACCTTTGGGGGCGGAGTGAAGGCTTTCGGCCCCACATCGAAGGCGATTGCCGCATGGCAGCGCCAGCCAACAAGCACCCCAAGCCGTCCATAGGCCTTGGACCCCGGCGCCGCGACGATGCGCTCGGCGACTTCCTTTTGAAACATCAGCGTCAGCGATTGCCAGGCCGGCGGCCATGTTTCCTGTGCTACCCAGCCAAGCAGGAGCTGGGTCCCGACATTGTAGGGGAGGTTGGCGATGATCTTCAGCGGCCCTTCGGCCCCGATCTCGGACAGGCGAAGCGCCAGTGCGTCGGCGGTACGGATTTCCAGTCGGCCGGGGTAATGCGCCGCGATCTCCTCAAGCGCGGGCAGGCAACGTGTGTCCTTTTCCACCGCGACCACGCGTTTTGCACCGGCGACCAGCAGGGCGCGCGTCAAACCGCCCGGACCCGGCCCCACTTCCAGAACGGTGGTCCGCGAAAGGTCGCCTGCGGTTCGTGCGATGCGCAGGGTCAGGTTGAGGTCGAGCAGGAAATTCTGGCCGAGCGATTTGCGCGCCTGCAGGTCATGCGTGCGGATGACGTCGCGCAGCGGCGGCAACGTGTCGATCTGGCTCATTCCACCAGGCCGGGATCAGCCAGAACGGCGGCCAGTCGGATGGCGGCGGCGAAACTGTCGGCCCGGGCCTTTCCGGAACCCGCGATCTCCAGCGCCGTCCCGTGGTCGGGCGAAGTGCGCACGAACGGCAGTCCGAGTGTGGCGTTGACCGCATCATGGAAGGCGAGTGTCTTCGCCGGAATCAGCGCCTGATCGTGATACATGGCGAGTGCGCAGTCGTAGCTCGCGCGCGCTTCCTTGTGGAACATCGTATCGGCGGGAAGCGGCCCGCGCGCGTCGATGCCTTGCGCGCGCAGCGTTTCGACGGCGGGCGCGACGATATCCGCGTCCTCATGGCCGATCGAGCCGTTCTCGCCCGCATGCGGGTTGAGCCCGGCAATGGCGATACGGGGAGCCTTGATGCGGAAGCGCGACACCAGGTCGCGGTGGACGATTCGGGCCGTTTCGATGATCAGGTCGCTTGTCAGCGCACCGGGGACCGCGCTCAGCGGAATATGAATGGTCACGGGAACGACGAGAAGATCCGGCCCGGCGAGCAACATCACCGGGCGAACGTTTTCATGTCCGGCTTCGCGAGCGAGGGAACCCAGAAATTCCGTATGCCCCGGATGGGTGAAGCCGGCGTCGTAGAGCGCCTTCTTGTTGATCGGATTGGTCACCACGGCTCCGGCGCGGCCTGCCATCGCATCGGCAACTGCGATGCGGATCGAGGCCAGAACCGCATCGGCATTCGTGCTGTCGGCAATTCCCGGGCGGTCGGTGACCGTTGCGGGCAAGGAGACCACAGGCAAGGCATTCGGAAAAACTTCGAGCGCCGCGTCCGGACCCGCCTCGCGCAGTTTCACCTTGAGGCCTATGCGCTCGGCGCGGGCGGCCAGAAGCGCCGGATCGGCGATGACGTAGAAGGGCGGCAAGTCCCGCTCAACCCGTTCGAAATAGGCCTTCAGCACCACGTCCGGCCCGATTCCGCCAGGATCCCCCATTGTGACGGCGAGAGGCAGGACGCTGCTGCGCATTGCGTTCATCAGCGGTAGTCGATGATTGCGCGGCTGCGCAACTCGCGCAGATAGCGGCGGCTCAACTGCTGGCCTTCCTTTGCCCGCAGGTCTTCTTCCACTTCCATGCGGGCGGCGGCGTTGCTGTCGATCTCCCGCTTCTCGCAGACCGCGAAGATCTCCAGGCCGTTCTCAGTGTTTTGCGGCTTGGTGGTCTTGCCGGCCGGTGTTTTCTCGACGAGCTCTCGCAGGTCGGCGGGAAGCTCCGTCTCCAGCCTCAATTTCGCGGGGCGCACGACAACTTCGCTGTATTGCTGCGCGAGCGCCTCGGACTGGTCGCAGGAGTTGAAGGCAGCGCGAAAACGCTCCGCATCCCGGCGGCGCTGGTTCTTCATGGAAGAGGATGATTTTGCCGGAATGACGAAGATCACCGACTGCAGGCGGTACTCCATGCTCTTGTCGGTCTCCTCGTCGTCCTTCCTGCGCAGGGCAGCGAGGACATCGGATTCCGCGATGCGGACCTCCTGTCGGAACCGCGCCCGCAGGATCTGCCCCCAGCCGATTTCGGCCTCCAGGCGATCGCGGAGCGTTTCCGGGCGGACCCCGGCCTGGCGCAGCGCCTGGCCCAGTTGCTTCGGAGACAGTTTGACGCGGCCGGCAAGCGAGTTGAAAGCCTCATCGACCTCGGCCTTGGACACCCGGATGCCGGCGCGGGTCGCTTCCTGCGTCTTCAACTGCTCGTCGATCAGCTCTTCCATTGCCGCGCGCTTCGCTGCCGCTCCCCCGCGACCCGTTGTCAACCGCAGCAGTCCTGCGCGCTGGCTGATGTCGTAAGATGTGATCGGCTTGCTGTTGACCACCACCTTGATGGAGGTTTGCGCCGCGGCCGGGTCAATTGCCAGGCCAGCAACGAACAGCAGGCTAACGGCTGCGAAAAACCACCGCTTCACAGTCATTTCCTTCCCCTTTTCGCCTTGCCGGTCCCGGCGCTTTTTGAAGGCTATGGTCCGGCAGCGATCCCGGTCGTACCACTGTCTCCGTCCGGGTCTGTCTTCTCTATCCCGAAACTCGCAATCCCGTGTGTCGTTGCACCGGAAAACGGCCAAATTCCGGTTTTGGGCGAGCTAGCGGGCGTCCACTCATCAGTTGTTGCCATTGGTGGAGAACTGCGTATCGCCAAGCGTGCGGAGGCCGAACCTCAGGAAAAACAGCCGATCCGTTGTCTGGCCGTTGTTCCGGCTGCGGTCTTCGGAGTAGGCAAAGGATACGGAAAACCCTTCGTCGTCGTAGCCGAAACCGACGCTGTCGCGAACCATGTTGTTGCTCTGCAAGTCGTAGCGAACGGATCCGAAGACGCGCCAGTTTTCCTGCAATCGCAGGCTCGCGGAACCGATCACCTCTTCTCGGTCAGTCGGGATGCCGATGTTCGGCTGCGCCGAAAGGTAGGCATAGGCGAGGTTGCCGGTCACCGGGCCATAGATGCCGGAGGCCTCGACCTGTGCGCGGCGCACGGCGAAATTGTCGTGGTCGAACCGCGCCTGCGCGCCGATGCGGAAGCCCTGCCGGCTGTCGAAATACAGGCTGCTGACGTAATCGCTCTGGTCGCTGGCCAGACCCGACGAGCGTGTCGCGTCGAGGATATCGGCCGTCTTGAAGGAGTTGGTGCCGGCCAGCTGGAAGGACCGGCCGATCAGGGCATTCATGCTGAAGCTGTTGTCGAACTGAAGGCTGTACTTCAGGCCGATGTTTGCGCGTGTGCCGCCTTCGCTGCGGTCGAAGCCGGAGAACTTGTCGTACTCGAACAGCGTCGTGGAATCGAAGACGATGCTTTGCGCATCCTCGTTGGGCAGTTCGCCGATCCGTCCCTCGTTCGGCCGCACGATCAACTGCGCGACCGGCTCGAAAATCTGATTGCCACCGTTGAACGTGCCGAGGATCGGGAAACGATAGTCGATGCCGACGGCCGGCATGATCCGGCCGACGACCGACTCGTCCGTCAGCGCGCCGACCGTCTTGTCCTGCGACGCCAGGAAGAACAGGTCGCCCTTTACATAGGCGAAGGGCGTGAACACCTGGCCGAGCGGATCGATCACGGTGGTGCGCCAGTCGGCGCGCAGGCTGGTGCGGGTAAACGTGCCTTCCACGCCGCGGAACCGCGTCGTGCCGCCGACGCGGATCGCGTCGGTCTGGTCGCGCGTCAGGCTGGTCAGGTTGCCCGTCAGCGAGAGCTCGCCGCCGGCGATCGGATCCTCGAAGATATAATTGTAGTCGAGCACTGGATGGACGAAGGGTTGCTTGTCCTGCAAGCGGCTTCCCACTGGCAGGTAGTTAGGATCGTTGAAGGTCGCGGCTGCGGCGTAATCCTCCTGCGACACGCGGAAGGCGTAGCTGCGCAGATCGAAGCGGTTTCGTTCGCTCTGGCCTGTCAGATAGATCTGCGAAATGTCGCTGGCATTGCCGAAATCGGCGAAACTGTAGTCGTTCAGAAACGCGCGATCGCTTCGGTAGGAGAGGTCCCAGCCCCATTTCCAGCGTTGGTTGATCTCAAACGCGCCTTCCGTCGCGATCACACCGCGGAAACGGCGGTTGCCGCTCGATGTGCCGTATTCGCCGGGTCGTGCCTGGATCAGCCCGCCGACGTTGATCGAATAGCTGCCGTCGATCAGACGCTGACGCCATTCCGCCTGTGTGAGCAGGCCCTGTTTGGACAGCGGCGTCGCCGACAGCAGAAGGTCGTAATTCGGATCAAGCGCGAAGTAGTAGGGCACCGTGACGCCCACACCGACACGATCGCCAACGACTGCGCTTGGAGTCAGCAGGCCTGTCTTGCGCTTGACGGTGGGGTCGGCCATCGAAAAATATGGCAGATAGACAAGCGATCGACCGAAGAATTCCAGAGAGGCGTCCCTGAACTCGACGGTGCGCTCTGTCTCGTCGTGCACGATGGTTGCCGCACGCACGCGCCATAGCGGCGGTTTCCCGGGCGGACTCGTTGGCCGTGTGTAGACGGTGTAGATCCCGTTGTCGAAGGTCGTCCTGTTGCCGTTTTCGCGACGGGCCCCGTCGGCGATGAAGCGGGTGCGTTGTGGCGTATCGAGCTGCAGCGCGGCGACGAAACCGTCGCGCAGGTCTTCCGAAAGCTCCATCGAGGATGCCCGCAGAACGTTTCCGTTCGGCTCGGTCAGACGGACGTTTCCGTTTGCACGCAGGCGGTTTTGCTTGCGATCGAACTCGACCTGGTTCGCCTCGACGGTGTTGCCGCCGTAGTAGATCTGCACGTCGCCGTTGGCGGAGATCAGGTCCCGGTCGAAGTCGTATCGCAACTCGTCCGCTTCCAGCAGCAGCGGCTCACTCTGGTCGACGGTCGCGCCCAGTGTTTCGAGGGTGCCGGACTGCGCATGGGCGGATGTGGAAACCAGATCACCGGAAAGCGCAGGCGCAAGGGCGGTCAATCCAGCGAGAGCGGTGCAGCGCAGCATGCGCAGTGCAAGAGATCCGCGCAAGGGAGCGGCCGCACGGGTGCTACGAACCGTTTGCGAAGGAACGGCTACAGCCATCAGCCGTCCTCCAGATGCAAGAGGATCGTAAAGCCCATCAGAACTCCAAACACTCCTGGCGCCCAAGCGGCGACGACCGGGGGCACGATTCCCGCGCCACCCAGATCTTTTCCCAGTTCCGACAGAACGTAAAGCACGAACCCGGCAAGGATTCCACCCAGAATCAGTCTGCCAACGCCCCCCATACGCGAAACCCTGAGCGAAACACAGGCTGCAATGAGGATCATTGCGGCGAGAAGTGCGGGGCGCGCAAGAAGTGTCTGATACTGCAAGGAATACCGGTACGCTGGAAGACCCGCGCGCTGTGACAATTCGATCACACGCGGCAGGTCCCAGAATCCGATGGATTCCGGTGCCGCGATGCTCTCGCGCACCTCCGTCGGGGTCAGATAGGTGGAAACGTAATATGTGGCGTGCGTGCTTGGATCGCCGGTCGTGGAATAGACCGTCGCGTCGCTCATGCGCCAGCGCTTGTCTTCAAGGCGGGCCTCCCGCGCTTCCACGCGTTCCGAAAAACTGGCCGACCGGTCGAAGGTGAACAGGGTGATGCCGAGGAGGCGGGTCCCGCCGTCCAGGGTCTGTTTGGCGTGGAGCACCGATTCGCCGTCCGTGCCGTCCTGCCGCAGCCAGATCTCGCCGGTGGTTTGCAGCAGGAAGTTTTGTTCGCTGCTGAAGAGACCGGAGGCGATTTCGTCCGATTGCGTGCGCAGAAACACGGCAAGCGGATTGTACAGCGTCACCGCGGCAACGCCCAGGCCGATGCCCACCAGAAGCGCCGGCGCGGTGAACTGCCAGACGGAAACGCCGGCGGCGCGCGCGACGACGAGCTCCAGCTTTCGGCTTAGCGCCAGGAATGCGGTGATCGCGCCAAACAGCACTGCAAACGGAAGGACTTGCTCCATCAGTTGCGGAACGCGCAGAAGCGAGATCAGGCCGATGCGGGCAAGGGTCGCGCCGTCCTGTCCCGAGCTGCGCCTGAGCAGTTCGAGCACGTCGAACAGGAATATCAGGATCGCCGCGAGCGCGAAGAGGCCAAGGATCGCGCCCAGGAACCGGCGCGAGAAATAGACGGCGAGCGTATGTCCGACCAGGCCGCGTTCCATCTCAGGCCACCCCGTTTGGGTGACGGCCACGCAGCTTTTGCAGGCGGCCCTCGATCCGCTCGGCGAACAGTTCGAGAGCATCGATCAGGCGCTTGATCCAGGAGGGGCGGCGTTCGGCGGCAATGGCCCAGCTGCACAACAGGATTGCGGCAAGAGGCAGGGCATAGAGCGCAAAGCGTGCCGAGGGCATGTCCGGCACGAGCGTCAGGACGCCGAAACCGGCACTTCTGAGCAGGATTGCCAGCGTCAACGCCGAGAGTGTCGCGAAATTGCGGTTTTGACGGGTTGTTTTCGGCTGTCCGGCGAAAACGAACACGATCAGCGCGAAGGCCAGCGGATAGAGCGGCTGACTCAGCCGATCGTGCAGTTCTGCAACGAGCCGGGCACGATTGTCGCGGGCGTAGGTATCGTCTGCAGACGGCGCCAGGAGATCCATCAGGGAGCGTTCGCTGGCCTTGTAGATGGAGGTTCGCCCGGTCGGAACCATATTGGACAGATCGAAGGCATAGGATTGAAAGCGGACGATCGAGATCGATCCGGTCGCGCGGGTTCGGCGCTGGATCGTGCCGTCCTGCATCACCAGAAGCGTGCGTCCTGCCGCCTCGACGATACGTCCGCGCGCCGCCTCATAGGTGAAGACGGTGTCTTCGGCCCTGTCGTCGTGCATGAGCAGGCCGTCGAGCTGGCCGTCGCCGCTGCGATTTCGGATGTGGAAGGTGAGGCCGTCCTCGATGCCGATGAACCGTCCCGGCCGGACGATGTTGGCCACGAGATCGACGCGAACGCGTGTGATTTCGTCGCGCAGCGTACTGAGCCCGAGCGGAGCGAGCGACAGGGACAGCGTCGCGCAAAACAGGCTGACCATGATTGCGAAGCTGATCACCGGGCGCATCAGCACGGTGCGCGACGCGCCCGAGGCGTTGATGACGATCAGCTCGCTGTCGTTGGACAGTGTGTTGAGAACCACGATCAGGGCGATCAGGAGTGCGAAAGGCGCGATTGCGAGCAGCAGGAACGGCATCGCCAGCAAAGTCATTCCGACGAACTGGATGATGGTCTGACCCTTGGAGGTGACCAGATCGAGCTGGCGCAACGCCTGCGTTGCCCACACAACGCCAGCCAGCGCGGCGAGGGTCAGGGCGAACGCCGCCGTGAGGCGTCGCAGGACATAGCGTTCGAAGGTTGTCATCAGGTCCGTGTTGAACGTGGTCGCCAGGCAAGGGTGCCGTTGGGTTTGGTTGCTGGAACGGCACACACCCGGGCGCGCCGCTGGGGAGGCCAGCGTATCGATTAAGCGGCAGTTTAGGTAAATACTACGAGAAGAAAAAGGGTTAACAGCTCCTTGCGTCGCCAGCGCGCTTGCGGTGGGCCGAAACTGGCACCATTGTATCGTCAACCCTCGGCTCACCGGGCGCGACGCGCGACTGAACAGACCGAGCGGATTCCTGCGCGCTCGAGCCAATCGCGGACGCTGTGTCCTGTGGCCGAGCGCCCCCTTGCATCGTGTAACCAAGAGGTTTCGTCTTGCTTCCGAAAATTTCCTTTTCCAAGCTCTCCGCCCCGTCGAAGGGGACCGTCGTTATCTTCGCCGACGATGCGCTCAACATCGGCCCGACGGCGTCCGGCGTGCTGTCCGCTGCCGACGGTCTCCTGACGCGCGCCGCGGGCACGGGCAGCTTTACCGGCAAGGTCAATACGGTGCTTGACCTGATCGCCCCGGCCGGGCTTGATCTCGATCGCCTGATCGTCGTCGGTCTCGGCAAGGCGTCCGCGGTCGCCGATCTGGGTGAAACCGACTGGACGGCGCTTGGCGGCGTCGTGATGGGCGCTCTCGGCAGTTCGGAGGCGGCGGAGATCCTGTTTGAGCTTCCCAGCGGAGATGTCGAGGCCGACCTGGCCGCGACCTTTGCGATGGGTGCCAAACTGCGTGGCTACACGTTTGATCGCTACAAATCGAAATCAGGTGATGACAAGCCGGAAAAGGTGAAAAAGCTCTCGATCGGTGTTTCCGACGCCAAGGCGGCGAAGAAGGCCTGGGAGACCGCCGATGCGATCAGCGACGGCACGCTGCTCGCCCGCGATCTCGTCAACGAGCCGGCCAATGTGCTGACGACGCTTGAGTTTGCCAAGCGCGCCGAAGAGCTTTCCAAGCTCGGCGTCGAGATCGAGATCCTCGATGAAAAGGCGATGAAGAAGCTCAAGATGTATTCGCTTCTTGGTGTCGCTCAGGGATCCGAGCACCCGCCGCGTCTGGTGATCATGCGCTGGAACGGCGGCAAGAAGGATGACCAGCCGGTCGCCTTCATCGGCAAGGGCGTCGTCTTCGACACCGGCGGCATCTCGATCAAGCCCGCCGGCGGCATGGAGGACATGAAGGGCGACATGGGCGGTGCGGCCGCCGTGACCGGTCTGATGCATGCGCTCGCCGCCCGCAAGGCCAAGGCCAATGTCATCGGCGTGATCGGTCTGGTGGAAAACATGCCGGACGGACGCGCCCAGCGCCCCGGCGACATCGTCACCGCCATGTCCGGCGCCACCATCGAGATCATCAACACCGATGCGGAAGGCCGTCTCGTGCTGGCGGATGCGCTCTGGTACACGCAGGACCGCTTCAAGCCGGCCTTCATGATCAATCTCGCGACGCTGACCGGCGCAATCATCGTTGCGCTCGGCAATCAGCATGCGGGTGTCTTTTCCAACAACGACGAGCTTGTCGGGCGGCTGTCTGAGGCCGGGGAGGCGACGGACGAGAAGGTCTGGCGGCTGCCGCTCTCGAAGGAATACGACAAGCTGATCGACACGCCAAACGCCGACATGAAGAACACGGGCGGCCGCACGGCCGGCTCGATCACGGCGGCCCAGTTCCTGCAGCGCTTCGTCAACGACGTGCCGTGGGTGCATATCGATGTTGCCGGTACGGCGATGAGCAGTCCGAAGACGGAAATCAGCAAGGGCTGGGCGTCCGGGTTCGGCGTGCGGCTGCTCGATCGACTGGTGCGCGAGCATTACGAGGCATAAGCAAGGATACGGCGGCGCGGGCCTAGCCGCCGCCGCTGTCTTTCCGCAGACAGGTGCAGCCAGCGTCGTTTCGGCATGTTGCCTTATAAAAAAACCCGCCGAAACGGCGGGTTTTTGGTATCTGGATCCGGAAACGGCCAGTTGTGTGGCCGCGTGGCTCAGCAGGTCTTGTAGGCGACGCAGGTGCCAGTGGGTTCGCTCACGACCGTTCCCATCGCCGTCGTCACGCCGGCAAGGCCTAGAACAAGTCCGAAAAACAGGGCAATACGCACGGCCATCAATATCGTCTCCCGCTCGTCCGGCAATCCTGTGCCTGGACGTCCACCAATTGTGCCTCGCGTGCCCTGCACAGGATGTGACACTTGCCACACGCGTGCCGCCTTCGCGTCGATCTCATCCCGGCCGCCAGAGTGCCGGCCCGAAGTTTTGAAACGGTTAATGAGGAATTGAGCGGAAAGCAAAGCCGCATTAAAGGGCCATGTCACATGGCCGGGCACCTGTTGCGCATTGGCCGCACCTGTCGCACAGTCGCGCTCGCGTTGCGGCTGACTTCGCATCGCCCCCCAATGGCCAGGCCCATATGACGGAAGTGCTTTTTTACCATCTGACCCTCAAACCGCTGGAAGAGGTCCTTCCCGGACTGCTGGAGACCTGTTTGAAACGCGACTGGCGTGTCGTCGTGCAGGCGGGGGCGGCGGATCGGGTGACCGCGCTCGATTCGCTTCTGTGGAGCTATCGTGATGATTCTTTCCTGCCGCATGGCACGTCAGCCGATGGCGAGGGCGCGTGGCAGCCCGTGTTTCTGACCGACGGACCGGACAATCCGAACGACGCGAGCGTTCGCATGATGGTCGATCGCGCTTCGCCGCCCGACCTTACCGGCTACACACGTGGCGTCTTCCTGTTCGACGGCCATGACGGCGAGGCGGTGGCCGAGGCACGCGAGCACTGGAAGGCGCTGAAGGCGGTCGGGCACGATCTGACCTACTGGCAGCAGACAGAAGACGGACGATGGCAAAAGAAGGCATGAGCGGCGACCCGGAGTTCGCCCGGCGCAGGGATGCAGCGCGGGACAGGCTGGACGAACTCTTCGGCGCCAGGGGCGGCGACCGGGACGACCGGACGTCCTGGTTCGAAGCCGTTTATGAAACGGCCGAAGGCGATGCCGCCGCGGTTCCATGGGCGGATCTCGCGCCGAAGGATGCGCTGGTCGAGTGGCTTGAGAACAATCCGGGCAAGGGGGCGTCCGCGCTTGATGTCGGTTGCGGGCTTGGCGACAACGCCGAGGCGCTGGCCGCAGTTGGCTACGATACCACCGCATTCGACCTGTCCGAAATGGCCGTGGAATGGGCCGGGCAGCGGTTTCCGGGATCATCCGTTCACTACACCGCAGCCGACCTTTTTTCGCCGCCGCCCGACTGGATCGGCGCCTTCGACCTCGTGCATGAGTGCTACACGGTGCAGGCGCTGCACGGCGAACTGCGCGCGGCGTCCTACGCGGCCCTGGCGCAGTTGGTGAAGCCGGGCGGGCAGCTTCTGGTCCTGACCCGTTCGCGGCCCGAGGAGGCGGAGGCGGATGGCCCGCCCTGGCCGTTGTCGCCGTCGGAGCTGGCGGGGTTTGAGCGCGTCGGGCTGACGCTTTCGGAGCGGACGGCCTATGACGTCCACAAAGGCGAGCGCGTCATCCCGCATATCCGCGCGGTCTACGAAAAGCCTGTTTGATCGCTCGCCGACCTATTGAAGTGTCAGATAAAAAGGCGGGGCGGTGGCCCCGCCGTTCTTGATTTCGTGTCGGTTGGACGCGCGTGTGCCGCGTTCAGCCGTTGGTGCCGGCCTTGGCTTCGCGGACGGCGCGAACCCGATCGACGCGTCCGTCGGTCTCGCCGACGCCCAGCACGTCCTTGGCCGGTCCAGCACCTCCGGATCGGTCTCCGCGCACGTCAGCTTTCCGCCGTCACGCCCTCGTACTCGCTGGAAAGTTCGAGCCAGGACTGCTCGGTTTTTGCGAGTTTCTTCTCCAGGAACGCGCGTTCCTTGACGAATTTCGATGCCCGCTCCGCGTCCTTCATGAAAAAATCGGGATCGGCCAGCGCCGCGTCGAGTTTTTCCATTTTTGCCTGGATCCGTGCGACCTCCGCTTCCGCAGCCCTGATTTCCTTGCGCAAGGGCGCAAGTCTGGAGCGTTGCTCGGCCGCATCCTTGCGTCGCTCCTGGGCGCTGCGCGGGTCTTCCGGCTCTTCGGGTTTTGCGGCTTCGGCTGCGGCGGCCTTGTCCGCTTCCGCTTGTTTCGCCTTTCCTCCCTTGCCGTTCTTGTTCGGCCGATCCTTTTGCAGAATCAGCCGGCGGTAGTCCTCCATGTCGCCTTCAAAGCTCGATACACCTCCGTCAGCGACCAGCCAGAGCCGGTCGGCACAGGCTTCCACCAGATGACGGTCGTGCGAGATGAGGATCACCGCGCCCTCGTATTCGTTGACCGCCTGGATCAGCGCTTCGCGGCTTTCGATGTCGAGGTGGTTGGTCGGCTCGTCCAGGATCAGCAGGTGCGGCCCTTCGAAGGTCGCCAGGCCAAGCAGCAGCCGGGCCTTCTCGCCGCCCGAGAGGTCCTGAGCGGGCGTGTCCATGCGGCTCGTCGGCAGGCCGAAGCGGTTGACGCGCGAGCGGACCTTCGATTCGGCGGCGTCCGGCATCAGCTTGCGCACATGGGCGACGGGGCTGTCGGCGGGTATGAGGTCGTCGAGCTGATGCTGGGCGAAGAAGGCGACATTCATCTTCTTGGCACGGGTGATGGTGCCCGATTGCTCCTTCAACCGGCCGGCGATAAGCTTGGCAAACGTCGACTTGCCGTTGCCGTTCGCGCCGAGCAGGGCGATGCGGTCGTCGTTGTCGATGTTGAGCGCGAGATGAGACAAGACGGTTGTGTCGCCATATCCGGCAGAAACGTTGTCGAGGCGGATGATCGGCGGCGCGAGGCTGCCCACCGGTGCGGGGAACGAGATCGGCAGCGCCTCCGCGCCGCGCAGGCCGGCGATCGGCTCCATCTTCTCCAGCATCTTCAGCCGCGACTGCGCCTGACGCGCCTTGCTCGCCTTGGCGCGGAACCGGTCGACGAAGGCCTGCATGTGCTTGCGCTGGGCTTCCTGCTTCTCGCGGCTCTTTTCCTGAAGCATCATGGTTTCGCGACGCTGGCGGTCGAAACTGTCGAAGCCGCCCCGGTAGAAGGTCAGGCCGAGCTGGTCGAGATGCACGATCGAATCGACCGCCTTGTTCAACAGGTCGCGGTCGTGGCTGATCAGGAGCACCTGATGCGGGTAACGCGCCACATAGCTTTCCAGCCACATGGTGCCTTCCAGATCGAGATAGTTGGTCGGCTCGTCGAGAAGCAGCAGATCGGGCTCGGAAAACAACACCGCGGCAAGCGCCACGCGCATCCGCCAGCCGCCGGAAAAGGCGGAGCAGGGCCGCGCCTGTGCGGCAGAATCGAAACCGAGACCGGAGAGGATGCGGGCCGCGCGCGCTTCCGCCGTATGGGCGTCGATGTCGGCAAGGCGCATGTGGATGTCCGCGATGCGGTGCGGGTCGCTCGCTGTGTCGGCTTCCTCCAGAAGCGCGGCGCGCTCCGTATCGGCGGCCAGCACCACCTCCATCAGCGACTGTTCGGTGCCCGGCGCCTCCTGGGCGACCTGACCGATGCGCAGGCCCTTCGGCATCTGGATCTCGCCGCTTTCCGGCGCCGTGTCTCCCGTGATCAGGCGGAACAGCGTCGACTTTCCCGCGCCGTTGCGGCCGACGAAGCCGGCTTTTGAGCCTGCGGGCAGCGTGACGCTGGCGTTTTCGAGGAGCGTGCGCCCGGCGATGCGATAGGTGAGGTCGGTGATCTTCAACATGGGCGGATCAATGGCGGCAAATGCGTCAAGGTGCAAGGGGGGAAGACAGTGCGCGTGTCATCGATACGGCCCCTTGCGATTGTGTCTTCGCTCTTTCGCAGCCTAGGATGAGGGCGAACGACAAACCAGAGGAGAGAGCAGCATGTGTGTTCCAGGATGTCAGGAAACCGTCGCGCGGCGCTTGAGCCGGCGTGGCCTGCTGAAAGGCGTGGCCGGCGTTGCGGCCGGAGCCGCCGCCTTCACTGCCTTTCCGCCACCGCGCGCCGCGCAGGCGCAGCCGATGAGCTTTTCGAAGGTTGTCGACCTCACCCACGACCTGATGGAGGATTTTCCGACCTATTTCGGTCAGCCGGGGCTCGAGATGGAGCGTATGACGTCCTTCGAGACGGACGGGTTCAACATGTACAAGTGGCATCTCGTCGAGCACACGGGCACCCATCTCGATGCGCCGATCCACTTTTCCGCCGACGGCAAGACCTCGGACGAGATCGCGGTCGACCAGCTTGTGGTGCCGCTCGCCGTCGTCGACGTTCGGGAAAAGGCCGCCGCCGATCCGGATTATCAGGTGACGGTCGAGGATCTGAAGGCCCATGAGGAGGCTCATGGGCCGTTGCCGGAGGGCGGTTGTGTCGCGATGAACTCGGGCTGGGCCGCGCATGTCGCCACGGACAAGTTCCGCAACGCCGACGCCGACGGCACCATGCATTTCCCCGGCTTTTCCAAGGATGCGGCGATGTACATGATGGAAAAGGGTGTGGTCGGCATGGCCGTCGACACGCTGTCGCTCGACTTCGGCGCGTCCAAGACCTTCGACACGCATTACGCCTGGCTGCCGACGGAGCGCTGGGGGATCGAATGCCTCGCCGGCCTCGACGAGGTGCCCGCGACCGGCGCGACGCTGGTCGTCGGCGCGCCGAAGATCAAGGGCGCAACCGGCGGCCCCAGCCGTGTGATCGCGCTGGTTTGAAACCGTTGGCGCGGCAAATGGCTTCGACAAAGACAAAACTCCCGGCGGGAGACCGCCGGGGTTTCTCGTTTCGTGTCGGAAGCGGTCCGGCTGGCCGGTCGCTTCTGCGCCTCGGGAGATCTAGGCGGAATCGGCACTTTGGATCATGCGATCAACATTAACGTTGCGGAAGATCTTCGTTCGCGAGCCAATTGATCCCTGCCGCGAAGCCTTGCAAGAGCGTGTCCCCGGCATTTTCCGCGCCATTCTTTATGTCGTCGCCGTGCTCTGCCCAGAATTGTTTCGCCTTTGGAACGATCACGTGTTTGCCGATGAACCTCGCGTCATCGATCACTTCTCCGAGGTCGTTGGCTTGCGTTTCGACAAAGGTGCCGCCAGCACATAGCACCCTTTCCTTTTCGATGGTGTGCCGCTTGCAGTGCCCATTGTATGCAGCATAGGCATCTGTCGAGAGGAAGATCAGAGTGAGGGGAAGCGCGACTTTTTTCATGCCATTCGATGCGAGACGCGATGCTGCAACAGGCACGGATGGACTCGCGTCGGCATGAACGGTGGCGGGCAAGGTGAGCGCAACTAAAGTCATAATCACGAGAGCGAGCTTTTTCACACCTACCTCCATCAGCTGATAAAGACGATCACCAGATCGGTTTCGGTTTCGATGACGACGAAATCCCGCCCCTCTTTGTTTTCACCCTTCGCATAGATCTTGTAGACTCCGGCAGATACCCAAATGACCCTTTCGTCATAGGTGAGGCCGCGAACCGGATATTTGGGTGAAAACCACCGCTTGTTCACAAATTTTCGTTGAACGGAGTATCGCTCGGCAACTTCGACTGCCAATGCCGTGGATACGGCGGTAAGAATAATGGTACTCGCCACTTTTCCAAGAAGTTCGCGGAGAAGATGCGCTTTGGATCCGGCTTCTGCAGTTTGTACTGTTGAAATAGCCAAGGCCGCAGTCAAAGCGACGGCGTATGTAATTTTTAAAAATTTACTTTCGGTTGTAGGGAGTTGCATATCGACCCTCCAACATCTAGCCTTACACTGTCCTATTATTATTGGTATTTTTGAAATTGTCTATCCGACTTCGGTTCTATTGACTTTGAAGTCGGGGGGAGGCAATTTTCGGTCGTAGAAAGACTGCTAAGCACCTTGAAACTATTGCATTAATGATTTTTTAGGGTTTTGCGAGAGCGTTGCAAAATCGTCTGATCGGTATTCGATAGCGCGTGCGCTACAAAAAACCCCCGGCGGGTGACCGCCGGGGGTTTGTTCGTTCCGGTTCGCCCGCTAGGGGCGGGGACGACACTTAGACGGAGTAGTACAGGTCGTATTCGACCGGATGCGGGGTCATTTCGTAGCGCATGTTTTCTTCCATCTTCAGTTCGATGTAGGCATCGATCTGGTCGTCGTCCATGACGCCGCCGGCCTTCAGGAAGTCGCGGTCGGCATCGAGCGACTCGAGCGCTTCGCGCAGCGAGGCGGAGACAGTCGGGATGTCCTTCAGCTCTTCCGGCGGCAGATCGTAAAGGTTCTTGTCCATCGCATCGCCGGGATGGATCTTGTTCTTGACGCCGTCGAGGCCGGCCATCAGCAGCGCCGCGAAGCAAAGGTACGGGTTCGCGGACGGATCCGGGAAACGCACCTCGACGCGCTTTGCCTTCGGTGAGGAGGAGAACGGAATGCGGCAGGACGCCGAGCGGTTGCGCGACGAATAGGCCAGCAGGACCGGCGCCTCGTAGCCCGGCACCAGACGCTTGTAGGAGTTGGTCGACGGGTTGGTGAAGGCGTTCAGCGCCTTGGCGTGCTTCAGGATGCCGCCGATGTAGTAGAGGCAGGTCTCGGAAAGATCCGCGTACTGGTTGCCGGCGAAGGCCGGCGCGCCGTCCTTCCAGATCGACTGGTGCACGTGCATGCCGGTGCCGTTGTCGCCGAAGACGGGCTTGGGCATGAAGGTGGCCGTCTTGCCATAGGCGTGGGCGACCTGATGCACGACATACTTGTAGATCTGCATCTTGTCGGCGTTGCGCGTCAGCGTGTCGAACATGATGCCGAGTTCGTGCTGGGCCGCGGCCACCTCGTGGTGGTGCTTCTCGACGGTGACGCCCATCTCGGTGAGAACCGTCAGCATCTCGGAACGGATGTCCTGGCAGCTGTCGATCGGCGGGACCGGGAAGTAGCCGCCCTTGGTGCGCGGACGGTGACCCATGTTGCCGGTGTCATAGTCGGAGCCCATGTTCGACGGCAGTTCGGTGCTGTCGATCTGGAAGCCGGTGTCATACGGATCGGTGGAGAAGCGAACGTCGTCGAAGATGAAGAATTCGGCTTCCGGGCCGACGTAGACGGTGTCGCCGACGCCGAGCGACTTCATGTAGGCCTCGGCCTTCTTGGCCGTCGTGCGCGGGTCGCGGTTGTAAGCCTCGCCGGAAATCGGGTCGACGACATCACAGATGATCGCCATCGTGGACTGCGCGAAGAACGGATCGACATGCGCCGTCTCGGGATCGAGAATCAGCATCATGTCGGACTCGTTGATGGCTTTCCAGCCGGCAATGGACGAGCCGTCGAACGCCACACCTTCGGCGAACATGTCCTCGTCGACAAGGCCGGCGTCCATGGTCACATGCTGCATCTTGCCGCGCGGATCGGAAAAGCGAAGGTCAATGAACTTGATGTCCTTTTCCTTGATTTCCTTGAGAATTTCAGTGGCGCTCGTCATGTAGTGCTTCCCTGTCGTTCTTGAGTAACCGTTTGGGTGAAAAGGCCGCCGAAGCGCGTCCGACGGCAGGGAGGTCAAGGCCCGGACGCTCTAGATGGCGTCGGTGCCTGTTTCGCCGGTGCGGATGCGCACGGCTTCCTCGATTGTGGAGACGAAGATCTTGCCGTCACCGATCCGTCCGGTCTGTGCCGCGTTGCGGATGGCTTCCACGGCCTTGTCTACCAGATCGTCGGTCAGGACGATCTCGACTTTGACCTTGGGCAGGAAGTCCACCACGTATTCGGCGCCGCGATAGAGTTCGGTATGGCCTTTCTGGCGCCCGAAGCCCTTGGCCTCGGTCACGGTGATGCCTTGAAGGCCGACCTCCTGGAGGGCCTCCTTGACCTCATCAAGCTTGAACGGCTTGATAATTGCCTCGATTTTCTTCATCGCCTCCGCCATTTCGCGTCGCTCGGTTGAGAAATGCCGGCCACAAGGGGCCTGAGCTCCCCTCTGATTAGCACGCAGCGTGCCAATCTCGCCTGCGGAAAAAACAGCCCGCATTTCGGGCAGTTTACGCCGGGATTCCAGAGGCTTCATGCCAGTGGGCCAACTTGTTTGTGCGATAAATAGGCAATTTGCTTAAAAAATAATCACACAACACCTGTCAGGTCGGCTTTGTCGAAGTCTTGCATTGTGTTGCGTGCAACCGGCGCTTGGAGCGACACTGACCGCCCGGATCGGCAACCGGTCGCACCTGCCTGGCGGGACCGTGCGGCAGGGGCGATCCCAGGCTTGCAGACTGGCGGGAGAATGACATGCGTATTTCAGCCTTGGACCATATCGTGTTGACCGTGACCGACCCCGACGCGACGGTTGCCTTCTATTGCGGCGTGCTCGGCATGGAAGAGGTTGTGTTCGGCGGCGGTCGCCGCGCGCTCCGGTTTGGCGCCCAGAAAATCAACCTGCATGAGGCCGGTGCGGAGTTTTCGCCTGCGGCACATCGCCCGACGCCCGGTTCGGGGGATCTCTGCTTTCTCGTGGACGCGCTCGATGCCGTCATTGCCCGGCTCGAACTGGCGAAGGTCCTGATCGAGGAGGGGCCGGTGTCGCGCACCGGGGCGTGGTCGCCGCTTCGCTCTATCTATGTCCGCGATCCGGACGGAAACCTCATCGAACTGTCGGAGCCGCAAGAGGTCGTGCTTGCCGGCGGGGCGGGTGAGGCAGCGTGACGGAGCTTCTCACGCCCGCCGAAATGGGTCTTGCAGACCGGTTGACCATCGACGGCGGGGTGGCCGGCATCGATCTAATGACGTCGGCAGGTCGTGCGGTTGCCGACACCGCCTGCCGGATGGTGCGCCACGAGTCGCCCATCCTTGTGCTGGCCGGTCCCGGCAACAACGGCGGCGACGGGTTTGTTGCGGCACGCTTCCTGCGCCAGAGGGGATATCGGGTCGACGTGCTGCTGCTCGGCGCGCGCGAGCGGATTTCGGGCGATGCGATGCTTGCTCTGGAGCGCATGGAGGCAGGCGGCGTGCCCGCCGGGACGCTTGACGAAGGCGCGCTGGCGACGGCGCTGGCCGGTGCCGGACTTGTCGTGGACGCGGTTTTTGGAGCGGGGCTTGATCGTCCACTGGTCGGGCTTGCAAAGACACTGGTGGAGCAGGTGGGTGAAAGCGGCCTGCCCGTGCTCGCCGTGGATCTCCCGTCGGGGATCAACGGCGAGAGCGGGCAGGAGATGGGGTGCGCGATCAAGGCGACGCGCACGATTACCTTTTTCCGCGCAAAGCCCGGCCATCTGCTGCTGCCGGGTCGATTGGCCTGCGGGCCCGTCGAAGTGGTCGATATCGGCATCGGCGAGGCGGTTCTGGAGACAATTGGCGTTCGAACCTGGCGAAATGGCTCCGGTCTTTGGGCGCGGTTCTGTCGCCCGCCGGAGCCGGATGGACACAAATATGCACGCGGTCATGCCGTGGTCGTGTCGGGTCCGGCGCTGTCCACTGGCGCGGCGCGCCTTGCCGCGGGCGCGGCATTGCGTGTCGGGGCAGGGTTGGTGAGCGTTGCGACGCCCCCGTCGGCCGCCCTTGTGAATGCAATGCAACTGACGGCGGTCATGGTGCGCTCGTTCAAGGGGGCGGACGGGCTGCGCCGGACCCTCGACGATCCGCGTTTCAATGCCGTTGCGATCGGGCCCGGCGTTGGCGTCGGCGCGTCGACGCGGGCACTGGTCGAAGTGTGCCTGACGGGCGAGCGTGCAGTGGTGCTCGATGCGGATGCGCTGACGAGTTTCGCGGATGAGCCCCAGGCGCTGTTTTCATGCATCAAGAGCCGTGGCGACCTGGCTGCCGGTGTCGTTCTGACCCCGCACGAGGGGGAGTTCGCCCGGCTGTTTCCCGACACTGGCGCGGCGGAGGTGCCGTCCAAGGTCGAACGGGCGCGCAGGGCTGCAGCGCGCTGTGGCGCCGTGATCATCCTGAAGGGGGCGGACACGGTGATCGCGGCGCCGGACGGACGGGCGGCGATCAACGACAATGCGCCGCCCTGGCTTGCAACGGCGGGATCGGGTGACGTTCTCGCTGGAGTTGCGACCGGTTTGCTGGCCCGCGGAATGCCGGCCTTTGAGGCGGCGGCGATGGCGGTCTGGCTCCATGGCGCCGCCGGGCAGTCCTGCGGGGTGGCGATGACGGCGGAAGATCTTGAGCCGGCTCTTCGGGGGGTGATCGCGGAACTGGCGCTGCAGTGCGGGGAAAACGAGGCCGGAGGGACGGCTTGAAATCGCCTGTGGCAAGGCGGGCGGATGCCCCGGTTTTTCCTTTGACCCGCTCAAACGGGGTGCTATAGAGGCCGCGCCTCGGTTTTAGGCGCCTTTTGCACGTCGCGGGCGTGGTGGAACTGGTAGACACGCCAGATTTAGGTTCTGGTGGCGCAAGCCGTGGGGGTTCAAGTCCCTCCGCCCGCACCACGTCGAGCCTGAACCCGAAGCAAACCCGAAACAGGGCAACATTTTCGAACGAGCTGTCGGAAAGACGTTCTCTATCAAGGACGAAGCACACGACCATGCAGGTAACCGAAACGCTGGCCGAGGGGCTGAAACGCGAACTGAAAGTCGTCATTCCGGCGTCTGAGCTTGCAAGCCGCCTCGATACATATCTCGAAGATCTCAAGGGCAAGGTCCGCATCAACGGCTTCCGGCCGGGCAAGGTGCCGATGGGCCACATGAAGCGGATGTACGGCCGTCAGGCCACCGCCGAGATCCTTAACGAAATGATCACCGAGACCACCCGCAAGGCGGTCGAGGAACGCAATGAGAAGCCGGCTTTGCAGCCCGAAATCGATTTGCCGGAAGACGATGCGGAAGCGATCCTCTCGGGATCGTCCGACATCGCCTACACGATGAGCTACGACATTCTGCCGGAATTCGAGATCATCGACTTCAAGACGATCGAGCTCGAGCGTCCGATCGTCGAGATCGACGAGGCGGAAGTCGACGAGCAGATCACCCAGATCGCGGAAAACAACAAGCCGTTCGACACCAAGGACGGCCCGGCGGCTGACGGTGATCGGGTGCAGATGAGCTACATCGGCAAGCTCGACGGAGAGCCTTTCGAGGGCGGTGCCGACGAGAATGGCCAGCTTGTGATCGGCTCGCAGCAGTTTATCCCGGGCTTCGAGGAGCAACTCGTCGGTCTGAAAGCCGGCGACGAGAAGACCATTGAGGTCAGCTTCCCCGAGGACTATCCGGCCAATCATCTCGCGGGCAAGCCTGTGTCCTTCGACATCGTCGTCAAGGAAGTTCAGGCGCCGGGCGACGTGAAGATCGACGACGAGTTCGCCAAGGGGCTGGGCCTTGAGGGGCTGGACAAGCTCAAGGAGATCATCCGCGGCCAGATCGAGAGCCAGTACGGCGCGATGACCCGTCAAAAGGTCAAGCGTCAGCTTCTCGACAAGCTCGACGAGATCTATACCTTCGACCTGCCCGAGCGGCTGGTCCTGTCCGAGTTCGACGGCGTGTGGCGCCAGGTCGAGGCGGACATGCAGCGGGAAGGCAAGACCTTTGAGGACGAGGGCGCTTCGGAAGAGGAGAGCCGCGCGGAGTACCGCAAGATCGCGGAGCGACGCGTGCGTCTCGGCCTTGTCCTCTCGGAGGTCGGTGACCGGAACGAGGTCAAGGTGAGCGACGACGAGGTCCAGAAGGCCCTCTATGAGCGTGTTCGTCAGTTCCCCGGCCAGGAAAAGGAAGTCTTCGAATACTATCGAAGCAATCCGCAGGCCCTTGCCAGCATCCAGGCTCCGATCTACGAAGAGAAGGTGGTCGACTACATCCTCGAGCTTGCCCAGGTGACCGACAAGACGGTGACCAAGGACGAGTTGATGGCCGAGGACGAGGACGCTGCCGCAGCCTGAGTTTTGCGGCTTTCATGACATGGCTGCTCCGGCCCGCCCCTTGGGCTGGGACGGGGCGGACCCGGAGAAGGCGGGGGAAGGCGTTCTTAACCCTTGCCGGTGTCTCATCAGCACCTATCTTTCGGAACAAGGCGACATCCCTTATGAATGGGTGTCGCTTTTTTCGACTCAGACCGAGACCGAGAGCGCACCACCCGTCGCACACCGGCCACGGGGTTCGAAGGAAAGGCACCATCCATGTGCCGGAACCGACGGACAGGGGCGCTCCGCCAAAGCATGGACGAGGCATGAAGGATCCTATCGATTTCGCCGTGAACTCTCTTGTCCCGATGGTCGTCGAGCAGACGAACCGGGGCGAACGCGCGTTCGATATCTACTCGCGGCTTTTGAAGGAGCGGATCATTTTCCTGACCGGTCCGGTCGAGGACCATCTGGCAACGCTGATTTGCGCCCAGCTCCTCTACCTGGAGGCGGAAAACCCGTCCAAGGAGATATCGCTCTACATCAACTCGCCGGGCGGGCTCGTGACATCGGGCCTTGCCATTTACGATACGATGCAGTTCATCCGCCCCGACGTATCGACGCTTTGCATCGGCCAGGCCGCTTCGATGGGGTCGCTGCTGCTTGCTGCCGGGGCGAAGGGCATGCGCTTTTCGCTGCCGAACGCCCGGGTCATGGTGCACCAGCCGTCGGGCGGCTTCCGCGGGCAGGCGGCGGACATCATGCTGCACGCCCAGGAAATCCTGAAGCTGAAGCAGCGTTTGAACGAAATCTACGTGAAGCACACCGGTCAGTCGCTTGACGCGGTCGAGTCCGCGCTCGAGCGCGACAATTTCATGACGGCCGAAACGGCCAAGTCGTTCGGTATCGTCGATGAAGTTATCACCGACCGCGCCAGTCTTGGCGAGGGCGGCGACGCGTCCAAGTAACCGGAATGAAGCCGACGCCCGGGATTGATGCCCGGGCGTCGGGCAAAACCGGGTTCATGCGTTTGCCTTAAACGAATGTTGATTTTTAAGGTGGAAGCATGGTGACATTCGGGAAGGTTTGCGGGTTCGCCGACGGCCCGAAGCCCGGACAGGAAGACGCGCGGGCGCGTTTTCCTTTATAAGACAGACCGGAAGATCACCGGATCTTCCGAACCACGCGGGGTTTACCTGATGACCAAGGCCAGCGGCGGCGATTCGAAGAACACGCTTTATTGCTCCTTCTGCGGCAAGAGCCAGCACGAAGTGCGCAAGTTGATCGCCGGCCCGACCGTTTTTATCTGCGACGAATGCGTCGAGTTGTGCATGGACATCATTCGCGAGGAGAACAAGTCCTCGCTGGTGAAGTCGCGCGACGGCATTCCCACGCCGCAGGAAATTCGGTCCGTGCTCGACGACTATGTGATCGGCCAGGGACCTGCCAAGAAGGTGCTGTCGGTCGCGGTGCACAACCACTACAAGCGCCTCAATCACGCGTCCAAGAGCAATGATGTCGAACTTGCCAAGTCGAACATCCTGCTGGCCGGCCCCACCGGTTGCGGCAAGACACTGCTTGCCCAGACGCTGGCGCGCATTCTCGATGTGCCCTTCACGATGGCCGATGCCACGACGCTCACGGAAGCCGGCTATGTCGGCGAGGACGTCGAAAACATCATTCTCAAGCTGCTCCAGTCGGCAGACTACAACGTCGAACGCGCACAGCGCGGCATCGTCTACATCGATGAGGTCGACAAGATCAGCCGCAAGGCCGACAACCCCTCGATCACCCGCGACGTCTCGGGCGAGGGCGTGCAGCAGGCCCTGCTGAAGATCATGGAAGGCACGGTTGCCTCGGTTCCCCCGCAGGGCGGTCGCAAGCACCCGCAGCAGGAGTTCCTTCAGGTCGACACGACCAACATCCTGTTCATCTGCGGCGGCGCCTTCGCCGGGCTCGACAAGATCATCTCCGAACGCGGCCGCAAGACCTCGATCGGCTTCAAGGCCAATGTCGAGGCGCCGGAGGATCGGCGTACGGGCGAGCTGTTCGGCGAGCTCGAGCCGGAGGATCTGCTGAAGTTCGGTCTCATCCCCGAATTCGTCGGCCGTCTCCCGGTGATCGCGACGCTTGGCGATCTCGACGAGGAAGCGCTGGTCAAGATCCTGACCGAGCCGAAGAACGCGCTCGTCAAGCAGTATCAGCGCCTGTTCGACATGGAAAACGTCGAGCTGACCTATCACGAGGAAGCGCTCAAGGCGATCGCGCGCAAGGCGATCGAGCGCAAGACCGGTGCGCGCGGGCTGCGCTCGATCATCGAGACGATCCTTCTCGACACGATGTACGAGCTTCCCGGCCTCAAGGGCGTGAAGGAGGTTGTGATCTCCGCCGAGGTGGTGACCGGCGAGGCGCGGCCGCTCTACATCTATGAGGATCGCGAGGAAGAATCCGTCTCCAGCGCCTGAGCGCCAGACGGATTGCCGATCGATTTCGAAGGTATCAATGAGCCCCGGTGCATGTCGCCGGGGCTCTTTTGATGTGGCGCGGCACCGTGCCCGGATGGAGAAGCGTTGCGGCAGTGCAATGGCAGGTCGGTTTGCCGGCTTCGGTGGCCGGCGGGCGGTCGGATCGGACGATTTCCACCGATGGATTGCCGGGAGCGCGCGGTTTTTCGGCGAATCAGCCGGCTTTGAGCTTACTCTCGTTTACGACGCAACGTGACGACACGCCTGCGCGCCTTGACACCGCGCGAAGGGGACTCCACCTAATGAAGCAACAGGTGGCGTGGCATCGTCCGGCGTGCCCATGAGGGGCGGCGGTCGATGGCCGGATCGGATCGCGGGGACCCCCCCGCAGGTTCGACAGCGCAGCCGGCAATGCGCCCGTCCGTGACCGCAACCTTTTGGGGCGGCGGGTTCGCAAGGAAAGGAAAACCAATGACTGAGTTCGATGCGCGGCCCGAGGGCGAGGGAACGCTGTACCCGGTGCTTCCCCTTCGCGACATCGTTGTCTTCCCGCACATGATCGTGCCGCTTTTTGTCGGTCGCGAAAAGTCCATTCGTGCGCTGGAAGAGGTGATGGCCGCTGACAAGCAGATCCTGCTTGCCACTCAGGTGAACGCCTCAGATGATGATCCGTCGCCCTCCGATATCTACGAGATCGGCACGCTTGCTACCGTGCTTCAGTTGCTCAAATTGCCCGACAACACCGTGAAGGTGCTCGTCGAGGGTGGCGCGCGTGCGCGAATTTCCGAGTACACTGACCGCAGCGACCTCTTCGAGGCGCATGCGGTGGCCCTGCCGGAGGAGGAGGGCGACACGATCGAGGTCGAGGCGCTGTCCCGTTCGGTGATCTCCGAGTTCGAGAACTACGTGAAACTGAACAAGAAGGTCTCGCCGGAGGTGCTGGGTGCCGTCGGTCAGATCGAGGAATATTCCAAGCTGGCCGATACGATCGCATCGCACCTTGCGGTCAAGATCCCGGAAAAGCAGGAAATCCTCGGCATCACGTCGGTCTCCGACCGTCTGGAACGTGTGCTTGGGCTGATGGAGAGCGAGATTTCCGTCCTGCAGGTGGAAAAGCGCATCCGTTCGCGCGTCAAGCGCCAGATGGAGAAGACGCAGCGCGAGTATTATCTCAACGAGCAGATGAAGGCGATCCAGAAGGAACTCGGCGACGGCGAGGATGGCCGCGACGAGGTGGCCGAACTGGAAGAGCGCATTACCAAGACGAAGCTGTCGAAGGAGGCGCGCGAGAAGGCCACTGCGGAGATGCGCAAGCTCAAGCAGATGAGCCCGATGTCCGCCGAGGCGACGGTGGTGCGCAACTACCTCGACTGGCTCCTGGGAATTCCCTGGGGCAAGAAGGGCAAGGTCAAGCACGATCTGAAGCACGCTCAGTCGGTGCTCGATTCCGATCACTATGGCCTGGAGAAGGTCAAGGAGCGGATCGTGGAGTATCTGGCCGTTCAGAAGCGCGCCAACAAGCTCAAGGGGCCGATCCTGTGTCTTGTCGGGCCTCCGGGGGTCGGCAAGACCTCGCTCGGCAAGTCCATTGCCAAGTCGACGGGCCGCGAGTTCGTTCGCATGTCGCTGGGAGGCGTGCGCGACGAGGCAGAGATCCGCGGTCACCGGCGGACCTACATCGGGTCGATGCCCGGCAAGGTCATCCAGTCGATGAAGAAGGCGAAGAAGTCCAACCCGCTCTTCCTGTTCGACGAGATCGACAAGATGGGAATGGATTTCCGCGGCGATCCCTCCTCGGCGCTTCTGGAGGTGCTGGATCCGGAACAGAACGCGTCCTTCATGGATCACTATCTGGAGGTCGAGTACGATCTTTCGGACGTGATGTTCGTGACCACGGCCAATACGCTGAACATTCCCGCGCCGCTGATGGACCGGATGGAGATCATCCGCATCGCCGGTTACACCGAGGATGAAAAGATCGAAATCGCCCGCCGGCACCTTCTGCCCAAGGCGATCAAGGATCATGGATTGCGCGAAGGCGAGTTCGAGGTCGAGGACGCGGCACTTCGCATGGTGATCCGGCGCTACACCCGCGAGGCGGGCGTGCGTAATCTCGAGCGCGAGCTGGCGACCCTGGCGCGTAAGGCCGTCAAGGAGATCCTGATGAGCGAGAAGTCGACCATCGCGGTCGACGAGGCCTGCGTCGAGGAGTTCCTGGGCGTTCCGCGGTTCCGTTATGGCGAGGCCGAGCTTGAGGATCAGGTCGGTGTCGTCACCGGTCTGGCGTGGACCGAGGTGGGCGGCGAGTTGCTGACCATCGAGGGCGCCATGATGCCGGGCAAGGGCAAGATGACCGTGACCGGCAACCTGCGAGACGTGATGAAGGAATCGATTTCCGCAGCCGCCTCCTACGTGCGCTCGCGGGCGGTTGATTTCGGCATCGAGCCGCCGTTGTTCGACAAGCGCGATATCCACGTCCACGTCCCCGAAGGCGCCACGCCGAAGGATGGTCCGTCTGCCGGTATCGCGATGGCCACGGCCGTGATTTCCGTGATGACGGGAATTCCGGTACGTCGCCATGTGGCGATGACCGGCGAGATCACCCTTCGCGGGCGCATCCTGCCCATCGGCGGCCTGAAGGAAAAGCTTCTGGCGGCGCTGCGCGGCGGCATCACGACCGTGTTGATTCCGGAAGACAATGCCAAGGACCTCGCGGAGATCCCTGACAACGTCAAGAACGGCCTTGAAATCATCCCCGTGTCCCGCATGGAGGATGTGCTCAAGACGGCGCTGGAACGCATTCCGGAAGCCATCGAGTGGGACGAAGCGGCGGCGGATGCCGCGCGCGAAGCGGCGCGTTTGGGCAGTGAGGCGGCGAAGCCCGTCGCGCACTAAGTCCACGGGTTATGCACAAAAAAGGGGTCCCGGCTCGTGTCGGGGCCCCTTTGTCGTACAAAAAGGCGACAAAATCGCGGATTTCTGCCCTTTTCGGCTTGCCTTGTGCCGGAAATCGCAAGAGTGTCCCTGCCGAAGCCTGTGACGAATCGACGGGCTGCTGTTTCCAGGAAAGGGACTGCCATGAACAAAAACGATCTGATCGCCGCTGTTGCCGATAAGACCGGTCTCACCAAGGCGCAGGCTGGCGAAGCGGTCGACGCCGCACTCGACGCCGTCACCACCACGCTGAAGAGCGGCGGTGAAGTCCGCATCATCGGCTTTGGCAATTTCTCGGTGTCCGAGCGCGCCGCCTCCGAAGGCCGCAACCCGCGCACGGGCGAGACCATCCAGATTCCGGCGTCCAAGACGCCGAAGTTCAAGGCCGGCAAGGGCCTCAAGGACGCCGTCAACGTCTGAGGACGCGACGTCGCGGAACTTGCGTGACGGCCCTGCGAGCGAAAGCCCGCGGGGCCGCTTCGCGTGTGGACCTACGCTGTCTTCGAGCGGCTTCGACCGGCGTCCTTCAAGGGCGTCTTTCGGCATCCGGGTTGACGTGCGGTGGCCGGGGGTTGCCCTTTCATGGGCCGAAGGCGCCCGAGGATGGCCTTGGGGCCTTTTGGAGCGCGTCTGGGTGTTTTAGGAGGCTTCTGGACTTCCGGTTCGGCTCCGGCGTTCCGGGGCGCCTTGTCGCCGGCGACAGGGCCGGGGCGCGGCCTCGCGCTCATTGGAATGGGACAAGCCGCAAGAGCTTGTTGAATTTGCCGGCGGGCCGGCTTAATAGTCCTTCTGCCTCCGGCGCACCGTCTCAACTGTGTGCATGCGAGGCACTCGCGCGGTTCGGGCGTTCAGGCCCCCGTTCTCCGCTGCGGGGCGGTTAGCTCAGTTGGTAGAGCGCCTCGTTTACACCGAGGATGTCGGGAGTTCGAGTCTCTCACCGCCCACCATTTTCCACTCTCTTACTGAGAAGATCATTGATTTCTCTGTGCTCCCACACAAGCGGCGCCGAGAAGCATGCATTTGAAACGGCGTGAAAATCGGTCGAAGAGATCGCGATCCGCACCCTGTTTGATCTCGCGGCTGCTCTTGCTTGAAATGCGATTTGTTCTGCACGCATCAGCAACGATGCGCCATTCGGCTATGGCGCGATGCCCCAGGCTTTGCGGGTGGCGTTCATGAAGGCCGTGACGGTGGGTGATTTCCGTTTGTCCCGTGCGGTGATCAGGAAAAAAGGCGAGGTGTATTGCCAGCCTTCCACCGCAAGCCGGCGCACGTCGCCGGACCGGACCCAGCGTTCGGCATAGGGATCGGGCAAAAATCCCAGGTAATGTCCGGAGCGGATCAGCATCAGCTGCGGCTCGATCTGGAACACGGTGGCGGCAACATTGCGGAATGCGTTTTGGCGCGCTTGCGCGTTGCGCCAGTAGCCGCGTTGCACAAAGGGCTGTCCCAACACCTCGTCGCGGATCAGATCGCAGTCAGGCGTGCCGAAGTACCGATGCGCACGGCCGCAATACAGGCTGTGCGTTTCGACATGCAGCGGCAAGTGATCGAGACCGTCGACCGGAGACAGGTCAACGCCGATCCCGCAGTGGTAGATGCCGTCGCGCACCTTCTGTTGCAGATCCTGGGCCGGTTCCTGGGCAAGCACGACCTTCACCTCAGGCGCCATTTCAGCGAACTCCGCGATCGCCTCGGGAAGACGGTTTTGGGGATCGTCCGAAATCGAATCCAGCGCTCCGATCCGAAGCTCGCCGCTGATCTTGCCTTGCACGGAACCGACGTCGGCCGAAAAATCCTGCAGCGCCGCGTTCAGGCGGGTCGCCGCCTCGTGCACGCTGCGGCCCTCTTGCGTGAGCTTGAACCCGCGCCGTCCCCGGCGGCACAAGACAATGCCAAGGCGCTCCTCAAGCGCGGCCATGTGATTGGAAATCGTCGACTGGCTGAGATTGAGCTCGACCTCGGCCGCCGAAAACCCGCCGTGGCGCACGACAGCCTCAAAAACCTGCAGCAATCGAAGGTCGCTTCCAGACGGGTGCATTGGACACCTGATACATTTGAATTTATCAATGTAGTGATTGATAAATTTCTATTTTACAAGCTATCGGATTTCGTATGTTGAAATTTCAGGCATGCTTAATCGGTGTGCGAGAGGAGTGGGCAGGCGTTGGCGCATCCGGATCTGAACCAGCATCTGATCGACACGGCGACCCCGCCAATTCCGGAGGCCGCACGGTGGCTGTCCGAATACGACGGGCGTCATGGTCCCGCGATCAATTTGAGCCAGGCCGTTCCCGGCGACCCGCCGCCGCAGCCTTTCCTCGACAGGATTGCAGCGAGCGCGGCAAGCGCGGAAGCCACGCGCTATGGCGACATCTTTGGCGATGCGCCGTTGAGACAAGCCCATGCGAACGCCAGCGCCAGTCTCTACGGCGCGGACATCGCTCCCGCCGAGGTCGCGATCACGGCGGGCTGCAATCAGGCGTTTTTCGTATCCATTCTCGCTGTCGCCAAGGCCGGGGACGCCGTGCTTCTGCCCGCGCCCTGGTATTTCAATCACAAGATGACGCTGGACATGCTGGGGATCGAGGCGCGACCCTTGCCGCTGTCGGCCGAGGCGGGGTTCGTTCCGGACGCGACAGCGGCTGCCGCCCTGATCGACGCTCGGGTCAAGGCGATCGTGCTGGTGACCCCCAACAATCCGACCGGCGCGGTCTATCCGCCAGAAACGCTGACGACATTCAAGGCGCTTGCCCGTGAAAAGGGGCTTTGGCTGATCGTCGATGAAACCTACCGCGATTTCCTCGCAGGTGCTGCACCGCCGCATGATCTGTTCAAGGATGACGACTGGCGCGACACGGTGATCAGCCTCTACAGTTTTTCCAAGAGCTATGCGATCCCCGGCCACAGGCTGGGCGCGGTGACTGCAGCGGCGCCGGTGATCGAGGAAATCGGCAAGGTGCTGGACTGTGTCCAGATTTGCCCGGCGCGGGCGGCGCAAATGGCTCTGCCCTGGGCAATTGAACATCTGGCGGACTGGCGAGCGGGCGTGAATGCGGCCCTTGGCGAGCGGCTTTCTGCATTTCGCGCGGCACTCGCGCGCAGTCCCGGATGGCGGCTCGATCAGATCGCTGCCTATTTTGCGTATGTCCGGCATCCGTTCGACGGGGTTTCGGCAACGCATGTCGCTGAACGTCTGGCGCGAGAGTTCGGCCTGCTGGCGCTGCCGGGCAGCTATTTCGGTCCGGGCCAGGACAGGCATTTGCGGTTCGCCTTCGCCAACGTCGGCACGATGAAGATCGCCCGGGCCGGCGAGCGTCTGGCACTGTATTCGGCCAAGGCCGAAAGGGGGCCTTCAAACGAGAGAGAAAGACGGCATGGATAAAGCAAAGCTGGATACGCTGCGCGCCAGGTTTTCCGGCGACAACGAAAGCGCCATCTACACGCCGCTGTTCAAGTCGGTTGCGGAGAAACTGTTCGATCAGACGGGAACGCGGGTGGCGCCCTATGCCGGGGTCCCGACCTTTCTCGATATGCCTTACCGCCCGACCGACTGGCAGGCTCCGGATTTCTCCGCGCTTGATGTTGCGATTGTCGGGGTGCCGATGGATCTCGGGATCACCAACCGCAACGGCTGCCGGTTCGGGCCGCGCGCCGTGCGCACGATCGAGCGGATCGGCCCGTTCAACCACGTGCTGGAATGCACCCCGGGCTCCGATCTGCGCGTCGCCGATATCGGCGACATTCCGTTCCGCAGCCGGTTCAGTCTCGACCGGTCGCATGAAGACATCGAAGCTGCGACGGCGAAAATCGTCGAGGCCGGTGTCGTGCCCCTGTCGGTTGGCGGCGACCATTCGATCTCGCTGCCGATCCTGCGCGCGCTCGGCAGGGAGCGCCCGGTCGGCATGATCCATATCGATGCCCATTGCGATACCGCCGGGCCGTTCGATGGCAGCCGCTTCCACCATGGCGGGCCGTTCCGTCAGGCCGTTCTGGAGGGCGTGCTCGATCCCGAGCGCACGATCCAGATCGGGATCCGCGGCTCCTCGGACTTTTTGTGGGAGTTTTCGAGCGAATCCGGCATGGCGGTCGTCCATGCGGAGGAGATCTCCGCCTTGGGATGTGCGCGCATCGCCGAGATGGCCCGCGAGAAAGTCGGTGACGGTCCGGTGTATCTGTCTTTCGACATCGACAGTATCGACCCCGCATTCGCCCCGGGAACAGGCACTCCGGAAATCGGTGGGCTGACGACCCGCGAAGCCCAGGAGATCCTGAGGGCGCTGAAGGGGATCAATCTGGTTGGCGGCGATATGGTGGAGGTCGCGCCTCAATACGACGCAACCACCAACACCGCTCATGCGGGCGCGCAGATGCTGTTTGAAATCCTGTCGCTCATGGTGTTCAGCCCGTCCGTGACGCGCGGCACCTGAGCCTTTTGCGACAAGCCAGCACCGGCAAAAAAACGGGCGGCTTGTATCTGAACGACCGTTGTCCAGGCGGTCCATTCACTGAGGGGAACTGCAGATGACTGACAAGACGAAATTCACACTCTCAAGGCGGACGTTGCTGGCCGCAACCGCGGCCGGCACAGCCACGCTCGCCATGCCCTCTGTCCTTCGGGCGCAAGACCGCTCGATCAAGGTCGGCGTTTATGGCGGCTATTTCAAAGACAGCTTCGACAAGCACATCTTTCCCGAGTTCACCAAGGCGAGTGGCATCGCTGTGGAATCCATCGCAGAACCGACCGGCGAAGCCTGGCTGGTTCAACTGGAGCAGGCGGCGCGCGCGGGACAGGCTCCCGCCGACCTTTCCATGATGTCGCAGGTCGCCATGCTGAAAGGCCAGTCGACCGATCTTTGGGCGCCGATCGATCTCGCCAGGATCGCCGATGCCGACAAGATGCTGCCCCAGTTCGTCAATGAATACCCGGACGGGCGCGTTGCCGGTGTCGGGGCCGTGGCCTGGTACATCACGCTGGTGTCGAACACGGATGTCTATCCGCAAGCGCCTGAAAGCTGGGCGTATTTGTGGGATCCGGCGAACAAGGACAAGCTCGGTCTTCTTGCGCTCGTGTCCAACTCGTTCCTGCTGGAGGTCACCGCCAGGACATTCTTTGACGGGACGGGCATTCTCGACACGGACGAAGGCATCCTCGAGGTGATGGACAAGCTGGCGGAGCTGAAGCCGAATGTCCGCCTGTGGTATCGTGACGAGGCGCAGTTCGAACAGGCACTGAAGTCCGGCGAGATCCCGATGGGCCAGTACTATCATGACGTGACCGGCCTTGCCGCTGCCGACGGCTTCCCCGTCCGCTCAACCTTTCCGAAAGAGGGTGGCATTCTCGATTCCGGCTGCTGGGCACTGTCGCGCGCGTCCGGGAAGGGCGATGAGGCGCATGAGTTCATCAGCTTCATGACCCAGCCGTCGATGCAGTCGTTGATGTCGCGGAAAGTCGGCACCGCGCCGACGCTCAAGCGGGATGCGCTGGATCTGAGCGACGCGGAATTCGCGTCGGTGTCTTCCAACATCGCGCCGGTGATCCCGCGCTACGACCTCTACACCACCAAGTCCGACTGGTTGAACCAGAAGTGGACGGAACTGATCGTCGGTTGAGGCCGCAATTGCGGGCCGGGGCAGTGGTGCTCCGGTCCGGCTCCATTTGACAGTTGGAAGACACAATGCCGGGCCTTCAACTCATCGATATCCAGAAGCGCTTCGGTTCGGTAACGGCCGTCGACAATGTCTCGCTCACAGTGGATGAGGGCAGCTTCGTCTGCCTCCTGGGGCCGTCCGGCTGCGGCAAGACCACGCTTTTGCGCATGATCGCCGGACTTGAGGATCCGACATCCGGCGACGTCCTGCTTCACGGCAAGCGCCTCAACGATACGCCCGCGCATTTGCGCAATCTCGGCATGGTGTTTCAGTCGCTCGCCCTGTTTCCACACCTCAGCGTTGGCGAGAACATAGCCTATCCGCTGCGCATTCGCGGGGAGAGCAAGGCGGCTTGCGGCGAGCGTGTGCGCGCGCTGCTGGACATGGTTCAGCTTCCCGGCGTCGAAGAGCGCTCCATCACGCAATTGTCCGGTGGTCAGCGTCAGCGCATCGCCATTGCTCGCGCCCTTGCCGTTTCGCCCCAGCTGTTCCTGCTCGATGAGCCGCTCTCGGCGCTCGACGCGAAATTGCGCGAGGCGATGCAGGTGGAGTTGCGCCAGCTTCAGCAAAGGCTGGAGATCACCACCATCGTTGTGACCCACGACCAGCGCGAGGCCATGACCATGTCCGATCAGATTGTCGTTATGTCGAACGGCAAGGTCGAGCAGATGGCGGCGCCAATCGAGGCCTATCGCCGGCCGGCAACGCCGTTCGTGGCGGATTTTCTGGGTCAGGCCAATCTCATCCAGGTGGAAGCGGCCGAGGGCGGCGCGCGCTTCGCCGGGGGCAGGATAGACGGGCTCGACATTCGCGCAGGTGCAGGGGCACTCATCTCGATCCGGCCGGAAGACATTCTCGTGAGCGCGTCGCAGGAAGGGGCGATAAAGGCCGAGGTCGTTTTTGTCCGCGAGATGGGCGCGATCACCGAGATCCATCTCGATGCGGGCGGTGAGCGCATCGTCGTTCATGCCGCTCCGAACACAAACGCCGACGTCCGGGTCGGTGCGACAGTGTTCCTGACGATGCCGGCCGAGGCGTGTGTTGTGTTTGATGGCGCGGAGGCTTAGGAGATGCGCCGCACACCGCCGCAAAAGCTGACCGATTATCTGCCGATTGCCTATCCGACGCTGATGCTCGGGCTGTTCTTTGTTGTTCCCTTCGCGATCATGGTGGCGGTCTCGGTGTTTGCGCGGGTGCCGGGCGGATTTTACAAGCCGGCCTTTACCTTCGCCAATTACGCGCGGTTTCTGACGCCCTTTTTTGCGGAGGTGCTGGCCTTTTCGCTCGGGCTTGCAGCGCTTGTCTCCGCCGTTTGCCTGCTCATCGGCGTGCCCTTCACCTACCTCCTGACCCGTCTCAGGCGCGGCAATCAGGTCATGTGGCTGATTGCGCTGCTTGGGGTCCTGTCCCTGTCGGAGGTGATCATCGGCTTTTCCTGGTCGACGCTGCTGAGCCGCACGGCGGGTCTCAGCAATCTGTTCGTCTGGTTGGGGCTTATGGATGAACCGACCGCCTGGACGCCGAGTTTCGGGGCGGTTTTGACCGGTCTGGTCTATCAGGCGTTCCCCTATACGGTGCTGGTGCTTTATCCGGCGTTTTCGCGGCTCGATCCCGCGCTGATGGAGGTTGCCCGCACTCTTGGGTCGTCGCCTGCGCGCGCCTTTATGAATGTCGTCTTGCCGGCGATGCGCAAGACGATGCTGGCAACCTTCATCATCGTCTTCATCTTTGCGCTCGGGGCCTATCTGCTGCCGCAGATCCTGGGCCGCCCGCAGCACTGGACGCTGTCCGTTCTGGTGACCGATCAGGCGATCTACCAGTCGAACATGCCGTTTGCCGCGGCCATGGCCGTGTTTCTCGTGATCGCCAGTCTTTCGCTGGTCGGGCTTTCGGTGCTGATCACCGGACGCAAAGGAGCTGGCGAGCAATGAACACGGCTTTGACACGCTGCTTCTTCGTTCTGATGGCGCTCTTTCTCGCGCTGCCGATCATCGTGATCGCGGGCGTTGCGCTAAATGCCAAGAAGACGCTGGCCTTTCCGCCGCAGGGACTGTCGGCAGACTGGTATGTGAGCGTCTTTGCCGATGAGGGGTGGCGCTCGGCGCTGATCAATTCGGTGATGGTTGCCGGCCTTGCCGCCGCGATCAGCGTCTCCATCGCCTTGCCGCTCGCCTGGTTCTTGTGGCGGCGTGTCGCCTCCTGGGCGCGCCTTGTCGAGGTGATCGGCTTTTCGCCGTTCATCCTGCCGCCGGTAATCACCGCGCTGGGCGCGTTGAGTTTCTGGGCGACCACCGGGTTTTACGGCCAGCCATGGACGGTGGTGATCAGCCACGGCATCTTTTTCGTCAGCCTGCCACTCGTCACCATCACGCTGGGTTTTGCCACCATCGACCGCGAGATCATCGAGGCCGGCATGACCATGGGCGCGGATGACAGGACGCTTGTGAAGACCGTGATCTTTCCCCTGATCCGGCCCTATGTGATCTCCGGCTTCGCCTTCGCTTTCGTGCTGTCGCTCAACGAATACATCGTCGCCTACATGACGGTCGGCTTCACGCTGGAGACGATTCCGATCAAGGTCTTCAACGCGCTTCGTTACGGCTATACGCCGACGATGGCGGCCGTGTCGGTGGTCTTCGTGCTCGTCGCCATGGTCGTGTTCGGCCTTGTTGCGCGCTTCGGCGACCTGCCGAAACTGCTCGGCGCCTGGAGCGAAGGCGACACGACATGAAGATCGCCCTTGTCCAGATGGATGCGAGCCAAACCGGTCCGACAAGCCGCATGGCCGTTATGGAACAGGCGACGGCGCAGGCGGCAAGCCAGGGTGCCCGCGTCATTGTGTTTCCGGAGCTTGCAGTGAGCGGCTACGGGGCGGGGGAGGATATCGCCTCTCTTGCGGGCGGTCCCGACGGGGATCACATCCGCTTTTTGACGCGTCTTGCCAGCACGACCGGCTGCGCGCTGGTCGCCGGCCTGGCGTTGAAGGATGGCAGCCGGGTTCGAAACGCCGCCGTCTTCGTCACGTCGGAGGGAGAGGTGAGCGCCTATTACAAGATCCATCTTTATGGCGACTACGAGAAGGCGCTGTTTGCGCGCGGGGAGCAGCAGCCCCCGCTCGTCACGTTCGAAGGGGTGCGGTTCGGCCTGCTGGTGTGTTTCGACGTCGAGTTTCCCGAGCGGGTCCGCGATCTTGCCGCGCGCGGCGCAGATGCCGTGCTCGTTCCCACAGCCTTGCCAAAGAGCGAAGCCGGCGCTTTCATTGCCGGATCGGTGATCCCGGTGCGGGCCTTCGAGAACCAGCTTTTCATCGTCTATGCCAATCATTGCGGGGCCGATGCGCGGTTCGCCTATCAGGGCCGGTCCTGCCTCGCCGCGCCCGACGGACAGTTTCTCGCACGCGCATCCGGAGATGCTGCGGACATTGTGTTCGCCGACATCGATATCACCGCCTACGATGCCTGCCGCGCCCAGAACCCCTACCTTGAAGAGGTCATGACGCATTGTTCGGACCTGGGGACCGTGAAATCCAAATTCATTCAAAGAGAGCCGGATACCGGGTCCTGACCCTAGTTCTGCAGCCGCGCGCCCTCATCCCATCGAAAGCCGGTTCCTCCGACCTGCCAAACGCCATCCCCGAACGGGCTGGGGCCGTGAATGTTGAGGTGCTGCGGCAAGCCGAAGTCCGGCGCCAGGTCCTGCACGCCGCGCACGGTGCTGCGATGCATGATCCGCAAGCCCTGCTTCTCGACAGGCAGATGCGCCTCGGGGGCCGCGCGGTGGGCGACCGCCAGATTGTCGATAAAGACGCAATCATTTTCCCGGTACTCATAGGCGAGGGCGTATCCGTTTTCCAGGCCTGCGTTCAGAATATCGTTGTAGGCATGGCAGAGCTGCGCCAGTTCGTCCGCTTGCAACAGGCGGAACCCGTCTTCATCGGGCCGTTTCTCGATGACCGCTCCGGTCATTCCCAGATGCAGCCAGATGCATTTCGCTTTCGAGACAGGGTGTTCGTGCACCACTGGATGAACGACGCCTGACGCGGAGTTCACCGAGGAAAGACGGCTCCATCGTTCCTTCAATTCCTCCGGGAGCGCCTCGTATGCGGCTCCCTGATGGGCAAAATATGTTCCTCCGCCTTTCTCGGCCGGACGGATGATGTGGTAGCCCGAATGGGAAAACGTATCGCTGTTGAAGCTGCCGTCATTGTGCCACTGGGGTCCCACGCCCGGGATCCCGTGACGGCGGTCGTTCGAAAGGCGGAAGATGTGATGATTGCCACCGGGGGTCGCCGGATGGACACCATGCGTGCTGTGCAATTCCCGGCCGCCCCACCAACAGCTGGCGCGCAGGAAATCATCCGGCTCCAGCGGATGCTCGTTCTTGAACACGATGAAGCCGCGACTGGCCATTTCGTGTTCGAGGGCGTCGACGACCTCGGGCGGTGGCGCGGTCCCGCAGGACAGGTCGATACCCCTGACCTGTGCCCCGAGAGGGTCCAGAGCGATGATTTCGCCGCCGAATTTTTCTATGGTATCGACGCGCGACGGATCAAGTGGCGGTTGTTTCGAGACCTGTTTGTTCAATTCGAACCTCCTTCGCTCAAACCAATGTAAGGTTTTGGTCTCCTTTTCGAAAGTGGGGTGGCCTGAATCAAAGGCTTCAACTCTCTCATGTCTTACAGCGAGACCTTCCCCTCGATCCGGATTGACAATCAGGGTTCGCGTTTGTCTTTATCTGTTCACGCAGGGGCTTGTCTTCCGGGCGCGGACCTCATGAAGTCGAGCTCGCGGCGCTGCTTCCCGAGCTCCGCTTCCGGGCACCGGATCAGCGGTTTGTCGTCCTGCGGGGCCCGCGGTCGCAAGGACTGCCTTGTTGCGAAACACCAACCGATCACTGATCTTTCCGAATACGTGCGAGGCTGCCCTGACGCTGTCGGCGCGCGCACGATCGAATGAGGAGAAGACAATGATCGAGATCGAACACCTCACCGATGAAGATATCATCGTGATCCGTGCGTCTGGCACGTTGACAGCTCAGGATTACGACAGCGCCGTTCCCGAGCTGGAGCATGCCCTGGATCTGTCGAAGGGGTCACTGCGGGTGCTGGTCCGTCTTGAGGGCTTCAAGGGGTGGGAAATGGGCGCATTGTGGCGAGAGCTCAAATTCGACCTAAAGCACCTCAACGACTTCGGCCGGATCGCCGTTGTTGGCGAACGCACTCTCGAAAAGTGGGGAACGACGCTGTCCGCCCCTTTCACAAAGGCCGACATGCGGTTTTTCTCCACCGATAAGGAAGCCGAGGCACAAGAATGGCTGGGAATGAAGGGCAAACGCAAGGCTGACTGATCGGTCCTGCGTGACCGGTTGCATCCGACACGTGATGCATTTGGCGAAAATGCCTTGCGAGATGCGTTTCCTGGTGCGCCTGTTCGTCTTCACGAATATTTACCCGCTTTTCAATACTTGCGTTTTCGGTCTGATTTTTAGGCATCTTACGTTGCGTGCGGCGCGGGAATGTCTTGTCGTTTTGATTTCTCGCAGCTTCAAGATTCGGCGATGCATTCGACCGCTAAGACTCTGCGATTATTACTTGTTTAATGGTTTTGGTAGATCTTTGGAACCGACTCGCAATGCGGCGGGCGACCGGGGCGACAGCTGTTTGCGGTGTTCGCCGGTCTCCGCGGTTTTCCCGGGGGGCACGTTGCGCCGGCTGGAATCGCCCGCGTTTCGGACCGCTTCCTGATTGTCTTGCGGCCTTTCCAAGGCTCGCCCGCCAGAAAACAGGTTTCACGTCAATGGTGTACCCCGTCTCTTCCCTGTCCGTTCCTTCGCGACAGGATCGCGTTTCGTCCCGCACCCTGGCATTGCCGCTCGCGGTGGCGCTCCTGTCCGCAACGGCGCTGACGCCGGCGGAGGCCGGATGCAGCAGCGAGAACAAGGTCGAGACCTGCAGCGGGCAGATGAGCGGCCCTATCGTCCACGACCAGAACGGCGTGCACACACTGACGCTCAAGGACATCACCAACGATCTCAGCGCCTACGATAGTTCTGATGCGGACAAGGAGAACGGTCCCGCGATCTATCTCCGGGACCCGGGCGGCACGACGGACGCACCCGATGACTGGTCGGGTTCGAACCGAAACGGCCAGTCGGGAGTCGACGGGGACGCCGGCGCGGGCATCAATGCCACGGTCAGTCTCGACAACGGCTTCGGCATCACGGGCACCAGCGGCGTCGTGATCGAGACGACCGGCTGGAAGGGCAGCTACGGTCACGAGGCCAAGCACACCGACAAGCATGCGACCGGCGGGCGCGGCGGCGATGGCGGCGCCGGCGGAGCCGTGTCCTTCATCGCGCAATCCGCATCTGGAGGCAAGACGCCGTCGGCGATCGACGCTGAGGGGACCTATGCGACATCGCCCGAGGCCCAGGAAGAGGTGCGCGGCATCCAGCTGATGACCACCGGCGGCGCAGGCGGCAATGGCGGCTGGGCGGAATCCAAGGGCGGGCTCAAGGATGCGGAGGGCGGCGTCGGCGGCACCGGCGGCAATGGTGGCACGGCAACGCTCAGCCTGAAGGACGGCCATTACTTCAATTACAATGTCGATGGAACGGCACTCGGTGGCGTCGGCATTCATGTGTCCTCTCAGGGCGGCAAGGGGGGAGGCGCCGGCTATGGCGAAGTCGACGGCTGGGACGCCGACAGCGCTTATGGCGGCAATGGCGGCGACGGCGGAAATGGCGGCACTGTAAATGTCTCGGCGAGTTCCGCGCTCAGCACCATCGTCACCACCGGTCCGGTGGGGATCTACATCACCAGCATCGGCGGCAGTGGCGGCGACGGCGGTGACGGCAAGGGCGGTCACGACTATGCCGGCGACGGCGGCGATGCCGGCAACGGCGGCAATGTTTCGGCCGACCTCAAGGTCGATGTGACCACCAAGGGCGCCGGGTCCGGGCCTGCGGTCTATCTCAAGAGTGCCGGCGGCCATGCCGGCGACAGCGGCGGCGATCACGGCGGCATCAAGAACCACTCGGGAAATCCCGGTGAGCCGGGCGAGGCGGGGACTGTCGACCTGACCCTGACCGGGTCCACCGTGAATACCTCCGCCGAGGGTGCGGACGGCGTTCTCCTGCAGAGCGTCGGCGGCATGGGCGGCAACGGTGGCAATGTCTCCGGTGTCTTTTCCTATGGCAGCAAGGGCGGAAGCGGCGGCGCCGGCGGCAAGGTGAACGCCACCGTGACCTCGTCGAGCGTCACAACGACCGGGGATCACGCCAGCGCGCTTCACGCCCAGTCTGTTGGCGGCGGCGGCGGCAAGGCGGGCAAGACCTCCGGCCTGTCGGCGCTTGCGGCGGAAGCCGGCGCCGGCGGTGTCGGCGGAACGGTCAACGTCAGCCTCGTGGACAGCACGTTCGCGACCGAAGGCCTCAATTCGGCGGCGATCAAGATCCAGTCGATCGGTGGCGGCGGCGGCAGCTCGGGGGCCGCCGACGGGTTTTATGCCGTGGGCGGCAAGGCCGGCCTCGGCGGCAAGGCCGGAACGGCCGAGCTGACGGTTGACGGTGTGACGGCAACCACCAAGGGCGACGCTTCGGTCGGCATCCTGGTGGAAAGCATCGGCGCGGGCGGTGGCGATGCCTATTCGCCGAGCGGTGCCTTCGCCTACGGCCAGGACGGCGGCGGCGGCGGCAATGGCGACACGGTCACCTTCACGAGCAAGGGCAAGGGCGTTTCGGTCACCACAGAAGGCGACCATGCCGACGGCATCATGCTCCAGTCGCTCGGCGGCGGCGGCGGCAAGGGCGCGAGTTCCTTCGAGGCGATCGCGCTTCTCACGCCGCTGGTCGGAACGAGCGGTGGCGGTGGCGGTTCGGGTGGCGACGTGACCTTCACGGGATCCGACAAGGATGTCATCAAGACATCGGGCGATCATTCGCGCGGCTTCTTCGCGCAGTCCGTTGGTGGCGGCGGTGGCGTCGGCGGCAACACGGTCGAGATCAACATCGGCCTCGTGTTCAACCCGCAAGCGGGCGCGCTGTCTAGCGATATTCAGCATCACGGCGGCACGGTTTCCGGCACCATTGGCGGAACAATCGAAACGGACGGGCACAATTCGGCCGGTGCTTTCGTCCAGTCGCTCGGCGGCGGTGGCGGGTCTGCCGGCAACAGCGTGCAGGCCGGGGCCGCGATCCAGTTCAATCACGACATGGGCGCTGATGGCGACAAGGGTGGCGACGGCGGGACCGTCGACTTCACCAGCAATGCGGCCATCACGACGACAGGGCATGATTCCGACGGCATCTTCGCGCAGTCGGTGGGCGGCGGCGGCGGTCACTCGAGCAATGTGTTCGATTCAAACGTCGGCGGGATCAATCTGAGCCAGTATATCGGAAATCAGGGCGCCAAGGGCGGTGCCGGCGGAGACGGCGGCAAGGTGACGGTCGTCTCCAACGGTGCGATCACGACCGGCGGTCACATGGCGCTCGGCATTCTCGCCCAGTCGGTGGGCGGCGGCGGCGGCAAGGCGGGCTCGACGATCGATGCCGATGTGACGCTTTCCGCCGGTGCCGTGACGCTGGGCCAGTCTGGTGGCGATGGCGGCGTCAGCGGGGACGTGAAGGTCACCAGCAAGGCCAAGATCTGGACCAAGGGATCCTCGGCGACCGGCATTCTGGCGCAAAGCGTCGCCGGCGGCGGCGGCGTCGCCAACACGACGGTCAATGCCGATCTCGGCATCAGCATGAATTACACGCATGGCGGCGATGGCGGAGAAGGCGGCGATGCCGGCAATGTCCAGATCGACAATGACGCCGAGGTTCAGACCGATGGCGACGGGTCGGTCGCGCTCTTCGCCCAGTCCGTCGGTGGCGGCGGTGGCAACGGCGCGGTGACGGCCTCGGGCGCGGTCAGCATCGTCGACGTCAACATCGGCGTTGGCGGCAACGGCGGTGCCGGCGGCACCGGCGGCACGGTCAATGTCGACAATAAGGGCAAGCTCACGACCAAGGGCGACTATTCCGCTGCTGTCGTGGCGCAGAGCGTCGGCGGGTCGGGCGGCAATGCCGGAATGCTGGCGATGGGGTCGGCGACGGCCGGTGAGATCTCGGGCTCCATCAATGTCGGTGTCGGTGGCGATGGCGGCGATGGTGGGATCGCGGATGCGGTCGAAATCGATAACTCCGGCGCCATCATGACATCGGGCTACAGTGCCTTTGGTCTTGCGGCACAATCGGTCGGCGGCGATGGAGGCATGGGCGGGGCTGTCTATGCGGGCACGTTCAACGCCTCGATGGATGGTGGCGCGACGGTTGCCGTAACCGTCGGCGGCAGCGGCGGAGGCGGAAGCAAGGCCGGGGCCGTTACAATCAACAACAAGGGCGACATCATCACGAACGGGCACTACGCCGATGCCATTTTCGTGCAGTCGGTCGGTGGCAACGGCGGCTCGGGTGGGGCGAGCTACGCCGGAACGCTCGACGTCAGCACGGGAAATGCCTTTGAATCCAATGTTCAGGTCGGCGGCAACGGCGGATCGGGCGCAATCGGCGGAGACGTCAGCGTTTCCAACGCGAATACCCTGATCACGAACGGCGGCAACGCGCATGGCATCTTCGCCCAGTCGGTCGGCGGCGACGGCGGCGACGGCGGGTCGGGCATTGCCTTCCTTGGCGACTTCAAGCGCGAGAAGGAAGACTACCTCAAGGTCAACGCCAACGCCCAGGTGGGCGGCGGCGGCGGCTCCGGCAACCACGCCGGCAAGGTCACAATCGACAACAGTGGCGACATCTACACGGCGCAGAATACCTCCTACGGCGTCTACGCCCAGTCGGTCGGCGGCGGTGGCGGCGACGGCGGCAATGCGGGCGCCTATTCGGTCGGCTACACGGTTGCGCCGAAAAACGACGAGGGCGAGGGTGCGGAAGGCAAGGGCGTCAGCCTGTCCTTCACCATGGGTGGCAGCGGTGGCGGCGGCGGCCATGGCGATACGGTCGATGTCACCAATCACAAGCAGACGACCATCAAGACGACGGGCACGGCCTCCTACGCGATCTTCGCCCAGTCCGTCGGCGGGTCTGGCGGCACAGGCGGCAACGGCGAACCGGGCCTGGAAGGCTGGCTTGCCGACGTCTACGAGGTCTACGAGAAGCTGAACACCGCAAAAGAGATCTACGAGCAGTTCAAGGAATTTCCCAAGAGCCTCTACGAGAGTTTTTCGGTCGATGTCGGCGGCGGTGCGGGCGAGGCCAGCGACGGCGGTGCCGTGACGGTGACCAATGACGGTGATCTCACCACGACCGGCAAGTCCGCGACCGCGATCTATGCCCAGTCGGTCGGCGGCGGCGGCGGCACGGGCGGCGACGGATCGCAAGGTCTGATCACGTCGCTGTCGGTCGCCGGGAGCTCAGGCGGCGGCGGTCATGGCGGCACGGTCACGGTCACGAACAACGGCACGATCTCGACCGACGGTGACGGCGCCATGGGTATTCTCGCCCAGTCGCAGGGTGGCGGAGGCGGTGCGGCCGGCGATATCGAGACCACCATCGTGCACGAGATCGACAATCTCTGGGAAACGCTCGGCGCACAGGTCTTCGGTGATGCGGATGGCGGCGAGGGGGGCGACGGCGGTGACGTAACTGTCACGGTGGGGTCCGACGGCGCCATCATTACGGACGGCGAGGCCGCACACGGGATCTTTGCCTATTCGATTGGCGGCGGCGGCGGTGCCGAGGGCGAGCTGGAGGCTGGAGACAGTAGCGGATCCATCGGCAGCGAGGGTCGAGACGGTCTCGGCGGACGCGTCGATGTCAAAGTCGACGGTCTGGTCGACGTCAACGGAGACGGCGCGGTCGGCGTCTATGCGCAGAGCGTCTCCGGCGGCGGCGAGAGCTATTCCAAGGGCGTTGGCGTCACGGTCAACGGCACGGTGCGTGCGGAAGGCGCGAAGGGGCGCGCGATCCTGGCGCAGGCCTCCACCTTTTTCGAACATGACGTGGACGGGAAAAACCACAGCGAGGGCGTGGTCGAGGTCCAGATCAACCAGGGCGGTCTTGTCGAGACGACATCGAAAGATGCCTTCGCGACGATTGCCGTCATGGGCGGGCGTACGGTCAAGACTTCCTCAGGTGCCCTTTTTGTCGCCAACAACATTACCAACCAGGGAACGCTGCGCAGCGCGGATCTGGATTCGGTCGTGGTGCGCAATGACGAGAAAGCCTCGCTCAACGTCGTCAACGACAGCGGGACGTTCACCGGCTCGCTCGACCTGCATGATGACAACAAGCAGGCCTTCTACAACATCGAGTCCGGCGTGACCGAACTGGGCACGACCTTCAGTCTTGGAAGCCATGCCGACAGCCTGTTCGAGAACAATGCCGTTCTGACCGCCGGCAAATGGGGAAAGGTCCACACCTCAACGATCACGACGGGCCATTTCAAAAATACCGACCTGATCATTGTCGATGCCGATCATGCGACGGATGGCACGGTCACGAACGATCTCATCATCGTGGATGTCAACGGCAACGACGATGCCATCAAAATGGGCGGCAGGGTCCAAACCCAGTGGTCGAAGAATAGCAGCCTGACATCCGGCGACACCGGCAGCCTGAAGTTCATGGCCTCGGCCAATGGCGAGACGGTCGACTGGTCCGATGCCACGGTGCGCGGCAATGGCGTGATTGCCTATACGCTGCGCGGCAGCGGGAGCAACGATGAGGTATTTCTCGACTATGCCGTCGACTACAAGGGCGGGGCAAAGGGCTTCGGGCGCAATGCCGCGAATACGGCAGAGTACTTCGAAAACGCGATGAGCCAGATCAAGTCCGCGGGGATGACGGACAACACGTCGGGCGGGGTTCAGCAATTCGGCTCGACACTCCTCAATTCCGGAAACACGGCCGAAACGGAACGCCACTTCAATTCCCTGTCACCGGAAGAAAGCCTGAACGGCGCGATGAAGGCGGTCGCCGCGTCCCAGGCACTGCACGGGCTGTTGCAGAGCTGTCCGACGCTCGATCCCGGCATGGGCGATGCGTTCTTCCGTCAGCGCGATTGCGTGTGGGTCCAGGCCATCGGCAATCGTCATCACCAAAGCGCGACCGCAAACACGGATTCCTTCCGCGAAGTGACGACCGGCGTGGCCGGTGCATTCCAGAAGGAGGTCTTCGACAGCACCTTCGTCGAGATCGGCGGTCAGATCGAATACATCGATGTGAAGAGCAGCACCTATTCGCAGTCCGGCAGCCGCTTCAGCGCCGGTGTCGCGCTTAAGCACGAGGTGGGGATGTTCACCTTCTCCACCACGGTGGGCGGTGGTGTCTACGACCTCGACCAGAACCGGCGCTATGCGATTGGTGGCACGGGTCACAGTGCTTCGGCCAACGTCAAGGGCCGGTTCCTGACGGCGGAAGGGCGTGTGTCGGCGGTGTTTGAACGCCACGGCTTCTATGCCAAGCCCGCGATGGCGCTCTCGGTCACGCGCTTCTGGCAGGATGCGTTTCAGGAAAACGGTTCCGGTCCGCTGAACTGGAATGTGCGTGGCGTCTCGAAGACCTCGGTCGCGGCAGCGCCCGTTCTCGAGATCGGCCATGCCTTCGACCTCCAGGACCGTCCGACCGTCGTGTTCCTGCGCGGCGGGCTGACGGCCCAGCTCACCGACCCGAGCGTGTCGACCACGGCGGTTCTTGCGGGCGGCGATGCCTCCTTCGGGTCGCTGTCCAGCGTTGCGAGCTCCGACCGTGTGCGTGCCGATTTTGCGGCAGGCTTCGACATGGACATCAGCGAGCGGTTCTCGGTCTCGCTGCTCGGACAGGCGGGGTTCAGCGAGAACACGACCGATCTTGGCGGCTACGCCCGCATGAAGCTTCGCTTCTGAGACGTCTGCTTTGACAGATCTGGCTCGCGGCCTTCGGGTCGCGAGCTTTTTCGTGTCTTGAGCCCAAAACCACCGGACCTGACCTGGCCGGTTTCGCGCAAACGGGGAGCTCGGGGGTAAAGAGAGAAAACGCCCGCCGGGGAAGTCATCTGGGGTGGAAACGATGACATGTGCCGCGGCGGGCGCCTGGGAGTTTTTGTTTCCGCGATTTTGGTCGATGGGGCATCGCGGTTTTGTGACCGGCTTGCGGGCTTCGGGCTGACCCTCCGAAGCGGTGCTTGCCAGGATGCTTATACTGTATCCAAGAAGCATGCCACTTTAGGTAAGTGACGATATTTTGTATTATTTTCCTAAATTTCCCGGATTGATGTGCGTCGCATTTGCGTTTTGCAAATGACCCCGCGTTCGATCGGGCGTCCTTCGCAAAACGCAAACCCACGCTTTCGAAATTGCAAACGTATGCAATTCTGGAAGGAACCAGTCCATGCCGATGCAGTGGCGAGCCCGGATCGTGCAGGTGTGCGGGGAATGGAAGCGGGCGAGAGGTGTTGCGCGGCCGGCCTGTCGGCGGGCCGCGCAATCTCTGATCCTGCGCATAAGCCGGGCGATACTTCAGAGTTCCGGAGAAACCGCCGGGCGGGTTCGTTCGACGGTCCAGGTGGCCGACCCGGATATCGGGCCCGCCGCCGGGATGTACAGACCCGGCAAGCCCGTCATGGGGTCAGTTTTTTGCAACTTCCACGAGTTGGATCGAAACCGCATTCAATGCGGCGAGTTTCGCGTCGCTCGAACCGTCCGCATAGGCCTTGTCGAGCGTGGTGACCATTCCCTTGAAGTTGTCGAGAAGAGCGTCGGCGGCGTCGATCGGCAGCGGCTGATCGTCGTAGGCTTCCACCACGCCCTGTGCGGCGAACATGATCAGGGTGAGGGCGGCTGCATTGTCCGGTTCGCTGGAGATCCGTGCCCGCGCGGCCTTGGCGCAGGAATTGTAGGAGCGCACCCCGTGCCCACCATCGACAACGATCTCGACGAGACTTTCAAACATTTCCAACTCCGATCCTATTAACTGGACAGTTCGGCAATGCCGCCGTGGTTGGCCGACCACTCCAGCGGATTGTGCAGGAAGTTCTCCACTTCCCTGAGAACGTCAGGCGAAAGATGCTTCTGCTTCTTGCAGACGTCGAGAATGTCCCACCACGTCGCGAGATAGTGCAGGCGCATGCCGGCCGCCTCCAGGCGTTCGGGCGTGCCTGGGAAGACGTCGTAGTAGAACACCGAAAACGTATCCGTTGCTTTCGATCCGGCCTTCTCGATGGCTTCGGCGAACTTGACCTTGCTGCCGCCGTCGGTGATCAGGTCTTCGACGAGAAGGACGCGCGAGCCTTCCTTGAGATAGCCCTCGATCTGGGCATCCCGGCCGAAGCCCTTGGGCTTCTTGCGCACATATTGCATCGGCAGGCCGAGGCGTTCCGACAGCCAGGCGGCGAAGGGAATTCCGGCCGTTTCCCCGCCGGCGACGGAATCGAACTGTTCGAAGCCCGCGTCCCGCAGGATCGTGCCGGCCGCAAAATCCATGACGGCCGAGCGAATCCGCGGAAAGGAAATCAGCTTGCGGCAATCGATATAGACCGGGCTCGCAAGGCCGGAGGTAAAGGTAAACGGCTGATCGGCCCGGAAATGGACGGCTTCGATCTCGAGCAGCATTTTGGCGACCAACTCGGAAACGAGGGCCTTTTCGGGGAAGGTGTTGTGGAACATGGGCTGGGTCCTGTGCTGCGAGCGGATTCTACGCTAGGTGCTTTACTGAATCTGGACCGGTCTAGCTACCCACATTCCAGTGGATCGGGATCATCGGGTCGAACACCGTCACCTCGTCCTCGCCGACCGCGATCTTGTCGGGGAAGGTGACCGGTTCGTCCTGGCGGGTGAGGGTGATGGTGGCCTCATTCACGGGCAGGCCGTAGAAGGACGGCCCGTTGAGCGAGGCGAAGGCCTCCAGTTTGTCCAGAGCGTTTTCCTGTTCGAAGACCTCGGCCAGACAGGCCATCGTGTTGATGGACGTGAAGATCCCGGCGCAGCCGCAGGCGGAGAGCTTCAGCGGGTCGAGATGGGGCGCGGAATCGGTTCCCAGGAAGAAACGGGGATCTCCCGATGTCGCGGCGGCCCTGAGCGCCAACCGATGCTTCTCGCGCTTGGCGACCGGCAGGCAGTAGTAATGCGGCCTGATGCCGCCGGCGAGAATGGCGTTGCGGTTGATCATCAGGTGATGGGTGGTGATCGTCGCGCCGACGTTTTTTTCCTGCGCCTTGACGTAGTCGATGCCGTTTTCCGTCGTCACATGCTCCAGCACGACGCGCAGCTCCGGCAGCCTTTCGCGCAAGGGCGCGAGAATCGTCTCAAGGAACACGGCTTCCCGGTCGAAGATGTCGATCTCCGGGTCCGTCACTTCGCCATGGACGCAGAGCGGCAGACCGATCTCGGCCATCTTCTCCAGCACCGGGTAGACCTTGGCGAGATCGCGCACGCCGCTTTCGGAATTCGTCGTCGCGCCGGCGGGGTAGAGTTTCACCGCCGAGATCAGCCCGTCGCGATAGCCTGCCTCCACATCCGACGGATCGGTGGTCTCGGTCAGATAAAGCGTCATCAGCGGCGTGAAGTCGTCGCCCTTGGGCAGCACCTTGAGAATGCGGTCGCGATAGGATGCCGCCTGGGCAGTGGTGACCACCGGCGGCACGAGATTGGGCATGATGATCGCCCGGGCGAAATCGCGGGAGGTGTGGGGGAGGACACCTTCCAGCACGTCGCCGTCGCGCAGATGCAGGTGCCAGTCGTCGGGCCGGCGAATCGTAAGTGTGGTCATGCTTGCTCCTCGAGATAGGCGGAGAAGATATCGCATGCCCGCAGGAAGTCCGAAACGTCCATCGCTTCATCCGGATTATGCGAGCCGTTGCGGTTGCGCACGAAGACCATTCCTGCCGGAACGCCGGCGGCGGAAAACACCGCCGCATCGTGCCCGCCGCCACTGGGCATCACGAAGGGCTCCAGGCCGGCGCGATCCATGGCGCTTCGCAACCCGTCAACGACCTCAGGATCGCAGATCGCGGGGGCGGAATACATGCCCTCGTCGAGCTCGAAGCGGACCTTCCGGTCTTTTTCGATCTGCTTCATCTCGGTGGCGATGAGACTGCGCATCTCGTCCAGCGTCTCGGGGCTCTGGCTGCGGATGTCGAGGCTGAAGGTGAGGCGGTCGGGAATGCGCGACAGCGCGTTGGTTTCCCGGTCGGTGGACACCATGCCGCTGGTGAGCACAAGGTCGGCGCCCTTGTTCAGGATCGTCGTCCAGCTTTCGTCGAGCCGCACCATGAGGTCGGCGAAGGCCAGCACCGGATCGCGGCGATAGGCCTTGGGCACGGCGCCCGAGTGCCCCGCCTCGCCGATGCAGTTGATCGCGCGGTGGCGGAAGTTGCCGCGTATTCCGGAAACCACGGCGGCGGGAATGTTCTTGCCGATCAGCAGCGGGCCCTGCTCGATATGGAGTTCCAGATAGGCCTCGACCCGGCTGCAGTCGATCAGCGGTTCGCGGTTGGCGATACGGTCTGTCGGAAGGCCGATCTCGGCCATGTGCTCGGCGAGCGTGCGCCCGTCGCCCTTGTGGCGCGCGTTGGCCTCGGTTTCCGTCAGCTGTCCGGTCAGCACTTTCGAGCCGATGTAGCAGGGGCCGAACCAGGCGCTTTCCTCGCCGCGCATGGCGAGAACATGGACGGGCCGGCGGAAGGTTTTTTCGCCGCGGCGCGCCCGCACCAGGCACATCAGCCCCGCGATCACGCCGGCGAGACCGTCGTAGTTGCCGCCGAAGGGCACGCTGTCGACATGCGAGCCGATGACGATGAAGCTTTCCGCATCGCGGTCCTGCGGCAGGCAGAAATTGGCGTTGCAGCCGTCGTCGTACCAGACCTCGAGCCCTTGCGAGCGGGCGAAGTCCTCCAGATAAGAGAGCGTCTTGGTCTCGACGTTGGAAAACGCCGGGCGGCTGACGCCCTGAACGTCCGGGGTCATCTCCGCGATCTCGCGAAAGAGACGCGTGGCGAGCGCGTCGTCGTCCTCTTGCGAGGCTGCGGCCGGGGTCTTGTTTGCAAGGGTCATTGTGCCACCGCGATAGCTGAGGTGCGGATATCCTGTTCACCGTCGATCACCGAGCCGATCAACTCGGACACGGAGGCGATGTCTTGCGCGGCAAGCCAGGCTTCGAGATCGCCAAGGATGGTGAGCATTGCGGTCGGATGGATGAAGGTCGCCGTGCCGACCTGAACGGCGGTGGCGCCCGCGATCAGATATTCGATCACGTCCTCGGCGGTGGAGATGCCGCCGCAGCCGATCACCGGAATGTTGGCGGCACGCGCGCATTGATAGGCCATACGCAGCGCGATCGGTTTCAGCGCCGGGCCCGACAGGCCGCCCATCAGATTGCCGAGCCTGGGCTGGCGGGAGTGGATGTCGATGGCCATCGAAAGGATGGTGTTGGAGACGACGAGCGCGTCCGCGCCGCCGTCTTCGGCGGCCCGCGCCACTTCTGCGACCTCGCCGGTGTTCGGCGTGAGCTTCGCCCACAGCGGCAGCGGGCTTGCCGCGCGCAGGCGCTGCATGATCTCGAAGGTCGAGGAGGGGCGGATGGCGAAGGCCTTGCCGTCTTCCTCGATGTTCGGGCAGGAGATGTTGACCTCGATGGCGTCGACACCGGCAACGCTGACCTCCTCGCACAGGGTCGCGAACTCGTCGGCCGTGTTGCCCGAGATGCTGACGACAAGCGGCGTTTCATAGCGCTTGAAGAAGGGCACGACCTTTTCCAGGAATGCAGATACGCCCTTGCTCGGAATGCCGATGGAATTCAGCATCGAGCCGTTGACCTCGCACACGCGCGGTGTCGGATTGCCGTCCCGCCAGTCCCGCGTGATCGTCTTGGTGACATGCGCACCGAGCAGTTCTAGGTCGAAGACCTCCGCCAGCTCTTCCGAGAAGGTCCCGGAGGCCGGCATGATCGGGTTCTTGAGCTTCAGCCCGGCAATATCGACTGTGAGATCTACCATGCAATGGCCTCTGCCATATCGAAGACGGGGCCTTCCCGGCAGACCCTCAGATTGACGACCTTGTCGTCACGGTTGAACTTGCGAACGCAGCACTGGCACATGCCGATACCGCAGGCCATCTGCTGCTCCAGTGCGACCTGGCCGGGAATGCCGTGGATCTCGCCGAGCTTTTGCAAGAGGCGCAGGATGCGGTTCGACCCGCAGGTGTAGAAGGCATCCGCGCGGCCCTCGGCGATCAGCTTTTCCAGAACGATCTCGAGGTTTTCCGGCGTTGACGAGCCGTCCGCGTCGGTCAGGGCGATGACCTTGGCACCCAGTCCCTCGAACAGATCGATGGACATCAGGTAGTCGGGATGGCGCGCGCTGCAGATCGCCGTCAGCCGGCGGCCGAGACGTTTGGCTTCCAGCGCCAGAGGCGCAAGCGTGGCAAGACCCACGCCGCGGGCAACGAGAACGAGATCCATCCAGTCCTCATCGATGGTGAAGGGTGTGCCGAGCGGGCCGAAGACGGTCAGCCTGTCGTCGTCTCCAAGGGTTGCCAGCGCGCGGGTTCCCGCGCCGCCGACCTTGTAGAGGAAATGCAGCTCGTTCTTCTCCGGATAGAAACCGTAGATGCTCATCGGCCGGCGCAGATAGGGGCTCTCGCCACCGGCCTGCGGGCACAGGATGTTGAAGAACTGGCCGGCCTGGCAGCGGTTCAGCAGATGTGTCGGCGCATCGAGCACCATCATCCGGTATTCGCCGTTGACCGCGGTGTTGCTCTTGACCCGGAGGTCGAGGTCGAACGCGCTTGGCGCGTCCCGGCCGGCGGTGGCGTGGGGTGTTTTCAGCATAGCACTCATCCGAACACGAGCCGGGGCAGGAACGTGGAAATGTCCGGCACATAGGTGATGATCGCCAGAACGATCAGATTGGCGATGATGAAGGGCCACAGTCCCGAAATGATGGTCACGACCGGCTTCGACAAAGTCGAGGAGGCCACGAAGATATCGAGGCCGAACGGGGGCGTGATCATGCCGATGGAGATGTTCAGCGTGACCACCATGCCGAAGTGGACGGGGTCGATGCCAAGCGCCATGGCCACCGGGAAGAGGGGCGGGACCAGGATCAGCAGCGCCGAGTTCGGATCGATGAACATCCCGGCGATCAGGAAGCAGACGTTGACGATCAGGAGGAACATCACCGGTCCGGCGTTGATCGCCTCCAGGAAGTCTGTGATGGCCGTGGGCACCTGCGCCAAGGTGATGAAATAGGACAGCAGGCTGCCCATCGCCAGCAGGATGAAGATGATCGCGGTCGAGATCGCGGCCCGTTCCGTCACATCGAACAGCTTGCGCCATGTCAGTTCGCGAAAGACCAGTCCCTCGACGAGGATGGCGTAGATGACGCTGACGGCGGCGGCTTCGGTGGGCGTGAAATAGCCGCTGTAGATGCCGCCCAGGATGATGAACGGCATGCCGAGCGCCCAGCCGGACTGTCGGATCGCGACGAGGCGCTCGCGCCAGCTGGTGCGCGGGGCGCGCTCGACGCCGCTGCGACGGGCCTCGATGGCCGCCATCACGGAAAAGGCGATGCCCAGTACAAGACCGACAGCAAGGCCGCCGACGAACAGCTTGGCGACAGACGTGCCGGTCATCCAGCCATAGATGATGAAAGTGATGGAGGGGGGAATCAGCAAGGCCGTTTCCGCGCTCGAGACGATGAGGCCGAGCGAGAACCGGTCGCTGAAGCCGGCCTTGCGCAACTCCGGATAGACCATGCGCGCCATGGCGGCGACGGTCGCCGGCGCGGAGCCGGACACAGACCCGAAGGCCATGGAGCCGCCGATGGTGGTGTAGCCCATGCCGCCGCGCAGATGGCCGATCAGCGTCTTGACCAGCCCGGTCAGCCGGCTTGCGATCTGGCCCGCGCCCATCAGCTCCGCCGCCAGGATGAAGAAGGGGATCGCCAGCAGGGTGGTGTGGTTGATGCCGCCGAGGATTTTCTGGGCGAGGACGGGGTCGGGAAGGCTGCCGTAGAAGAATTCCTTGATCATCAATGCCGGGACGCCCAGCACCAGAAACATCTCGAACCCGAGAACGAGCAACAGGACCGCGACGAAGATGACGAGTGCGATAAGGATCATAGTTCCTCCGACGCCTGTCCGGCGAAACGATCGATGCGGTCGAAAAAGCTGAGAGCGTAGCGCAGCGCCATGAGGGCGAAGCCGGTGGTCGGCGCGAGATACATCCAGAAGACGGGGACGTTCAGGGTCGGGCTTTTCTGTCCCATCCCGTAGACGAAGGCGGTCATCTGGTAGCTGAGATAGACGAGATAGACGCAGAAGACGAAGCCGACCGCGTCGATCACCTTGCGCAAGGGCAGGCCGGTGGCCCGGGCGATACGGTCGCGCCAGGTGTGGACGCCGGCATGGCGCCCTTTTTCCAGCGCGAGACCAACCGTGAAAAAGACCAGGAAGAGGCTCATCAGCCGAACCGCTTCTTCCACCCAGGCGAAGTCTGACGCGAAGGTGCCTCCGACCTGCCGTGCAAGCACGTTGGAGAAGTAAAGCACAACCATCGACAGAAAGATGGAGACAGCAGCGACACGCTCTGCCGTTCTTATGGCGGTCAAGATCTTCAAGGGACTGTCCTTGCAAAAGGGACCTGACGCCGGGCCCGACAAAGGCCCGGCAATAGAAAACCCGATGCCGTTTGACGGCACCGGGTCGGAATTCATTCGGCCGTGGCGGCCTCATATTCCTTTTCGTAGACGGCGATCAGCTCGTCGCCGGCGTCACCTGCGCGCTCCAGATAGGCAGCGCGGCCGGCCGGATACATCACTTTGCGGAACGCAGCCTTCTCCTCGTCGCTCATTTCGCGAACCTGGATGTCGGACTTCTTGATTTCCTCAAGCGCCGCGTCGACGGCCGCACTCTTGTGCGCGATCAACTCCGGGATGACTTCCTGGAACGCGGCGACGATCGTGTCCTTGTGCTCCTGCGGCAGGCTTGCCCACCAGGCGGGATTGAACAGGATGACGTCTTCCATGGCGCCGTGGTTGGACAGCACGAGATGATCCTGCACTTCGTGGAACTTCATGCGCTGGATGGTGTCGAGCGGGTTTTCCTCGCCGTCGACGACACCGGTCTGAAGTGCCGTGTAGAGCTCGCCGAACGGCAGTGCGATGGCCGAGGCGCCGAGCGAATTGAACTGCTCGATGAGAATGTTGGAATCCATCACGCGGAACTTCTGGCCCGCGAAGTCATCGATGCTGGCAAGCGGCTTCGACGACGTGAAGTTCTTCCGGCCGTTCGGCCACAGGCCGATACAGGTCACGCCGCGCTCGTCGAAGGAGCTGCAAAGCGCTTCGCCGAAATCGCCGCCGCGGATCTTTTGCGCCGCTTCGTCGCTGTTGGGCAGCAGGAAGGGGATGTCGAGAATGGATACCACCGGATTGAAGCCACCCAGGAACGCTGCCGGCGCAACGGTGCCTTCGAGCGAGCCGAGCTGAACGCCTTCGGTCATTTCGCGCTGCGAGCCAAGTTGGCCCTGCGGAAAGATCTGGAACTCGACAGCTCCGTCGGTGCGCTCCGCGACAAGCTCGGCCACCTTCTCAAGGTGGACATGGCGCGATTGCTGGGCAGATTCGAGGTGGCCGATCTTCGCGGTAAACTCGGCCGCGAAAGCATTTGACGCACCGGATACGGTGGCCGCGACAAGCAGACATGAGGCAGATAAGTTGCGAATGGACGTTTTCATTGTTGCCCTCTTTGGAGTTTTACATCCGGAAAGACGAGAGCGTACGAGCGGAAAATTTTACTGTCAACGAGAAATCTCAAAAATGAGACGACGGCTCTTTTAATCTAATAATTTGTACGTTATTTCAATTCGAGTGTCGGTTGCGTTGACAAGCCCGCCTCGTCGAGACGATAAATTTTTGAGTGGAAGGAAAGATGCGTGCCGGCCGAGGAAACAATCAGCTTCTCCGATATTGGCGCGAGATTGAGAGCCCATCGTCTGGGCAAGGGCCTGTCGCCGGAAACGCTTGCCGAAAAGCTTGGCATGTCCCGCGCCGCTCTCTACCGGGCGGAAAAGGGGGAAATTCGCAAGATCGAGACACTGACCAGCATTGCCTCGGAGCTGGGCGTCTCGCTCGCGAGCCTGATGGGGGTCGGGGTCGAGTATGTCAGCAGCGCGGTGGCGTTTTTCGAGCGCATGCGACAGCTGGAACGCAACTGCGAGCAGATCATCGGGCTGTTCAGCCCGGTGTCCTACCTGCTGACCTCGGATGCCTATGACGACATGCTGCGCGAGGTGCTGCTGGAATCGGTTCCGGAAAGCAGCATGACGGCGGATGCCGCCGCCGATCTGGTGGCCTCCCTGCTCGAGATCCTGCGGGCCCGCAAGAAATCCTTTCACCAGCGCCGTCCCCTGATCGTCAGCCTGATCGCCTCAGCGGATCTGGAGCGGTTTCTTTTGCACGGGTTGATCGGCCGCCACGATCTGCCCTCCGATGTGGTTCGGGCCCGGCGTGTGCAGGCCCGCCGGGAGGCGGAATCCATTCTGGAAATGCTGCGGGAGGAGCCGATCGGCATCCAGATCGGCATCGTGCGCGAACCGGTGCCGGCAACGAGCTTCCAGATTTTCCGTCAGGACGGGCGCTCGCTGGTGGCGATCAGTCCGTTTCGTCTCGGCGAGCAGCCCAACATCCGTCTTGGTGTTGCCCTGATCACCGCGGCGCAGGAAGCCATGGCGCTGCATGAGGAGATCGCCAGGGGGCTCTGGCACGATGCGCTGAAGGGCAAGGAAGCGGCCGAATACCTGGAAGCGATGATCGCGAAATACGCGGTGTAGCGGTATCGATCGGCATGCCGGGGCGTGGGGCGGTCGGATCTTCGGAACATCGGCGTCCAAAAAAGGATGACGCCGTCAAGATAAACAAAGTGGTACGCCCAACGGGACTCGAACCCGTGTTTCCGCCGTGAAAGGGCGGCGTCCTAGACCGCTAGACGATGGGCGCCCGGTCCGTCGATGTGGGCGGGTTATAGGCAGAAATTTTTTGTCAGGCAAGGGGGTAGATGCACTGTAATCCACAGCCGTCTTCGCAGCCGCGAAAAACCGCGCGTGGCGGCGGTGCGGTGCCGCCGCCATGCACGTCGCGGCCGGAGCCCGAGGCCCGGCCGTGAGGCGGCGGCCTTACCAGCTGCCGGTGTTGCCCATCGACGCCCAGGGCTCCTTCGGCGCCTGCGCCTCGCCCTTTTGCAGCAGTTCGATGGAGACATTGTCGGGCGAGCGAACGAAGGCCATGCGTCCGTCGCGCGGCGGACGGTTGATGGTCACGCCGGCGGCCTGGAGCTTTTCGCAGGTCGCGTAGATGTCGTCGACCTCATAGGCGAGATGGCCGAAGTTGCGCCCGCCGTCATACTCTTCCGGATCCCAGTTGTAGGTCAGCTCCAATGCGGGCGCGGACCCCTTCTTGAAGGCCTCGACGTCGGCGGGCGCCGCCAGGAAGATCAGCGTGAAGCGGCCCGCTTCGCTTTCGTGGCGGCGTACTTCCTCAAGGCCGAAGGTCTTGCAATAGAAGTCCAGGGATTCGTCGATGTCGCGGATGCGGACCATTGTATGCAGATAGCGCATGATCACCTCTTTTGTGATGGCGTTTCCGGGTTTGGCGATGCCGTCGGGACCAGGCCGTGTGCGCGGGCCGGTCCGTTGGCGGTGTTGTCGAAACACTATGGAGTTGCACGCCCAGATCAATGGCGGATCGCTCCGGCGGGGTTGTTTTCACGCACTCGCCCGCCTTTCGCACAGACAGACCCAAAGTCCGGGCTTTGCGAATCGATAAAAAGCGTTTCACACTCGACACGCTGGACCACTGGCACTTTTTCGGAATTATATGTGGTCCTGTCCTTGCAGGATGTTATCCTCACCATGCGGAATCATTGGTGTTGCGGTTCCTGCGAAGGCGTATCCAGCTTACGGCGTATCAGGGGCGTGGACTATGAAGGACTTGGGATCGAAACACGCCATGGCGGTGCCGGACGGGACCGGGGAAGACCCAGGAACCGACCTGCATGTTCTCGCCGGAGCAATAAAGTGGTTCGACGTGGCCAAGGGATACGGCTTCATCGTTCCCGACAATGGCGCGGCGGATGTTTTGTTGCATGTGACGTGCCTGCGGCGGGACGGCTACCGGACGGCCTACGAGGGCGCCCGCATCGTCTGCGAGGTCACACCCGGCTCACGCGGTCTTCAGGCCTTTCGAATCCTGTCGATGGATGAGAGCACTGCGGTTCATCCCTCGCAACTGCCGCCGTCGCGCACCCATGTCCAGGTCGTTCCCGAAGGCGGATACGAGCGGGCAACCGTCAAGTGGTTCAATCGTGTGAAGGGCTTCGGCTTTCTGACCCAGGGCGAGGGGACGGAGGACATCTTCGTTCACATGGAAACCCTGCGCCGCTTCGGGATCACCGAGTTGCGACCCGGTCAGACGGTCATGGTGCGGTTCGGCCAGGGGCCCAAGGGGCGCATGGCCGCAGAGATCCGTCCGGACGGTGAGGGCGTGCATATTCCGTCGTCGCACTGATGTCGTCGCCCGCCGACCCGCGTCGCGCGCCGGCGACACCTCCGTTTGCCGCACTCATCGCGATGCTTTTCTGTGTTTTGGCGTTTCATGGTGGCGTGCGCGCGGATGGCATGCAGGTCGGGGCGTCGCTGGAGCTTCGCCGCGAGCCGTTGTTCGTGATTTCGGCCTCAGGCCGTCACAGGTTCGAGGTGGAGATCGCCGAGACGCCGCAGGCGCGGGCCCGTGGACTGATGTATCGCGAAACACTGGCCGACGACGCTGGCATGCTGTTCGACTTTCGCCAGGAGCGTGAAGTCGCCTTCTGGATGAAGAACACTCTCATCCCGCTCGACATGATCTTCATCGAGGCATCGGGCCGGGTGGCCCATATAGCACGCGAGACCACCCCGCTCTCCGAAGCCCTTGTTCCCTCTCGGGCTGTCGTGCGCTTTGTCCTCGAGGTGCCGGGCGGGACAGCGGCACGGCTTGGAATCGTGCCCGGGGACGTCGTGCAGAGCGACCAGATCGCCGCCACGCCCGCTTCCGACTGACCTTGCGGGAGTTCCGGCATGGCAAAGTGATAAAGCCTTTCATGATGCTTTGCGTTTCTGTTGACGACTGCAACGACAAGATTATATTCATGTAGGCGGTGTAATTTCGCGCCCGGCGCGCATGTTTAATTTGCAATTCAACTGAAGTTCTGGGGCGATGATTTCTGAGCTTGGTTCGAGAGAGTCGGCTGAATGTCTGAAGTGACTTTGGACAGTGATCCTGATTTCAATATCGAGCTGGATGACGTAATTTTTTTCAGGGAATGATCGGCACGCTCGCCGGCACTCTTGAAGAGGTTGTCGGGATCGAGGACGCGTCGTCCTTTGTGGGTGTGGTTGGCGGCAAGATCGGCGACGACCTGGCATCCCAGTATGTCGGGGGAATGCGTGGCCAACCTCCAGGTCCCGAGATGATCGGGGCCATCCTGACCGACATGAAGGCCCGTATCGGTGGGGGGCCGGGTTGAATCCATTGACGGGGACGAGATCGTTCTGGTCAACAGCCGGTGTCCCTTTGCCGAACAGGTCAAGGGGCGACCGTCCTTGTGCATGATGACCACCAATGTCTTCGGCCGCATTGTTGCGACAGCCAATGGCTACGCTCATGTCGAGATTGTGGAAGCTATCGCGACCGACCATCCCGGTGTCGGGTGCGTGTCCACCTGTCGCCTCGGGAACACGCGAATGGTTACGAGTTCTACCCCTGACGCGCAGCTTCTGCTGCGCGGGTTGGCGATTGCGATCGAAAACATGCCGAAGGCCACCTTCGTCGTTGATGAAGACGGCCAGCTCTGGCTTTCAAATCGCGCGGCGCAGCGTCGATACGGTGTGGTTGAGCGCGGGGAGTTCCTGACGCTTTTCGCCGAGGGGCCCGGTCGCTCGCGCGCGCGGATGTCGCGCGCATTCAAGTCTTCGACCCCGGTGTTCATCGGCCTTGAAGGGACCGACGGCGAGAGGATGACGTTTTCCGGTGGGCGACTTTCGGAGATCGTCGGGCTGAAGCGGCCTTTGGTGATCCTGCAACTGGATCAATCGAAGTCTTTGATCGGAAAGTTCCTTACGGCGTCAGAGGACGCAAAGCGCAGCACCCGCAGACTGGAGGACAGTCTGGCGCAGCAGCAGGACCTCCGCCATGAGGCGGCGCGGCTCAAGCGGTTGAACGAGACGGACCCGATGACCGGTTTGCTCAATCCGGTTGCCTTTCGCCATCAGGCGGAACGCCTGCTTGCGGATGTGTCTGCACGGATACCGGAAGCGGCCTTCATCTACATCGATCTCGACAACTTCAAGTGGGTCAACGACACCTTCGGCCATCAGGCCGGCGATACGCTTATCCAGTCTGCGGCGCGCGTGTTGCACAGAACCATCCGGCACGGCGATATCGCCGCACGCCTCGGCGGGGATGAGTTCATGGTTGGCTTGCGCAATGCGAACGCGGAGGCGGCGACCATGATCGCGCAACGGATCGCCGCGCGTATTTCAAGGCCGTTGTCCTGGTCCGCTCCGGGCCAAAAGGCGGTGAGCACAATCAAGCCAGTGACCTCTTTCGGCATCGCCTGCGCGACGCAGGCCCACCAAACGCTTGAGGCGCTGCCGCACGAGGCCGAGGAAGCGATGTATCTGTCGAAGCGGCACAAGCGTCAGGCCGTGTAGGGCTGCGCCCTGTTCGTGATCCTCCCGCGCCCGGGTGTCTGCGCCCGCCGTCCTGTTGAAGGGGATTCCGCTGGATGACGACGCAGTGCATCCGATGGTTCGCGACTTTGAGGCGCGGTCTTCATTTCCGCCTTGACGGATCGGTCCGAACACCGATACACGGCAGACCGGACGGGGTATAGCGCAGCCTGGTAGCGCATCTGCTTTGGGAGCAGAGGGTCGCAAGTTCGAATCTTGCTGCCCCGACCATTCTCTACGACCTTCTTTTCATTGTTATCATGGCCTGATCGGCGCAGCGGCCTGTGCCGGTTCCAGCGCCTGCATGTAGGCATGGGTTTCTTCCATGATCTGTCGTCCCGTGGGCGTGTAGTCCGCATGGGCCGCCAGCACCTCGTATCCGTCCGAGAAACCGATGCGGCTTTGCCCGGCAAGCTCGCGAGCTTCCGCCCTGTCATCGGCGGAAAGGTTCGGAGCGTCTATCAGCTCGCGCATGGCGAAATGCATGCGCGCCAGAACGAAAGTGGCGTGATAGATGCCGTCAAGCGGTCGCGGGTCGATGCGCAATGGCGATGCATAGCGTTTCTCCGCCCCGTTGAGGACATAGAACTCCACCGGCGACATGGCGAAAAGCGTGCCGTGCGCGGCTTCATGCACCAGCGTTTCGGCAAGCGCGATCTTGCCGCGGCCGCGGTTCATGTTGATCAGCACCGTTCCCCAGCGTTTCAGGCTACTGGCGCCGTCGAACTCCAGTCCGTTGTGAATGGACCCATGTGCCGGAACGATCTCCGAAACGAGGGTTTCCATTTCGCCGTAGGTTTTGGGCGCGTGTTCGCGCAGGAGCGCAAGGCTCTCGTGCAATTTGCCGAGCGCCGCGTCGCAATCGCCTCCAACCAGATGCGAAAGCTGTCGGTCATGGAGCGATTCGGAGACGAATTGCCGGCGCAACGCCGCCTCGCCTTCCAGGCTGAAGGCGTCGCGGTTCAGCGGACGCAGTTGCAGCGCCGGGGGTGCCGTCGCCAGGTCGTACGTCAGCAGATCGTCAATCGCGTGCTGCAATCCTGCGAGATCCTGTGCGGCGACAGCATCGATTGCATCGAAATAGGTGCCGAAGAGGGCGGGCGGAATGCGTTCCGACTGATCGAGCCGGGCGAGCAGCATGTCTGCGCGCGAGCGGTCGACGTCGACATGTCCATGGCACCGCTCGAAAAGATGCGACAGGCTTTCCCGAAACCTCCCGTGCAGCGCGCAAAGGTGGCGAATGGCGGCGTTTTTTCCAGGCAGGAAGAGGGAAGCGGACATCGGTTGATCCTGAAACGGAAAAGCGTGACCGCGACCCCGACCAGGCGGGAGGGGCGCGGTTTCATGATCGTTGATCAAGCGTGGCGAGATTTGCCGCGCGGGGCAGAAAAAAGGCGCCGGATTGTCATCCGCCGCCTCCTGATGTCGACTGGCCGCCTGTGCGGGCAACCCTGAGATCAGTCCTCAGTCGTCTCAACGGTGGGCTTGGATGAGCCAACCATCTGCGGGTTGGCGACACGCGCGCCGAGGGTCTTGCTGACGTCGAGTGTGACCGCGCCGGAGATCGCTATGCCACCGGGTTTGCTTATACCGACCATGCTGGCGCCACTCAGGCGGGTGCCGAGCACCTTGGCAGCGTCAAGCGAAAGGGTTCCGTCGCTCTCGCCGGCGCCGGAAATTGTCGGCTTCACCGGTCCGAACTTCGGAGCCCCGACCATTTGTTTCCCGGCCAAGCGGTTGCCAAGCGTCTTGCATGTGTCAAGCGAAACGAGAAAGGACATGATACCTACCTTGTAAATATTGCTACAAATCCGTAGCACAGCCGATGTTGGCATTCAAACCATCCTTGCGGTTTTCGCTTGTTGCAACCGGGGGCGTCGCATTCGCCTGGAGGCTATCGTATCGCGTCATGATTCATTTCATCACCACGGCGGAACACGCCTATACGCTCAAGGGCATTCGCAAGTCGCCGTACCGCAATTTCGAGATGGCTGGGCGCACATACGACTGGCTGTTTCGCCAGAGCAGGATAGAGACCAGCGCCTGCGTGTTCACGGACCTCGACCGGCTGCGCTATTTCGAGCTCGCCGAGGCGGCAAAGGTCTGCCGCAGGCTGCGCGACGCCGGGGTCCGGGTGTTCAACGATCCGGCTCTTGTGCTGTTGCGCTACGATCTGCTGTGCACGCTTCATCGCCTGGGCATCAACGACTACCGGGTCTATCCGGCGGCCCAGCGTCCGTGTCCGGAGCGGTTCCCCGTCTTTCTGAAATGCGAGGAGGGGCACAGTCAGCACTTTTTCGAATTGCTGGAGGATCAGTCCGCGCTGGAGACCTATCTCGACAAGGTTCAAAGCGAGGGCGTCCCGCTGACGCGCGTGCTGGTGACCGAGTTCGCCAACACACCCGTGCGCGACGGGGTCTACCGGCGTCATACGATCTACCGCGTCGGTGACGTGATGCTGCCGGGAAACACGGTGATGGAAGGCAGCCCTTTCGTGAAATACGGGCAGCGCGGTCTCGCCACGGATGCGGAGTTCGAGGGAATCGTTGCCGAAATGGCGGCCAATCCGCATGCGGAGCTGCTGCGGCCCGCGTTCGAGGAAGCCGGCATCGACTACGGTCGGGCCGATTTCGGGTTTCGCGACGGCCGGCTTGCCGTTTACGAGATCAACACCAACCCGTCGATCGGGTTGAAGGTGGGGTCGCGCCACGAGGGGTTCAATGCTGCCGTGGATAATGGCATGCGGGCCTTCATCGAGCGTCTGGAGGCGGTCTGCGGTCCCTCGATTGTCGCGCGTATCGCGTCATCGCCATGGCATGCCTTCCGGTTGCGCCCGGTTTTCGGATTGCGGCTGGGCCAGCCATGAGGGGCGGGAACATCGGGTTGCGGCTGATGGCTGCGTCTTGTGCGCAGCTCGGCATTGACTTCATGTCCTCTGGACGGAATAAACAGGAAGAGCCTTGTCCCGCCGGGGACAGGCAAAGCTCATGGTGAGGGAACACGCCCGATGGTCGCACGCATTTTCTCGCCGGCAAAGACGGCAACGCAATCCGGACGCGGCAACGCCCACGACTGGATCCTGGAGTTCGTGCCTGAAACCGCACGCTCGATCGAGCCGCTGATGGGGTACACGTCGTCGTCGGACATGAAGCAGCAGGTGCGCCTGCGGTTCGAGACCCAGGACGAGGCGGTGGCCTATGCCAGACGCAACGGCATCGCCTACCGGGTCGAAGCTCAGCAGACCCGTCGTGTCCCGAAAATCGCCTATTCGGACAATTTCCGGTACGACCGGGTCCTGCCCTGGACGCATTGAGCAGGCTGCGCGGTCGGGCGCGCTTGCGGTTTGGTCACGGACCGGCTGCGCCCCGGATCGTTTCTCAATGACGACTGCCCAAACGGCCCCGTAGCTCAGTGGATAGAGCACCGGCCTTCTAAGCCGATGGTCGCAGGTTCGAATCCTGCCGGGGTCGCCAATTTTTCAATGGGTTGCAGCAATTCCTTCGCAGGTGCTTCCAGGCGTTTTACAGCGCATTTTACACCTGTGGTCGCCGCTTGGATGCTCTCCGGGAACCGTCTGGGCGCATGCGTTCAGGGTGCGTCGCGCAAGTACCTCTCGATCGCGGCGAAATCCGTCGTCGGGCGGCCAAACAGATAGCCCTGCGCGAAATCGCAGCCGCTTTCCTGCAAAAACCGCCGTTGCTGCTGGGTTTCGATCCCTTCCGCAACCACATCAAGCCCGAGCGACTGCGCCAAATTGATGATCGCGCGCACGATGATCGCGTCGTCGGCGCTTTCCGTGCACTCTTTGATGAAGGACTGGTCGATCTTGAGGCGGTGCACCTGCAAGCGTCTGAGATGAATGAGGGACGCATAGCCCGTGCCGAAATCGTCGAGCGCGATGCGCGCACCCATGCCGTGCAGATCTTGGAGCGTGCGGGCAATCCGGTCCGCCCAGCGCCCGAAGATCACGGTTTCCGTCACCTCGATCTCCAGATCTCCGGGAGCGAGTCCGTGATACGACAACGCGTCGCCGACGGTCTGTGGAAATGACGGGTCCCGCAATTGCCGCGCCGACACGTTGATCGAGACGATCCCCGGGTTCAGTCCGCGCTCGCGCAGCGCGGCAATGCGCGACAACGCCTTGTGGAACACAAGATCGCCCAACGCGGTCGCCAACCCGGTTTCTTCCGCAAGCGGAATGAACTCGCACGGCGAGACCGGCGTTTCATGATGGGTCCATCGCGCGAGTGCCTCGAAGCCCCGGTGGGCGGCACTTGCTGTTTCGACGATGGGCTGAAAGGCGACCCGTGGCGTTCCGTTTGCGATCGCGGTTCTGAGGGCTTCCGCCAGTGTCTGACGCCGGGCGCGAAGTGCGCTGTGGGCGGGTGAGAAGAAGACATGGGTGTTCCGTCCAGCGGCCTTGGCCTCGAACAGGGCGATGCCGGCGTGTTTCAGCACTTCACTTGCCGTGCGTCCGTCGCGCGGAAACAAGGCCGCGCCGATCGACAGGCCGATGGCAATCTGGCGTCCTTTGAGGAGGACATCGTCGCCAAGCCGGAGCGAAATGCGTTCGATGACGGCGGTGACCGATGGTTCGTCCGGCATGTGGTCCAGAAGCACCGCGAATTCGTCGCCGCCCGGACGTGCCACGAGGTCTCCGTCGTTCAGGCAGCCCTTGAGCCGTTCGGCGATCGTGACGAGAACGCCGTCGCCGACGTCGTGGCCAAGCGTGTCATTGATATCCTTGAAATGGTCGAGGCCGATGAGAATGAGCGCGCCAGTTCCATACGTCTCGTGATGGCGCGCCAGCATGTCCTGCAGCCGAATGCGCAGAACGGCGCGATTGGCGAGACCGGTAAGGTCGTCCTGTTCCGCAAGGCGGCGGATCTCGTCATCCTTTTCCCGCTGCTCGCTGACATCGAACACGGCACTGTGCCAGACGGTTTTGCCGTCGGGCAGGCGTCTCGGCTGTCCGCGGCCCTCGAGCCATTTCAGTTTTCCCGAACGCGTCCGAATGCGCCATACGTGATGCCATGGCTCCAGGGTTCGGGCCGAGACCATGACGGACTGCTGCATTGCCGGACGGTCTTCGTCGAGGACCAGCTGCCAGACCGACGAGGCGTCGATGATGGTTTCCTCGGGCGTGAGTTCCCAAAGACCCCGGCAGCCCGGGCTCATGTCCGTGATTTCCTCGGCGCCGTCCGGGTGAATGCAATATCTGAAAATCGCCCCTGGAACGCTTTCCGCCAGTGCCCTGAAGCGGATTTCGCTCGCCTGAAGGTCGTGGAAAGCCTGTATCTGCTCCGTCACGTCGGTGATCGTGATGCTCCAGGTCTCGGACACGGAGATGTCCCGGCGCGGTATTCCGCGGCCCACGACCCATTTGCGGCCACCTTCGGGTTCAAGAATACGGAAGGTGCCGGCCCATTCGCGGTCCTGCTTTCCGGCCTGCCGCAAGGTCTCGAACATCAGCGTCTTGTCTTCGGGGGCAACGCGCGCCCAGAGGCGGTCCAGATCCTTGTCAATCTGCGCTTGTGAGAGGCCCCAGATCGCTTCGCAGCTCTCGCTGATGAAATCGATGGAGAACGTCCCGCCTGCACTGCAGCGGGACACCCGCATCACCACAAAGGACGGAATGTCACCCAGAAGAAAGCCGGGGTTTGCGCCAATCACGATTTTATCCGGTCGATCATCGATGTGTGCGGGAACATCCGGCGGGAGCGAGCCGGATGACGGTGCATCGGAGGAGGTCAATTTGCGCGTATTCGAGGACGTACCTTGCTCAAGCATTGCTTGCGATTCTGTTTCTTTCTTGTCATTTTGCGCCATGCATGCTCGATTTCTTGCCGTATTTGACGCTGAATTGTTATTATAGAGAAGATGATGCAAATTAAACAGTAATTTTTGCAGTCCAACATCTTATGTTGTAGCGTTTACTTCTTCTGTGGGTCAGTGTTTTTTACAATAGTTCTCGTGCATCTTTCACCGAATCACTTTCGATAAATGACAGTATTTTCGCGGGTTCAACGATTCGTAGGAGTGCATTTTCCACCGCTCTGCTTGCACGGGCACGGCGGTCGACGCGGTGTTTTGGTCTTTGCTGCATCATCGGCAGCGGTTGGTCCGCGACAGGTTAAAGTCTGCCGGGCCGATGCGCTCAGGCACGGAGTGGCTACCAGCTCACGCCCTCGTCGGCGAAAAACGGGAAGGGGCCGGGGAACGCTTCGATATAGGCGAGGTGGCTGACAACGCCGCTGCCGCGCGTGTGGTGGTGCAGGAAAAAACCCGGAGGTTCCATGATGAAGCGGCCCGGTTCCCGGTCGGCGATATCCAAGTGCACTTGATGGCCGGTGCTGGGTGCCAGTGTCATCACCGTTCCGCCGACGGAGGCGATGATGGTGCGGTGGATGTGACCGCACATGATCCGCTCGACATGGCTGTTGCGCGACAGAAGCGCCGCCAGCGCGTCGGAATCCTTCAGTCCGATCCGGTCCATATGGGCGATGCCGGTCGCCGCCGGCGGGTGGTGTATGGCGATCAGCGTCGGCCGGTCGCTTTCTGCGAGCGTATGCTCCAGCCAGGCAAGCTGGGCGCTGCCGAGTTCGCCATGCGGCTTTCCCGGGACCGAACTGTCGAGCGCGACGAGCCGCACGTCGCCGATGTCGACCGCGTAGTGGACCTTGCTGTCGCTGCCCTGATCGATCGGGCCGACGCCGGTCAACAGGTCGCGCATCATCGCGGGCGAATCGTGATTGCCCGGGATGACAAAGACCGGGGCCTTGATGCGGGACAGAATCCGCTGGACGCCGGCATATTCCCGCTCGTCTGGCGCGTCCGCGAGATCGCCGGTGACCACGACCGCGTCGGGCTGGGGGGCGAGCGCGTTCAGCGCCGCGACGGCTCGCTCCGCCAGCATGTTGGTTTCGCTGACGCGGTAGCAGGCAAGGCCTCTCGGGCGGATGTGCAGGTCGGTGATCTGCGCGATCAGGGTCATTGCGGAAATCTCCACTTCGGTTTGGCAAACGGGACGGACAGCGTGTCGAAAGCTAGCGGCGAGCGCGTGTGAAGGCGAGAGAGTTGTGCGCGAACGGTTTCCCTTTTGCGCGCTCTCATGTAGGAAGCGCGCGGGGGCCGGATCGCGCGTGGGCGCGGTTGCCATTACCAGTCGGTCGCATAGGCTTTACGACAATGAGCGAAACATCCGCCGGGCGGGCAACGGAAGGCTTCGGGACTGCCGGCGTGCGCTGGTTGCGCGTCATCGGCCGGAGGGGCCTCGCCCCGCTTGTTCTGCTTCTTCTGGGCCTCGTTTTCTTCGCCCCGGGCCTCACCCAGGTGCCGCCGCTCGACCGCGACGAACCGCGCTTCGCCCAGGCTACCAAGCAGATGGTGGAAAGCCGCGATTTCATCGACATCCGGTTCCAGGAGACGGCGCGCCACAAGAAGCCGGTTGGCATCTACTGGCTCCAGTCCGCGGTCGTGGAGGCAAGCGGGCTTGGCAAGGATGCGCCGATCTGGGTGTATCGGCTGCCCTCGCAACTGGGGGCGATCCTCGCGGTCCTGCTGACCTACTGGTGCGTGCGCGCCTTTGCGGCACCGCCGGTGGCGTTCGTTGCCGGAGCGCTGGTCGCGGCCTCGCTGATCGTCGGGGTGGAGGCACGTCTGGCCAAGACCGACGCCATGCTGATGGCCACCATCCTGGCCGCGCAGGGAGCGCTTGCGCGGATCTGGCTGGAACGCGCCGCCTTGCGGGGGCGCCCTTGGCTGGCGGCGCTGTTTTGGGTCGCGCTCGCCGCGTCGGTGCTGATCAAGGGGCCGGTCGGGCCGATGGTGGTCGGTCTCACCGTGGTGCTTCTGTCGATCGCGACGCGCGAGACCGGCTGGATGAAGCTCCTCTATCCGCTGCGTGGCATTGCCGCTTTCCTGCTTCTGGTCTTGCCGTGGTTCGTGGCGATCCACATCCACACCGACGGGGCGTTCTTTGCGGAGGCCATCGGCAAGGACCTGCTCGGCAAGGTCGCAACGGGGCAGGAAAGCCACGGGGCGCCGCCGCTGACCCATCTTGTCGCGGCGCTGGGCACCTTTTGGCCTTTGTCCGCCTTCATGGTGCTGGCGCTGCCCGGTCTGATGGCTGCGCGTCGCGCGCCGGCGGTGATCTTCGCGCTGTGTTGGGTCTTGCCGACCTGGGCTGTCTTCGAGTTCACCGCGACCAAGCTGCCGCATTACACGCTGCCGTTGCTTCCCGGCATTGCGCTTCTCGCCGCCGTGCTTCTGTCACGCCGGGAGGGCCCGCCGTCGAAGGGATGGTGCTTTGCCGCCGCCGGGCTGCTGTTCGTTCCCGTCGCCGGTGTGGCGGCGGCCAATTTCATCGCCGGCCCTGTCGTGGGTGTCTGGCCGTCGCCGCCGGGCGCCGTGATCGCCGCGCTGGCGCTTGTTCCCGGCCTTGCCGCGATGCGGCATATGGCCCGCGGCGCTGCGGTGGCTGCCCTGCCGTCGACGCTTCTCGCCGGCTTCCTGCTGATCGTGGCGACCTGGGGCTTCACGTTGCCGGGCCTGTCGCCGATCTGGATCAGTTCCCGGCTTGCGGATGCGGTGGCGCAGGAAGCGGGCTGTGCGTCGCCACGCGTTGCCAACGTCGGCTTCAACGAACCGAGCTACATCTTCCTGCAGGGCACCGATACGCTGCCGACCTCGGCGGAGGGTGCGGCGCGCTTTCTTGTCGAACCCGGGGCAGGAGAGGGGGCGGACGCCGGGTGTCGTGTCGTCGTCATCGACATGCGTCATGAGGCGGCCTTCCTGAAGGCCATGGCGGAACTTGGCGATGTGCGTGACCCAAGCGCGGTGCGTGTCACCGGTTTGAACATCAACGGCGGCGACGAGATGGATATGGGTCTTTACCGTGCACAGGAGACGGAGCGTGAGTGAGGAGAGCGAAACGAGCCGCGCGCCGGCGCATGCGGGTGACGGCCGGATACGGCGCGCCATGATCCGCGCACGCTCCAATGCCGTCGCGATCCGGACACTAATTGCGGGGCGCGAACACCGGGTGGCGGCGCAGCGAGCCCCCCTGCCGCCGGGTCATCGGCCGCAGGACATTCTCGCCGTGCTGTTGCTGACCGTCGGGATCGCGGTGATCGTGCTCGACATTCCCACCTATCCTTGGCTTCGCTCCCTGCCGCAGCAATACAAGAACGCCTTCATCGCGATCACCGATCTCGGCAAGGGACACTGGATCCTGTGGACCACCGGTATCTATTGCCTGGCGACGCTTGCGCTCGATTGGGACCGGCTGACCTGGCGTGTGCGCATGGCGTTGTCGGCGCTGTGGACCTTCGGCGCCTACATCTTCGTCGTGGTCGCCTCCAGCGGCGTCATCGTTTTGTTCCTGAAGTGGGTGTTGGGCCGTGCCCGGCCGAAGCTCTACGAAGAGGTCGGGCCGGTTCATTTCGACTTCCTCGCGCTGAAGGGCGCATATACGAGCTTTCCGTCGGGTCATTCCACGACGATTGCGGCGTTGGCGACGACGCTTGCGCTGATCTTTCCGACCTATCGCTGGCTGATCGTCGTGTGCGGCTTCTGGATCGCCTTCAGTCGCATCATGGTCGGCGCTCATTACCCGAGCGATGTGATCGCCGGAACGCTGCTGGGCCTGAGTGTCGGTGTCGTGGCGGCGCGCTGGATGGCGCACCGTCGCATCGGCTTCCGTTTCAACCGGCTCGGCGCGATCACTCCGATCATGGGGCGTGTCAGCTTTCGCGCCAGCGCGCGCGCGCTTTGGCGCTCGGCGACCGGCGCACGGTCCTTTGCCCGGCCTGCGGCCGGCGCGGCGGACCTGTCGGGGGATGTGAAATGACGACGACGCCCGGGCAGTCCGCCGCGCCGGACGTTTCCGTGATCGTGCCGGCGAAGGACGAACGCGAGAACCTGGTGGGGCTGATCGACGAGATCGCCGCCGGCCTTTCCGGCCGGAGTTTCGAGATCGTGGTCGTTGACGACGGGTCCAGCGACGGCAGCGCCGAGATGCTGGCGGAACGCGCCCGCGTGCTTCCGTTCCTGCGCGCCCTGCGCCACGCCTCGGCCTGCGGCCAGAGCGCGTCGGTTCGCTCGGGGCTCCATGCCGCGCGCGGCGCGGTCGTGGTGACCATCGACGGTGACGGCGAGAATGACCCGGCTTACATTCCAGCACTTCTTGCCGCGCTTGAGGCCGCCGGACCTTCTGTGGCGCTGGCGGCCGGTCAGCGAACCGGGCGCAAGGCGAGTGCCGCCAAGCGGCTTGCCTCGCGGTTCGCCAATCGGCTGCGCGGCTGGATGCTGAAAGACCAGACGCGCGATTCGGGCTGCGGATTGAAGGCGTTGCGGCGTGATGTCTTCCTGCGCCTGCCGTATTTCGACAGCTGGCACCGGTTTCTTCCAGCGCTTGTGCTGCGGGAGGGCTATGGCGTGACTCACGTCGATATCGTCGACCGCCAGCGCCGTCACGGCACCTCGAAATACGGGATCTTCGACCGGGCGCTCGTCGGGGTCCTCGATCTCTTCGGCGTGTGGTGGCTGCGCCGCCGGCGCAAGCGCATCCCGCAGGTTTCAGCCATCGCCGGCATTCCGGCGGACAAGGCGAAGGAGTAAGTTGCGGTGCTAGCCGATCTGACTGCCTGGCTCTACAGCGTGTTCATCGAGCGGTTCGACGGCTGGGTGGCGCTCGGATTCGTCGCCCAGGCGATGTTCATGATGCGTTTCGTGGTGCAATGGGTCGCGTCCGAACGGGTCGGGCGCTCCATCGTGCCGGTGGCCTTCTGGTTCTTTTCCATCGCCGGCGGCAGTCTTTTGTTCGTCTATGCGATCCAGGTGGGAGACCCGGTGTTCATCGCCGGCCAGGGCCTCGGCCTGATCATCTACCTGCGCAATCTCTGGCTCATTTTCCGCGAAAAGCGCCGCGATCCCAGCATCTGACGTGGCGGTTCGGGCGGTGCAAAAGCAACCGCCCGCGCCGTGACGGAGACCGTCAGGGCCGCGGACGGCGGTCAATTCGGGTGCGGTTCAGCCCTTGAGCGCGGCGAAACCGGCTTCGAGATCGGCGCGAATATCCGCGACATCCTCCAGCCCGACATGCAGGCGGATGCCGGGCCCGCCGTCGGGCATCGGCGTCGCGGTGCGCATGCCCTTCAGACGTACGGGAATGGCGAGGCTCTCGAAGCCGCCCCAGGAATAGCCGAGACCGAAAAGCCGCAGGGCATCGAGGAAGGCGCAGCCTTGCGCAAATGTGACGTCGTCGGTGAAGTCGAAGGCGAAGAGACCCGAAGCACCGCAGAAATCGCGGCTCCACAGCGCATGGCCCGGATCCTCGGGCAGGGCGGGATGGCGCACGCGGGCGACCTCGTCACGCGTTTGCAGCCAGCGGGCGATCTCCAGACCGCTTTCCATGTGCTGGCGCAGCCGCACATGCATGGTGCGCAGCCCGCGCAGGCCCAGAAACACGTCGTCCGGCCCGACATGAATGCCGAGCGCACCCGCAGTGGCGTCGAGCGCCTCCCAGGCGCGCTCGCTGGCCGCGACCGTTCCAAGCATCGCATCGGAATGGCCGACGATGTATTTCGTGCCGGCCTGGATCGACAGATCCACGCCATGGGCGATCGGCTGGAAATAGCAGGGCGTGGCCCAGGTGTTGTCCATCACAACCAGGGCGTCGGCGACATGCGCAGCCTCGGCGATTGCCGGGATGTCCTGCATCTCGAAGGTGAGCGACCCGGGGGCTTCCGTCATCACCGCTTTCGTGTTGGGGCGCATCAGCGCCGCGATGCCGGACCCGATGGCGGGATCGTAATACTCGATCTCGATGCCCAGCCGCCTGAGCGTTGTCTCTGCCAGATTCCGGGTGGGACCATAGACGCTGTCGGTGATCAGAAGATGATCGCCCGACGACAAACACGACAGCAATGCCAGTGCGATGGCGTTGAGACCGCAAGAGGCCAGCTTCGCGCCGGCCGCGCCCTCGAGATCCGCGATGGCGTCTTCCAGGGCGTTTGTAGTGGGATTGCCACGGCGGGCATAGTGGTAGGTCTGCTTGCCCGACAGCATGGTCGCGGTGTCCGGAAACAGCACGGTCGAGGCATGTGCGACGGGCGGGTTGACGAACCCGTGAAAGGCGCTCGGCGTGCGGCCGATCTGGGTCAGGCGTGTCGCGAGACCGGCGCTGCCGTTCGACTGGGAGGCGGACATCATCTTCCTTTCGGAATGGCTGTTTGGTTTTTCGGATTGTGAAAATTTTTTCACAATTCACGGGCGGCATGACGCAGCGCCTCTTGACCCTTAGCCATAAATGCCATCGAATGCACCCGTGAGATAACGGTGGCATGTCTGACGGCTTGAAAACAACAATGGTCGCGACATGCCGGGAGGGGAATTCCAGTGACACCAATGCTGCGCATGGTTGCATGCTGTATCCCTTGCACGTGATCTCGGACGAACCCGATATTCAGACAGGGCAAAAGAGAAGGCTGCATATCCATGACGAACAAATTTCTTACGATCGCGCTTGGCGCCGCGCTTGGTTTGAGCGCCACGGCCGCTTCCGCTGCGACGCTTGACGATGTCAAGGCCAACGGCTTCCTGCAGTGCGGCTCCAACACCGGCCTCGCCGGTTTCGCCGCTCCCAACGATGCCGGCGAGTGGACCGGCCTCGACGTTGACACATGCCGCGCAATCGCCGCGGCGATCTTCGACGACGCGGAAGCCGTGAAGTTCACACCGCTGACCGCCAAGGAGCGCTTCACCGCGCTGCAGACCGGCGAAGTCGATGTTCTGGTGCGCAACACAACCTGGACGATGACCCGCGACACCACGCTGGGCCTGAACTTTACCGGCGTGAACTACTACGACGGTCAGGGCTTCATGGTGCGCAAGGGCCTCGACGTGACGTCCGCGCTTGAGCTGTCCGGCGCTTCGGTCTGCGTGCAGACCGGCACGACCACCGAGCTGAACCTCACCGACTACTTCAAGGCCAACGGCATGGACTACCAGCCGGTGGTGTTCGAGAAGCTCGAAGAGGTCAATGCGGCCTATGACGCCAACCGTTGCGACGTCTACACCACGGACGCCTCGGGCCTCTATTCGATCCGTCTTCAGCTGACCAACCCGGCCGACCACGTCGTGCTTCCGGAAATCATCTCCAAGGAGCCGCTCGGCCCGGTCGTTCGCCAGGGCGACGACCAGTGGTTCAACATCGTCAAGTGGACGCTGTTTGCGATGGTCAACGCTGAAGAGCTGGGCGTGACGTCCGAGAACGTCGATGAAATGATGAGCTCCGAAAACCCGAGCATTCGTCGTCTTCTGGGCATTGACGGCCAGTTTGGCGAGTCGATCGGCCTGTCGAACGACTGGGCGGCGCGCATCATCAAGCATGTCGGCAACTACGGCGAGATGTTCAACGCCAACGTCGGCCCGGACACCCCGCTCGGCATCGAGCGCGGCGTGAACGCGCTGTGGTCGAAGGGCGGCCTGCAGTACGCACCGCCGATCCGCTAACCGCGGTTTACGATCCGGACCCGGCGCACCGCGCCGGGTCCATTTGCATCACTTTCCGAAAACCTGAAAAATCAGGTCATAAGCGCCCGAAAACGGGTGAATGTATCGGACTGGCCACTGCGCCGGTTCGGGCGAGGGGATACAGTCTGACATGACACCTGTGAGCTCTGCCACGGGCGAGCATGCAGGCGACGCAGCAGGGACATCCTGGTTCTACAATCCGCGCGTGCGCGGCCTGATATTCCAGGCGCTCGTCGTCGCCGCCCTCATTGGGGTGGTTGCATTCTTTGCCTATAATGCAAAGACCAATCTCGAGCGGGCCGGCATCGCTTCCGGTCTTGGCTTCTTTTCCGAACGGGCCGGCTTCGACATTTCGCAAACGCTTGTCCCGTATACCAATGACAACACCTATTTCCGGGCGTTTCTCGTCGGCCTGGTGAACACGCTGCTGGTATCGTCGATCGGCATTCTCATCGCGACGGTGATCGGCTTCATTGTCGGCGTTGCAAGGCTTTCCAAAAACTTCGTGATCCGTCAGCTTGCGCAGCTCTACGTCGAGATCCTGCGCAATGTGCCGCTGCTGCTGCAGTTGCTGTTCTGGTACAAGGCCGTGCTCTCGGTGCTGCCGTCGCCGCGTCAGTCCCTTGAGCCGATGTCCGGCGTCTTTCTCAACAACCGCGGCCTTATCCTTCCCGATGTCGTCGGACAGCCCGGCAGCGACCTGATCTTCTATGCGTTTCTGGCGGCAATCGCCGGAAGCTACGGCATTATGCGCTGGGCGCGGGCGCGCCAACTCGCCACCGGCAAGCAGTTCCCAAGCCTGCTCGTCGGCCTCGGCCTCATTATCCTGCTGCCGCTTCTGGTCTTCTTCGTGACCGGCATGCCCGTCAATCTCGCCTATGCGGAACTCAAGGGGTTCAACTTCGCCGGCGGCACGGTCGTCAATCCGGAGTTCATGGCGCTGCTTCTCGGCCTGTCGCTCTACACGGCTGCCTTCGTCGCGGAAATCGTGCGCGCGGGCATTCTGGCCGTCTCCCACGGCCAGACCGAGGCCGCGTTCTCGCTCGGCATCCGTCCCCGGCGCACGCTGCAACTCGTCGTGATCCCGCAGGCGATGCGGGTGATCATCCCGCCGCTGACGAGCCAGTATCTGAACCTGACGAAGAACTCGTCGCTGGCGGTGGCCATCGGTTATCCGGATATCGTCGCGGTCTTCGCCGGAACGGTGCTGAACCAGACGGGTCAGGCGGTCGAGGTGATCATCATCACCATGCTTGTCTATCTGACGATCTCGCTGTCCACGTCGGCCTTCATGAATTGGTACAACCGCCGTGTGGCGCTGGTGGAAAGGTAAAGGCGATGGATACAGGTACAGTCGCCTATGTGCGCACCGAAGACGCCCCGCAATATGCGCCGCCTTCGACCAAGACCGGCACCATTGGCTGGATACGCGGCAATCTGTTCGATTCGATCGGGAACTCGATCCTGACGATCGTCGGCATCGCCATTCTCGCGCTGATCGTGCCGCCGGTCATCAACTGGCTGTTCATCGATGCGGTCTACACCGGCAGCAGTCGGGACGCCTGCGTCGTGGAAGGAGCGGGGGCCTGCTGGGCCTTCGTCAACGCGAAGTTCGGTCAGTTCATGTACGGGCGCTATCCGTTCGAGGAGCGCTGGCGCGTCGATCTGACGGGCCTGTTGCTGATCGCCGGCCTGGTTCCGGCGGCAATCCCCCAGGTTCCGTTCAAGCGCGAGACCGTGCTTTATCTGATCGTGGTGTTTCCGATTGTCGGTTTCATCCTGCTCACGGGCGGCAACGTCGACATCTCGGCCGGGTTCTGGCTCACCTATGCCGCGCTTTCGGCGGTGCTGCTGGGAATTGTCGCGGCGGTCTGCATCAACGCAAAGATCCCGTTCGGACGCCCCTTGATCGGCGTCGGCCTTGGCGTTGCATCGGTGGCGCTGGTCTTTGCCATCGCCGCCTTCGACTTTGGGCTGGAGTTCGTCGAGACGCAGTTGTGGGGCGGTTTGCTGGTCACGCTTGTGGTTGCCATCGTCGGCATCGTGGCGTCCTTCCCGATCGGCATCGTTCTCGCCCTTGGTCGTCGCTCGCATCTGCCGGCCGTGCGGCTGATTTCGGTGATCTTCATCGAGTTCTGGCGCGGCGTGCCGCTGATCACCGTCTTGTTCATGTCGTCGGTGATGCTGCCGCTGTTTCTGCCCGACGGCGTCAACTTCGACAAGCTGCTGCGGGCCCTGATCGGCGTCGCGCTGTTTGCCTCCGCCTATATGGCAGAGGTGGTGCGCGGCGGGCTGCAGGCGATTTCGAAAGGGCAATACGAAGCCGCCGACGCGATGGGGCTGTCCTACTCGCAGGGCATGCGCCTGATCATCCTGCCACAGGCGCTGAAGCTCGTGATCCCGGGGATCGTGAACACCTTCATCGGCCTGTTCAAGGACACCAGCCTGGTGCTGATCATCGGCCTGTTCGATCTGCTCGGCATCGTGACGCTGAACTTCTCGGATGCCAACTGGGCATCGCCGAACACGCCGGCCACCGGCTTCATCTTTGCGGCCTTCGTGTTCTGGATCTTCTGCTTCGGCATGTCGCGTTACTCCATGTACATGGAGCGGCGGCTGCACAGGGGGCACGCGCGCTAGCCGCGCGTCTCCCGCCGACCCGGTATCCACGGCACATCGCCTCGCTTATTCAGGTTTGGAGCAACTAGACATGACCGACAATGCAGCCGCAGCCGTTACCCGTCCGACGATGCATATCTCGGACACGGACGTCGCCATCGAGATCGAGAACATGAACAAGTGGTACGGGGATTTCCACGTGCTGCGCGACATCAACCTCAAGGTCATGCGCGGCGAGCGCATCGTCATCTGCGGTCCGTCCGGCTCCGGCAAATCGACGATGATCCGCTGCATCAACCGTCTGGAGGAACACCAGAAGGGAATGATCGCCGTCGACGGCATCGAACTGACCGACGATCTGAAGAAGATCGACGAGATTCGCCGCGAGGTCGGCATGTGCTTCCAGCACTTCAACCTCTTCCCGCATCTCACGATCCTGGAAAACTGCACGCTCGCGCCGATCTGGGTGCGCAAGATGCCCAAGGCCAAGGCCGAGGAAATCGCGATGCATTATCTGGAGCGGGTGAAGATCCCCGAGCAGGCCAGCAAGTATCCCGGCCAGTTGTCCGGTGGCCAGCAGCAGCGCGTCGCCATCGCCCGCTCGCTGTGCATGAGCCCGAAGATCATGCTGTTCGACGAGCCGACCTCGGCGCTCGATCCCGAGATGATCAAGGAAGTGCTGGACGTGATGGTCAGCCTTGCCGAAGAGGGCATGACCATGCTGTGCGTGACCCATGAAATGGGGTTTGCGCGTCAGGTCGCCAACCGGGTGATCTTCATGGATCAGGGCATGATCGTGGAGCAGAACGAACCGGAGCAGTTCTTCACCAACCCGCAACACGAGCGCACCAAGCTGTTCCTCAGCCAGATCCTGCACTGAGGGCATGACGCGCAAGGCTCCGCGTCCCGCTGCGGCGCGCGGGATGCGGTTGCGCGCGAAACACGCTTGCGAAAGACACATGAGACGGGCGGCACCGAAGCACCGGTGCCGCCCGTTTCGCGTTCGCGGGGCTTGCGGCTGAGGGGGCCGGCGTGTCGAAACGCCCTTTGACCGGCAGCGCCGGCAAACGCTCAGGCCGGCTGAAGCCCGGCCATCAGCAGCTTGAAGACGTCGACGGGACGATAGGGGTACTCCAGAAAATCGTCGACGCCGGTTTCGACGAGGCCGTTGCGCGTGTCTTCCGGCAGGTGCGGCGGGGCAAGCAGGACAATCTTTCCCTTGTGCGCCCGCCCGCCGGGCCGGGTCAGGTTTTGCAGGAAATAGTGCACGATCTTGCTGTAGACGAGGAGCGTGATGTCGGGAGAGTCCAGACATAGCTGCCTTTGCGCCAGGCTTTCCTGGGACACCAGCGTGACCTTGCAGCCCAGTTCGTCGAGGGCGGAGCGGATCGGTTCGGTGATCTTCGGGTTGGAGCCGACGATGACGATGTCGAGCGGCCCCCTCGACTGGGTCATGTTGCGCACGGCCTTCGCGATCTTGGCCAACTGCCGCTTGTGGGCGCCGCTGATCCGTTCAACCTCTTTCAGCCTTGCCTCGACCGTGGCGAGGAGCATGTCAAAATCTATCGGCTTGGTCAGATAGTCGTCGGCGCCCAGGCGCTTGCCCTTGATGATGTTTTCGCGGGTGGCGAGCGCGGTCAGGAATATGAAGGGCACGCCGGTGAGCGCCGGATGGTCCTTGCGGATACGCTCAAGCAGGTCCGGGCCGTTCATGATCGGCATCATCATATCGCACAAAATGAGGTCCGGCTTGATCCGGGCGAGGGCGTCGAGTCCTTCCTTTCCGTTGCTTGCGGTGACGACCTCGTAGCCTGCGTCCTCGAGTTCTTCCTTGAGGTCCTTGAGCAGAAGGGGTTCGTCCTCGATGCACAGGATCGTCTGTTTCTTGTTCATGATGCTGCCTTGCTCGATTCTGACACTTCGTTGACGTTCTGCGCGACGGGAAGGTGAATCTCCACGGTCGTGCCGTCGCCGACCTTGCTCGAGACCACCAGCTTGCCGCCATGTCCGGTTACGATCATGTTGGCCATATGCAGGCCGATCCCGGTTCCTGCGATCCCGCTTGCGGTCGTTGCGCGATAGTAACGATTGCAGATCTTGGGGATCTCGTTCGCCGGGATGCCGACGCCGCAGTCGGTGACGCGAACGACCGCGAAGCGTCCCTCCACATCGCCGCGTACATGGATGCGCTCGCCGGCGGGGGAATACTTGATCGCATTCGACACGACGTTGTCGACACATTGCTCAATGAGACTGGTGTCGATGCGCGACATTTCGGGCAGGCCGGCGAGGTCGACATCGATCTTGTGCGTGGCGCAGACCCGCATTTGACGCGTGCACACGGTCTCGACCAGCTCGCGCAACGGAGCGTCGACGGGCTCGATCTCGAGTGCGCCCGACTGTCCCTTCGAAAAGCGCAGGAAACGATTGATCAGATACTGCATCCGGTCGACGGATTCGCGTATATGGCCGAGCCGTTCGATCTGGGTATCGGGATCGGGCGGCGCCCCGTCGACGCGGTTTCGTGCCACCTGCAGGCGGCGCAGGAGCCGCTGTGCATTGCTGTCTATGATCGCCAGCGGCGTGCGGAATTCATGCGAGGCCATCGACACGAACTCCCGCTGCATCTCGTTGACCTCCTGCTCGTGGCGCAGCATCTTGACCAGCTTGTCGGTATGCCGCTGCAGCGTGCGGTGCTGTTTCTTGAAGGTCGTGATGTCGGTGAACTTGTAGGTAATCGTCCCGTCGTCGCCGGTCGGCCGGCGGCTGACCCGATACCAGGCGCCGGTCCGGAACTGGAACTCGCTGGGCGTTTCCGGGTCGCTGTCGATGCCCTCGAGCGCCTCGACCAGGCCGCAGGGGCCGTAGCGGTGCAGGACCGGGAGGATATCGGCGTCCTGGCGGCCGAAGTCATCGCGATAGGGAAACAGACGCTCGAAGGTTTCGTTGGCGAGCACGATGCGTCCGTTCCGGTCGACAATGACCAGTCCGTCGCGCACGGCATTCACCGCGTTGACCAGCATGTCGTGCTCCTTGCGCAGTTCGGCCGTGCGCGCCTCCAGGCGCTCCTCCAGCCGAACGTGCGAGGCCGCCAGTTCCCGTTCCTGGCGCCGAAGCTCGGTGACGTCGGAGTAAAGGGTCACGAAACCGCCGTCGGCCATCGGCGTGCCCTGGATGCGCAGGATCGTGCCGTCCGGGCGTGTTCGCTCGAAGTCGTGGGCCTCCTGGCTGGCGGCCAGTTCGAGGCGGCTCCTGATCTGCTCTTCCCGGTCGCCGGGGCCGTAGTCGCCGCGCTCGGCGTTGAACCGCAACAGTTGTTCCATCGTCGGCATGTCCTGGAGAAGACCTGCAGGAACGCCGAGCATCTGAAGGGCCGTGTCGTTGGCGAGGACGAGACGCAGATCCGCATCGAACACCGTGATGCCCTGGTGAACGCTGTTCAGCAGGTGATCAAGGAGGGGAGATGCCGCGCTCCGGCTTGCAACATGATGACGCATGCGACCGATCCTTGTTTTGGTTCACTTGCGTTGAGTCAGGTAAAGAGAAGAATAATTTTCTTCCTCGGATCAAAGATGGAGGGGGAAGCTCGAACACGGGGTTTCTGGAACCGGTTGAATTTTAACGAACCGTGCTTCCAAATTTTTTTTTGGTGCTCTACGGATGCAGTGCCGTTTCCAGCAAAAAACGCGCCGTGGCGTCGAAGACGGAAGGGGCCTGTCGCTCGGCGCTGACGAAATGCGCGCCGTTGGCGATCTCCAGATAGTGTTTTTGCTCCGACCCGAGGCGGTCGAAGAGCTGGAGCGCATCGCTGCGCGTCGAGGTCGGATCCGCCCCGCCGCGGATCAGCAACGCCGGCGCGCGGATCGCACCCGGATCGTAGAGGGGGCGGGCGCTGAACGCCTCGAACAGATCGACGAAGGTGCCGTTGGGCGCGCGGAAGGCGGGAGCCTCGTGGCGCGGCGACTGCGGGTCGTCGGCGAGCGAGGCGCGCACCATCGCCTGGAACACGTCCTCGTCACGCCAGTCCGCGCCCTCCGGCATTTCCGCGTCCCAGCGGGCACGCGTGTCCGCTTCGGTGACGAGGCGGCAGGCGCCGAAGGCCGGATTGAGCCGTGACGCATCGGCCGGATCGGCAAGCAGAGACAGCCAGGCGTCGTTCTTCTCCGCAAAGATCGGCGCGTAGAGAACGAGCCGCTCGACCCTGTCCGCACCCGTACCGGCGGCGTAGGAGGCTGTGGTGATCGATCCCCAGGATCCGCCGACCAGATGCAACTGGAGCCGGTCGTGCCGGGCGAGGATCCAGTTGACCGCGTCGTCGATGTCGCGCCGTGCCGCCGATGCGCGGGCGTAGGGCGCCTTTGTGTGCTCCATGCGGGCGGAGTGCGATTTTCCGTAGCCGCGAATGTCGAGCGCATAGGCGGCAAAGCCGGCATCCGCAGTGGCCTTCAACCAGCTTGCCCCGGGATGGGGTACGTCGTAGAGCCGGCTGGCGTAGGTCGCGCCATGCACGAAGAGGACCGGCGTGCGTGCGGGGTCGTCGCCATGGGCGCGCAGATGCAGCGCAAGGTCCGTCTCGTCCGTCGAGGCCACGAAATGCGAGGTCGCGGTGTCATGTCGGCGCCAGCTCATTTGAGCAGCGCCGGGATCGCGGTGACGAGACCGGGAAGCGCCCACAGGATCACCATGCCGGAAAGGAAGATGCCGACCACTGGCCATGCGGCGGAAAAGACGCGTGCCGTGCTGAGCGTCGGATTGGCGCCGCGCAGGGCAAAGAGCGTGTAGCCGAAGGGCGGCGTCAGGCTGCCGACTGTCAGGATGATCAGGAACAACGTCCAGAACCAGATCGGATCGTAGCCCATCGACGCGACGATCGGCTGGTAGATCGGCACCGCCAGCAGCATGAAAGCGATCTGGTCGATGAACATGCACAGAAAGAAAGGAATCAGCATCATCAGGAGCAGCGTGAGGTCGGGGCCGAGGCCGAGCTCGCCGGTCAGGGCGACGAGACCGCGCGTTGCGCCGGCCAGCGACAGCAGCTGGCTGAAAAGCTTGGCCGAGCAGACGATGACGAGAATGACGCCGGCGATGGTGACCGCGGAGGAGACCGCTTCGCCCAGCATGCGCAGCGACAGGCGTCCGAACAGCGCGGCAACGACGATGGCGCCGACCACCCCGGTGGCGGCGGCCTCCGAGGGGGTGGCGATGCCGAGCAGGATCAGCCCCATTACGGAAAAGACGACGATCAGGAAAGGCAGCATGCGGGCGATCGCCAGGGGCACGGAGAGGCCGGCGGCGCTCGGGGATGCGATCCGTCCGACGGCGTCTGCGGATTGCCGTTCGACACCGCTGTCGCCGCTCACAATCACCCAGGCGAGGGTAAGGCCGGCGAACAGGATGCCGGGAAGGATGCCGGCGACGAGCAGGCCGGCGATCGAGACATCGGCGAGCGACCCGACAATGATCGCCAGCAGACTCGGCGGAATGATCGGCGCGAGGCTGGCCCCGGCGAGGATCGTTCCGGCGGAAAGCCGTGTGTCGTAGCCGCGCGCCTGCATCAGCGGCAGGACGGACCGGCCGAGCATGGCCGCCACGGCGACGGCGGAGCCCGACAGCGCGCCGAAGACGGTGGAAAGCGCGATGGTCACCACATAGAGGCGGCCCCGCAGCCCGCCGACCAGCCGGTCGATGCTGTCGAACAGGACGGCGACGGTTCCCGAGCGGAACAGGACCTCGCCCATCAGCACGAAGAGCGCGACGGTCATCAGCGAGGGGGAGGTCGCCGTTTCATAGATGGAATTGGAGAACAGGCCGAAGCCGCGCGGTCCGAGCAAGAGAGTCAGGCCGACGAGATTGAGCGCCAGGAAGGCGGCGAAGATACGCACGCCGGCGAAGAGCAGCGCCAGAAGCAGGCCGATGGCGACCAGCAGGAAGACGGCCCAGGTCATCAGTGCGGTTCCGGATGCGTTTCGCCACGTGCCTGGCGACGCGTTTCGGCGAGCTGGCGTGCGAGATGCACCGCCGCGCTTGAAAGGCCGAGCGCGATGACGGCAGTGATCCACCAGCGCGGGATCGGGTTTGCGGCGTTGGTCATCAGGCCCCTCTGGAACTGTTTCACGGCCTCGCCGGCGACGATCCAGCCGGAGACGCCGCAGGCGGTTGCGGCGACCGCGAGGTTGAAGCGGCCAAGCCAGAGTGCTGCACGCGGTCCGGCCGCTTCGGGGACGAGGTCGATGGCGACATGGGCGCGGGTGCGGGTGATCTCGGGCAGGGCGCAAAAGATCACGACGGCAAGCGCATATTGCACCGCCTCGCCGGACCACGTCGTCGGTGCGTCGAAGACGTAGCGCGCCACGACCTCGAACACATAGAGCGCCGTGGCGGCGACGAGCCCGCATCCCGCAAGCAGGAAAAGCCCGCGGGAGGTCCGGTCATGGATGTGGGCGAGGCGGTGCATGAGGCGCGATCCCTGCCGTTTGTGCATTGTGACGCGAGCGGCGCGGGATCAGTCCGTCAGTTCGGCGTCGCGGGCAAGCTTGCGCAGCGCGCCGACCGGCTCGGGGGCGCTTTTTTCCGCAACCGCCCAGACACCGTTCGCCCACAGCGCATCGAAGTCCTTGCCTTCCTCGTCGGAAAAGCTTGTCATCTTCATGCCGAGTTCGAGCAGGTCGCTCTTTTCCTGCACGGCGAGGTCGTCGAAGCGATCGATGGTGTCGCGCTCGAGTTCAACGGCCGCGCGCTCGATCGTCGCGCGTTCTTCGTCGGTGAGGTCGTTCCAGGTGTCCAGGTTCATGAAGATCATCAGACCGACCTGGCCGAAGACGGGGTCGGCCATGTAGCCGGCGACCTCGTTCCACTTGAAGTCCCGGGCGCCGGTCAGGCCCCAGGCGGCGCCGTCGATGACGCCGGTCTGCAATGCGGAATAGACGTCGCCGCCGCCCATGACGACGCCGCTGCCGCCGAGCGCCTCGATCATCGGATGGTAGGAGACGGTGCCGCGGATCTTGCGTCCCTTGAGACCCGGCGTTCCCTCGACCGGCTCCTTGAGGAAGTACCGGAAGCCCTTGGTTCCGGTCGCCGGCGCGGCGATCAGCTTCATGCCGAGCGTGCGATAGTGGGCGTCGATGAAGTCGATCACGCCGGAGGCGCGGCGCTTGTCCGGATCGGTCGAGATCGCGTCGATGGACAGGCCGACCGGGGTGGTTCCCGCGTGATAGGCGGGATGGGTGAACAGCATGTCGAAGGCGCCGGCCTGGACGGGTTCGAACTGCTCGAGGCCGGGAACCGCATCCGGTCCGGTGAAGACGACGCTCAGCGAGCCGCCGGTTTCCCGGGCGAGGGTCTCGATGAACGGCTTGGCGATCTCGCGGGTGAAAACGAAATTCTCCGGAAAGCTGCCAAGAAGCCTCAGCTCGCGGGCCTCGGCTGTTCCCGTCAAGAGCCCCGTCACCAGGGCGCCGGCCAGAACCACTATCTTGCGCATGTCTTCCTCCCTTGCGTATTCAACGCTTATGGGAGACATTTAGTGCCATCTGGAACCAAATGTAAAGTTCCATCTGGAACTTTCTCCATCAGGGGACCTGCCATGCCCGACTCCGCCATCGCCAGCTCCCTGACGCCGGGAGAACCTTCTCGCGCCGGTGGCGAGCAGGCTCTCGCCGACCGTTTCGGCGCGCTCGCGGTGACAATGCTCAACGACACGGAACTGGTGCCGTCGTGGAGCATCAGCTTCATCGCCAATTTCTTCACCGGGCCGATCTACCGGGATGTGGGCGAGCGCTTCGGCCTGTCGCGGCCCGAGTTCGTGATCCTGTTCAGCCTGCTGCAGAAACCGGGGCTGGTGGCGCGCGACGTCAGCCTGGCGACAGGCCTGCCGAAGAACTCGATCAGCCGGGCCGTCTCCGACCTTCTCGGCAAGGCCCTTATCGAACGCGAGACGGATGTCGGTGACAAGCGGGCGAAGCTGCTCAGGCTGACGCGGGCAGGGCAGGAGGTGATTTCGCAGGTGGTGCCCTTGTTCGAGGTCCGCCAGACGGCAATGCGCGCGGTCCTCAGCGCGCCGGAGCGAGCCACCTTCGATGCGCTTCTGGCCAAGATGATCCACGCGATGCCGGACTGGGTGGGGTCGGACTGATCCGGTCGCCGCGACCGTCAGGGCGCCGTGACGACCTGTGCAGGGACGGCTGTCCGGGGCGTCTTGCGCCCGCCCTGTGCCCAGAAATAGGACTGACGTTCCTCGGTCGGCGTGCAGCTGTAGCGTTCACGGTAGCATTTCGTGAAATGCGATGTCGAGGCAAAGCCGCAGGCGATCGCGACGTCGAGAACGGCGCGGTTGGTCCGGCGGAGGAGATCGCGCGCGGTTTCCAGCCTGAGCTTGAGATAATACTGGCCGGGGGTGCAGTCGAAGTGACGGCGGAAGAGCCGTTCGAGCTGGCGCGGGCTGAGGCTTACGGTCATGGCAAGCTGCTGGCAGGACAAAGGGTCCTCGATGTGCAGATCCATGATCCGGATCGCGTCGAGGATCTTGATGTTGGAAATGCCGGTGCGGCTTTCAAGGTCATGGCGCTGCGCGCTTTCTCCCGAACGCATGTTTTGATAAAGCGCGACCTCCGCGACCTCATGCGCCAGATAAGCCCCGTGCTGGATCGCGATCACGCGCAGCATCATGTCCAGCGCGGCCATGCCGCCGGCACAGGTGATGCAGTTGCGGTCGATGGCGAAAAGGTCGCCCGAGACCTCGATGTCGGGGAATTCCTCGCGGAAGGAGCGCAGGTTCTCCCAGTGGATGGTGCAGCGCCGTCCGTCGAGTAGATTGAACCGTGCGAGCACGAAGGCCCCCGTGCACACGGCACCATAGGTGCGGCCGCGCGCATTGAGCTTGCGCAGCCGCGTTCCCAGTTCCCGGGGAAGGGGGGTGCGCTCGACGTCGACGCCGGAACAGACCAGAGTGATGTCCGCATCGTCCAGATCGGCAATGCCGCCATCGACCGACACCGTGCATCCATTGCTTGCCTGCACGCTCTGTCCATCAAGGGAGTATGTTTTCCAGGAGTAGAATTCCTGACCAAGAACACGGTTGGCCAAGCGTATCGGCTCAATCGTCGATGTGTATGCGATGAGGGAAAACTGGTCGAGAAGGATCAGTGCGACCCGCTGGATTTCGCTGTTGTTCGCTGCCGACATGCTTTGTGTCCGCGTTAAAGTGGCCTGGAAGGATTCCCGTTATATTTTGCGACAGTCTGTTCCTCATGGCTGTGCCTGTCAAATAAATTTCAGGGCAATACATGGGCAGTCATGTATCTAATTATCTTATATGTGCAACTTATGTTTTTCCGTGAGTATTGTTTTTCCTCACTGCGTAAACTTACGTGCCGGTGTGAAAATCGGAACTTTGATGCAGTGCAGCGGAGCGTCCTCGTTCTCTTTCCGGAAAGAGGGATGCGGGGGCCGATGCGTGTGAGGATTTTCAGCAGGGCGACGACAAAGTACGAAATGCTCTCGACCCGGCAACAACGACCAGAAGGGGGCTTGTGTCGGCCTTCTTCTATTTGTCCAACGCCGATTTCTTCTGTGATGCGTGCCGGCGGCGTTCGGCCGGTGCGGGCTTTTAAGCCTCTGGTAAGCCTGCACATCGCACCTTTTCGCGGGAGGGGTGCATGGGCGTGGATCGCGACCCGTGCGCCCCGTTGGGCGCAAGGGTGGGCATGTCGGGGGTTTGTGCCGCCGGATTCGCGGTACGCACGCCGTTTGAGCGTCACTATGTCAAGGATCTGTCGGCGAGCGCCCATCCGGATGCGGTGCGCGCGTTCAATGCAACGCCGTCCGTGCGTCGCAAATTCTTTGCCGGGAGCCACGGCGCCTATCGGGCCGGGCACCATTACATCGTTGCGCCGGCGCGCTGGGAGCAGACTGTGGAGGGCAAGGTCTGGCTTGGCGTTTTCGCCCATGAAAGCGGCCATGCCATCGACCTGCACGATCGCGGCGCGCGCGGCGGACGGTCGGTGTGGCTGGCGCCGGCGATCCGGCAGGACCGAAAGGAAATGCCGGAGCCGCCTTTTCGGGGGCCCGGACTGCGGGGTCCAGGGCGGGGGGATGCCGAACGCGCGCTGCGCGCGTTCCCGGATGCGGCGCGCGCGGTGCTGCTTGCATGGCTCCCCGGACGTGGGGCGGCCGGGCGTTTTGCGGTCGCATGGACGGATGGGCGGCTGGACGACGCGATCCGGGGTTTCATCCGCCTGCGTCGCCGCAGTGCCGCTGCTCCCGTCCCGTGCGATGATGCAAGGCTTCAGCTCTATGCGCTGGCGAAGGTGGGGGATTTCATCGGGGCGGTCTATGACCGCGAGCGTGGCGGCGGGCATTCGCGTGCCTACTACCGAGCGTTTTCACCGGTGCACGGAGCATCTCTGACCATCGGACATACAGCCGAAGCCTTCGCCAACGCGTTCGTCAGCGACGTCGTGGCGGGAACGGAGCTTCTGTCGTTTCTGGTGGAGACCGCGGCGCCGCATACGCACGCCGCCTACCGCGTTCTGCTGCGCCGCATCGGCGAGGGGCGGTGCCGACCGTCGGACGGGTGTCGCGAAAGGTCCGATTCCCCTGCATGAACTGCCGCTTGCGAAGCATGCGCGTTTCGCTCTTCCCGGTTCATTTGAACCAGAGGCCGTTCCGCATATTCAGTCTAAGTCATTGAAAAGAATGGTGGGCGATACTGGGATTGAACCAGTGACCTTTCCGGTGTGAACGGAACGCTCTCCCGCTGAGCTAATCGCCCGCGCCGTTTCGGCTGGTGAAGGGTAACTAATGGAAGTCAGTATGCTGCGCAAGTGCGCGCGGACACTTTTTCACAGTCGTTGGAACCGCGCTTCGGTCCGCCGTTGAAACCCTGTCTTCGTTTTTGCCGGACAGGAGGTGGGCGCGGCGCTTCAGGGGCGCGCCCAGGATCCGCTTGACGGGCCGTTCAAACGCGTCGTCCTGCAGTGCGAGAAGACCGAAAGGACGTTTGGATCCATGGTAGCTGTCGTCAAAGCGGTCATCTTGATCAAGACCGTCCACGCACCCTAAGGTGAGGGGGTGAATCGCTCCGCAACTTCAGATCGACATGATCCACACACTTGGCGCCGCCCGCCTTCGCAGGCTGCATTTTTCCTCGACGGACACAGGTCCGGAGGAGTTCTTCGAGCTTTGGCGTCACAGCGTCTCGCCGCTCTTTCGGGCCACGCCGACAGGGAACGGCGACGGGCTGAAGAACCGTGCGTACACCTGCTGTCAGATCCATGCGAACGAGTTTCTTCTGGTGGAGGCCCGAACGCCGCAACAGCATTTCCTGCGCGACACGACATGGCTGCGTCGGCATGACGATGTCGACCATCTGATCCTCGAGGTTTATCTCAGCGGCCGGAATTTCACGACTTGCGGCGAAACGGAATACATCGAGGACGGCACGGTATCGCTGGTCAATCTCGCCTACCGTTCGGAAGGCTTCGCAACCGCATCCCACTTTCTGTCTCTCGTTCTGCCGAGAGACCTGATCCGGCAGCACTTGCCGCATCTGGCAAGCCGGCGCGGCAATCTCTTTTCCGCCGGCAGCATTGCGAACCGTTTGCTGACGGGCCATCTGCTCACCATGCGCCGCGAGATGGAAGGGGCGACCGGCGCCGACGTGCCGATGCTGACCGCGGGGCTCGTCGGCCTGGTCGAGGCGCTGACGGCCCGGCCTGGCGACACGGAGGCGGAGGCCGTACAGCCGGTTCTCTTCGAAACGATCAAGACCTACATCAAGGGTCATCTGGGCGACGCCGGGCTGAACAGCGAACACCTGGCCCGCAGGTTCCGGCTCTCCCGTGCGACCCTGTTTCGTCTTTTCCGCGAGGTTGGCGGTGTATCGGCTTACATCCAGCAGGAGCGCCTGAGTGCCTGTTTCCGCGCGTTCGCCGATCCGCAGTTGGCGTCCCGCCCGATCTACCATGTCGCGGGAGACTTCGGCCTCACCAACGCAAGCCATCTGAGCACCCAGTTCCGGTGCCGGTTCGGCACGACCCCGCGCGAGGTCCGGCAGGGCACCCTCCGGGCATCAGCTGGCGTCAACGCCCAGCCCGATGGGCATTCTGTTGGCGGCGAAGCGGATGAAATGCGCAGGTGGATGCTCGCGCTCGGCAAGTAGCCCAGACCCTCGACCCGCCGGCGGGTTTTCCCTGTCCGCATCGCACACCTTTTCCAGAAAATGGCCGCTCCGTTCGTGTGAACGCCTCTGGTGCGGACAAGACAGGTCGGTTTGAGATGCTGGCGCAACATTTTTGAGACTACGACAAATTATAGGACCCGGGAATCTGACATGATTTCAATCAGGTAATTCTGTGTGCGCGTGTCGGATCGGTTCGCGCGCCATGTTTAAGCGGGGCGAAGGGTGATCATCTGGATGCGGTTCTTTTCATCGGATATGTCAATCGGGCGACGCGCTGGCGTGCGTGAGGCGAAGGCGTCCGCAACGGCCTTTTCCTCAATTGCCGGTTCCCGCCTTTCGGTACGGCTGCTGGCATCGACGGTGCTGTGTGCGGCAAGTCTTTTGCCGTGGCCGGGCGATCCGGCGCATGCGGCAACTTACACTGTGACGCAAGCCACGGATGACGGCACGGGGGGGACGCCGGGATCCCTCAGCCACGCGATCGCAAGCGCGACCTCGGACGGCGATGAAATCGAGATTGCTCCGGGCATTTCCGAGATCGTCGTCAGCGGCCCGCTGCCGGACATTTCTGCGGCAATCAGGATCAAATCGGATCATGCGGTGGAAATCACTGGCGCCGCGCTCACGAGCACGGTGAGCAAGTCACTGCAATTCGACGGCGTGTCCTCCGACGTGCCGTTGACGACGGATCTTTCCGGAACGTTCAACGGGACGGGCTCTTCCGTTGTCAGCGGCATGGGATTTGTCGTGACCAGTGATGCAGACCTGACGGGCGCAAGCGGTGCCAGCGGTCAATCGGGGAATGGCACTATTCAGGTCGGCGGGGCCGGCGGATCCGGCGGGGTCGGCGTTTCCGGGTCGTTGTTTTCGTGGTCCAACAGTGGAACCGTCGCAGGCGGCATTGGCGGCGTTGGTGGCGCTGGTGGTAGCTATGGCGTTATCGCCGATGGTGGAGACGGCGGGACCGGCGGGGACGGCGTTTCCGGTGACAACATCACACTGGTCAACAGCAAAACCATAGCTGGTGGGCTTGCCGCGGATGGTGTGACACGCGCAAATGCCATCTTGTTCACGTCCGGGGTCAATTCGCTCGAGTTGCAGGAAGGCTATGTCATCAATGGCACTGTTTTCGCGAATGGAACATCAGACACATTGATACTCGGGGGAGCGGTAGACGCGACGTTTGACGCGAGTCTTATCGGGGCACAGTATTCCGGTTTCGAGACCTTCGCCAAGACTGGCAGTTCGACATGGACCGTGACTGGCACCTCCGGTTTTGCGGGAACAACGGAGATTCGCGAGGGCACTCTCAATCTGAATTCGAATTTTTCCAGTGCCATTTCGGTGTTCTCCGGCGGCACCCTGAGTGGCACGGGCACGGTCTCGAATGTGACTTTGAACTCCGGGGCCAAGGTCGCGCCGGGAAGTTCGATCGGCACGCTGAACGTTGCGGGAGATCTCTCGTTCGTGTCTGGCTCGACCTACGAGGTCGAAGTGGACAAGCCTGGACATTCGGACAAGATCTTGGCCACCGGCACGGTGACCATCGACAGCGGCGCGACGCTCTCGATACGTGCCGAAAACGGCACCGATGACGGTTCGACCTACAACGTGTCGACCGACTACACGATCATTTCAGCGGATGCGATTGCAGGCTCGTCCTTTGGCACCGTGACGGAGAACTTTGCGTTCCTTGACGCTTCGGTTGCCTATTCCGCGACGGAGGTGATCCTGACCCTGAGCAGAAGCGCAAGTGCGTTCACGGACAAGGCCGCGACGCCGAACCAGAAGAACACGGCGAAAGCGATCGGAACGCTTGGATCGGGCCCCTGTACTCCAGTTCCAGTGTTGTCGGACTGCCCGAGGGGGAGACCGAACAGGCCTTTCAGGAGCTTTCCGGCGAGACCCATGCGAGCCTGCAGGGCGCGTTCATGGTCGGCGCCGGGATTGACCGCTCCACGATCAACCAGCGCCTTTTGAACGTGATGGGCGCCGTCGGCAGCGGCGGCGGTGACGGCGGCCAGGTGTCTATGGGCTTCCATGGCGCGGGAGAGGTTTCCGCGCTTGTGCAGCTCAACGCCCAGATGTGGGGGCGGGCCTATGGCGGCTGAGGCGAAACCGACGCAACGTCGGGAACCGCGCGGGACACCAGCCATGGCGGCGGGATGCTGCTCGGCTTCGACGCGGAGATATTCGAAGGCTGGCGCACAGGTGTCATGGCCGGCTACTCGCGCAGCCGGTTCGAAGTCCGAGCAAACAACTCCAGTGGCTCGGCGGACAGCTATCACAGTGGCATCTATGCCGGCACACGCTTCGGCAACATCGGCCTGCGCATGGGCGCCGGCTACACGTTCCATGCCCTCGACACCGCACGAGCGGTCGCTTTCACCGGATTTTCCGACACCTTGACCGCCGACTACACCGCCTCGACCGCACAGGTTTTCGCGGAGGCGGGATATGCCATGCGAATGGACGCCGTTGCCCTCGAACCCTTCGCAGGCATTGCCGGCATCAACCAGCACACCGACGGTTTCACGGAAACGGGCGGGGCCGCCGCGCTGACGGCCAGGTCAAGCAACAACCTGATGGGCGTGACCACGCTCGGCCTGCGCGGCGAGGCGGTCATCGGGCGCTTCAACGGCATCACGGCTGCCCTGAACGGCTCGCTCGCCTGGCGCCACGCCTTCGGCGAAATCGATCCGGCCGCAACCATGCGCTTTGCCTCTGGCAGCGATGCGTTTTCGGTGGCCGGCACGCCGATCGACCGGAATACGGCGCTGTTCGAGGCCGGGCTCTCCCTGGAAAAAGACGACACGTTTGCCCTCGGACTGACCTATCAGGGGGAGGCTGGTGCCACTGCCCGGGACCACACGGGGCGGGTCAGCCTTCTGTACAGGTTCTAGGGTGTGGGCCCATAAATGAGATTGCCATGGTTTGAGCCGGATTGCGTCTCGTCAAGGAGCGTAAGCGCCGAGAAATGCGGGTATTTTCAAGCCTTTCGCGACGAAGAGGAGGCGCAATCCGGTCAAATCCGAAGGACAGGGAAATGGCTTCGCTTCGCATCGTCAGCGCGCTTGGCCGGGCACCCGGCCCGCTCTGCACGCCCTTCCTCGCAATTCATCGCCATTTTCCATGCCATGTCAGCCTCATTTATGGGTCCACACCCTAAGCCAACGGGTGCGGTGACCTCGGCCGTGGCCCTGGGGCTCGACCCGAACTGCATCCGTCGTCCGGGCACCAAAGCACCCGGGCGGCGGGGCACTCCCGATCACATGACGCTGCAGTATTTTTCCTCGTAGAACGCGCGGGCCGGCTGCATGTGATCGATGCAGAGCCTTGCGAGCTTTTCGAGATCGCCGCTTTTGACGGCATCGACCATGGCGAAATGTTCCGCCTTCGCCTTGTCGAGGAGTGAGGGCATGCCGAGGCCATGGGAGCGGATGCCGTGTGTCTTGGCGTTCGAGGTCTCGATCGCTTCCGAGAGATAGTGATTGCCCGTCCCCTCGAAGAGCTTGCGGTGGAAAAGCGTATTGGTCTGAAACACAAGCCCGAGGTCGCGCGAGGCGACAGCCTCGGCATGGGCGTCACGCGCCGCCTTCAGCTCCCCAAACCAGTCAGGATCGACCGGAAGGCGGATACGCCGTGCCGCCGCTTCGTGCAAGATGACGCGCAACTCGTAGAGCGCGGCGACTTCCGTTCGGGAGAAATAGCGCACCGCCGCACCGCGGTTGGGCTGACGCTCGACGATCCCCTGGCGCTCCAGCTCATGGATGGCGGCGCGCACAATATGCCGCTTTGTCGAGAAGCGGACGATGAATTCGTCCTCATAAAGGCGCTGCTTCGGCAGAAATCTGCCGAAAATAATGTCCTGCTCCAGAACCGAGACGATCTCTGAAACCGCCGCCTTGGTCATGGTCCCGTGTCTGGCCATGATGTGTCACCTGATTATTGATAACTTTCTTGATATTTATATCGCCAAGCGCGGCGGCGCAAATGCCGCCTCTAATTCACTTGCTGCCCATTTGTCCGTTCGTATGGTCTGCCGGCACTTTCAACGGGACCGCAATAAGGCGGCCCGCAACAATCCCGGGAGGATTACCTTGCTCAAGAAACTCATGACGGCCGCCGCGGCCATTGGCCTCTTCGCCGGCCCGGCTCTTGCCGACTGGCCCGAAAAGTCGCTCGAGCTGCTTGTTGCCTATGGCGCGGGAGGCGGCACCGACGTGACCGCCCGCACCCTCCAGCCGCTGCTGGAAAAGGAACTCGGGCAGTCCGTCGTCGTCGTCAACCGCCCGGGCGCGGCCGGCGAGGTGGGTCACGCGGCCCTCGCCAATGCCGAGCCTGACGGCTACACGATCGGCATCGTGAACCTGCCGCCGATGCTCACCATTCCGATCACCAAGGATGCTGCGTTCAAGCCGGAGCAGATCATTCCGGTCGCAGGACTGGTGCGCGACCCGTCCGCGATCTCGGTTCCCGGCAACAGCCAGTTCAACTCGCTTGACGAACTGATCGCCTACGCCAGGGAGAACCCGGGCGCGGTCACGATCGGCACGACTGGCGTCGGCACTGACGATCATCTCGCGATGCGTTACCTCGCCAAGGCGACGGGCGCGGAATTCACGCATGTTCCCTTTGCGTCCTCAGGTGCTGCTCGTACCGCACTGATGGGCGGTCACGTGTCCGCGGCCGCGCTGAACCTTGGTGAGGCCATGCCGAGCGCCCAGGAAGGCAAGGTCAAGATCCTCGCCCACTTCGGATCCGAGGCGTCGCCGCTGGCGCCCGAGGTTGCGACCGCCAAGTCGCTGGGTGTCGACGTCGAGATGCTGTCGGAGCGCGGCGTCGGCGTGCCGGCCGGCACGGATCCGGCGATCGTCGAGAAGCTCGCTGCAGCCATCGCGGCCGTGGCCAACGATCCGGCGTTCATCGAGCGCAACAAGAAGCTCTTCACCGAGGTCGCCTACAAGCCGACGGCGGAGTTCCAGCAGCACGTGAAGAAGCTGCGTGAGGACTATCAGGCCATGTGGGCCGAGTCCCCGTGGCAGTAACGCCTGAAAGGGCAGAGGGAAACACCGTCCGGCCGCTGGAGCGGCTGGCGGTGGCTCTCGCCGTCGCGCTTGCCGGAGGGGTCGTCGTCTTCGACGGCACCCGGCAGGCCGGGGCAAGTGCTTACTTTCCCATTGCGGTCGGCAGCGCGATGATCGTGCTGTCGGCGGTCTCCGTCGCCGGGCTTGGCCGTGACCTGCGTTTCACCGACGAGGCGCCGTTGCTCAAGGGGTTCGCCGGTCTCGTCCTGCTTGCCGCCTTTATCGGGCTTTCCGGCCAGATCGGCTTTCTCACGGCTTCTTTGGCTTTCATTCCTGCAATGGCGGTTCTTGGCGGCGACCGCAATGTCGTGCGCGTCGTCGTCGGAACGCTTGCCTTTGTCGTCATGGCCTATGTCGTGTTCCACCTCGCGTTGGCACAGCCGTTCCCGGCGGAACTGATCCTGGGAGGCTGACATGATCGAAGTTCTCTCCGGGCTTCCACACGCCCTGCTTGTCGACAGCATTCTGGCGATGGTTGTGGGCACTGCCGCCGGCATTCTCGTCGGTGCGATCCCCGGCCTCACGGCCACCTTGGCCATGGCGCTCCTGCTGCCGTTCACCTACACGATGTCGCCGCTCGTGGCGCTCGGCATGATGGCCGGGATCTACAACGGGTCCATGTATGGCGGTGCCATCCCGGCAATCCTGATGCGGATTCCGGGTACGCCCTCCGCTGTTGCCACCACATTCGACGGCTATCCGCTGGCACAGGCCGGCCGGGCCAAATATGCGCTGCACATTGCGCTGATCTCGTCCACGGCGGGCTCCATCATCAGCGCGCTCGCGCTCATGGTCATTGCGCCGCCGCTGGTGACACTCGCCCTGAAGTTCGGTCCCACGGAATATTTCTGGGTCGCGATCTTCGGCCTTACCAGTGTCTCGCTGCTGCTCGCCGGTGCGCCCGCCAAGGGGCTCGCCTCTGCAATGATCGGCGTTGCCGTCGGCCTCGTCGGCATGGACATGATGACCGGTTCGGAAAGGCTGGTCTTTGGCGTGCGCCACATTGCCGGTGGGATCGATCTCGCCGTCATGCTCACCGGGCTCTTCGCGGTGCCTCCGGCACTTGCCATGCTTTCCGCCTCCTCGGGTGGACGCAGCCGCGCCGACCTGACCGGCGCCGGCCTCAGGGTGCGCGAGGCCTTCACCTTCGCGCGCACATGGATCCGTTCGGGCATCATCGGCGTTGTCATCGGCATCATGCCCGGCGCCGGCGGCAATCTCGCCGGCATCCTGAGCTATGCCGAGGAAAAGCGCGCGGCGCGGGATTCCTCGCGCTTTGGCAAGGGAGACCCGCGCGGCATTGCTGCATCGGAGTGCGCCAACAATGCCGACAACGCCTCGTCGCTGATCCCGACCCTGGCGCTCGGTGTTCCGGGGAACTCGGTTGCGGCCCTGATGATGGGCGCGATGCTGATCCAGGGACTGACCCCGGGGCCGGCACTGTTCAGCCAGCACGCGGATGTCGTCTACGGCTTCATGTGGCAGATGCTGCTGACGGCCTTCATGATGCTCGGTCTCGGACTGGTCGGTGCGAAGCTGTTCGTGAACATGCTGCGCATTCCCGCTGCGCTGCTTGCGCCGATGATCCTCATTGTCTGCTCGCTCGGCACTTACGCCTCGACGAATGCCATGGCCGACGTCTGGCTCATGCTCGCCTTTGGCGTGACAGGCTATGTGCTGTCCCGCTCGGGCTATCCCATCGCTCCGATCGTTCTGGGCGCGATCCTCGGCCCGATGGCGGAATCCTCCTTCCGTCAGGCTCTGCTGATCTCGCGCGGCGATCCGCTCTCCTTCGTCTCGTCGCCGATCTCGATCATCCTCGTCATCGCGATCCTGGCGATCCTCTCCCTTCCGCTGCTGCGTAGCCGAGCGCGCAAGGCGTCTTCCGGTTGAGCACATCTGAAAAACACAGGACATAAGCACAGGCATGGACACCCGTACGAAAGCCGACGAACTCGTCAGCATCAACCCCGCCGATGGCAGCGAAGTGGGGCGCGTGGCGATCACCACCCCGCTGGAGCTGGATGCCATCGTCGCACGTGGGCAGGCTGCCTTCCGCAATTCGGGCTGGAAGGAGCTGATGCCGCACAAGCGGGCGGAGGTGCTGCACGCAATCGCCAACGGCCTGCTGGCCGAAAAGGAGCCGCTTGCAACGCTCCAGATGCGGGACAACGGCAAGCCGATCGCCGAATGCCGGGGGATGGTCGACTATGCGGTCGGCGCGTTCCGGTATTACGCGTCGGTCTGCGAGACGCTCGAGACCGACGTCACACCGCGCCGCGGTGACTACGTATCCTTCACCGTGCTTGAGCCCTATGGCGTGGTTGCGGCCATCAACCCCTGGAATTCGCCGATCATGAATGATGCGGCGAAGGTGGCGCCCGCGCTTGCCGCCGGCAACGCGGTCATCCTGAAACCGTCGGAGGATGCCCCGCTGCTCGCGCCGGAGCTGGCGCGCATCGCCGCCGCCGCGGGGTTGCCCGACGGCCTGCTTCAGGTGGTGCAGGGGCGTGGAGCCGAGGTTGGCGCCGCCCTTGTGGCTCACAAAGGAGTGGGCATGATCTCCTTCACGGGCGGCACGACCACAGGGCGGGTGATCGGCCGGGTTGCCGGCGAGCGTATCGTTCCGGTGGCTCTTGAGCTCGGCGGCAAGTCCCCGCATGTCGTCTTCGCCGATGCGGATCTGGATCACGCGGTGGCGGCGGTTGCCGCCGGCATTTTCGGCTCGTCCGGCCAGTCCTGCGTTGCCGGCTCCAGGCTGCTTGTCGAGGAGAGCGTTCACGATGAGGTCGTGGCGCGGCTTGTGGACCGCGCGAAACGCATCGTGTTGGCGGCTCCCGACGCCAAGGGCGTGGAGATGGGACCGCTCGCCTCGTTCCATCACCGCGAACGCGTTCACGCCTTCGTGGAGGGCGCCCGCGCGGAAGGCGGGCGCGTGCTGTGCGGTGGCTCGGCTCCCGAAGGAGAAGACTACGGGGCAGGGGCCTATTACCTGCCCACCGTGATCGATGGGCTGCCTCACGATGCCGTCTCCTGCCAGGACGAGGCGTTCGGCCCCGTTCTGGTCGTGCTGCCGTTCAAGAACGAGGCCGACCTCGTTGAGATGGCCAATGGCACGGACTTCGGCCTCGCCTGCGGTATCTGGACCGAGAACTTCAAGAAGGCATGGCGCACAGGGCGCGCGCTTGAGGCGGGGTCCGTCTGGATCAACACCTACAAGCAATCCGTGACGAGCACGCCCTTCGGCGGCTTCAAGGACAGCGGCATCGGTCGCGAGAAGGGCATCGACGGTCTTCGTCTCTATGCGCAGGTGAAGAGCATGTTCTTCGGCCTGCAAGAGAATCCGCTGCCGATCGCCAAGTGACCCGTCCCGATAACCCAACAGAAATTCCGGAGCATCTATGACCGATATCTCGAAGGTTGCCGTTTACGGTCTCGGCAACATGGGCTTTCCCCTCGCCAGGCGAATTGCGGCCCGTTTTGCGGTGCAGGTTTTCGATCTGAACCAGGACATGCTCGCCACCGCCGGGACGGAATTCGGCGCCGAGACCATCACCGGGCCCGAGGCGCTGTCGCAGACACCGGTCGTGGTTCTGTGTCTGCCCAGCCCGAAGGTCTCGCTTGCCGTGCTTCGCCAGATCGCGCCGCATCTGCCAAAGGACGCAGTGGTTGTGGAAACCTCGACGGTGAACCCGGAGGACGTGATCGCTTGCCGGGATGTTCTCGCCCCTTTCGGGATCCGGGTGATCGACGCATCGCTCATGGCGGGCGTGAGCCAGATGGAGGCAGGAACCGCTTCGCTTCTCATCGGCGGAGAGGAGGCCGCCATCGCCGTCTGCAAGCCGGTTCTTGATGCGATTGCCGAGAAGCAGACCGTGTTCGGTGCCCTTGGAACCGGCGCGGCCGCCAAGGTCATCAACAACGCCGTGGCCCATGCTGTCATGGTGGTCGTGGCAGAGGCCGGCTCCATGGCAACCGCGACGGGAGTTTCCATCGACAAGCTTGTCGGGCTTCTCTCCGACCCGCAGATGGGGCTGCACCGTCCGCTGACCTACCGTTTCGCCAAGCGGGTCGTGGAGGGGGACTATGCCGGCGGAATGCCCCTGGACGCCGCTCGAAAGGATTCACGTCTCGCACTCGACCTGGCACAGACGGAGAGCATTCCCCTGTTCGCAATCCAGGCCGCGCATTCGGTCTACGAAATGGCGGCGCGTGCGGGCTATGCGCGTGAAGACTACGCCGTCATCGCGAAGCTGTGGGAGGACTGGCACGTACCGGCCGTCCCGAAATAGGCGGTCGGCCTTGCGGCTTCTGCCGACAGCCTGTCTGGTGTCTCGGTCTTCTCTTTCAGAAAGATGCACCAGAAACGGATGTCTGCGTTGGAGTTGACAGCTGGTCCAGGTGGCTCGCAACGGTTGACGGTCTCGATACCTGCGCCCGGCGGGGGAAACCCCGACCGGGCTTTTTCGTCATCGACGCTCGACGCGTTTTGGGGGCTGTGCCAGGGCCGGACACGATACGGGCGGACGTGGTGTCTGGGTTCGCCAGACTGGCGGCAAAACCAAAGCCGCAACAAACGCAACGATGAGGGCGCAACACAAAGTGTTGCCCTCGACGTCACCGCAACATCGCGGGTGTCGGACGCCGCGACTGTCGGGCGTATGCCGCAGGGCAGGAGACCATCCTGCCGTGATGCTGACGACGGCTCGCAATCACCGTTCCTGCCGGTGAGGCCGGCCTGCTACTGGACCGATCGTCGGCCGGAATTCGGTACGGAGTTGATCGGGATGGCCGCCACCGTCTCGATCGAGGCCTTGAGGCCGTTGTCGCGCATGTAGGAGCCAATCAGCTGCAGCGCCCCGTCGACGTCGCCTTCGAACATGCAACGGTTGATTTCCGTTGAAATGAACATGCGAGAGTTCGTACTGGGTTTCATGGCGTCCCCTGTGCAGCGCTGCATTGAGCTGACCAAATATTACGACCGATGCATAGCTTTGTTCCCCCAACAAACCTCCGGAAAAACCGATGGAGATCCGAAAGGCCAATGCGTGGCGTGCGAGGCTCTATTTAACGTGCAGAATGCAAGTGCGCGCAATTCAAGATTGCTTCTTGGCGGCTGTATTGTGCAAGACGGTTTATCGGGGGTTTATCTCGCCCTGCCATCCGGCGGCGTGTTTGCGCTTGCGGGCCGGCCGGTCCTCAAACGGCGGGGTCAGGGCGTGAGGCCCAGTGCCGCGAGCGTTTCCGGCAATGTCTGAAACGCTGAAATGATCGCGTCCGGCGACAAATCCGCCACGGGAACGGACGCATAGCCGAATGTCACCGCGATGACCGGGATGCACGCCGCCCGTGCGGCGTCGACGTCCGTCTTGCTGTCGCCGATCATCACGGCGCGCGCAGGCTGGCCTCCGGCACGGCTGATCGCGCCGAGCACCGGTTCGGCATTGGGTTTCGACCGCGCGTATGTGTCGCCGCCGACGAAGGCATCGATCGCGGCGCTCAGGCCGAGCGTGTCCAGGAGCTGGCGCGCCAGCGCTTCGGTCTTGTTGGTGCAGACCGCAATGCGAAATCCGCGCGCCCTGAGCGCGGCCATCGCGTCGACGGCTCCGGGAAAAGGGTGGCTTTCGACGGCGATGTTCGCCCGGTAGTGATCGAGGAAGGCCGGTTGCAGCCGGTCGAGGAGGGCGCTGTCGGGCGCCGCGACGCCATTCAGTTCCAGCCCCTTCCTCAGGAGCGCGCGCGCGCCGTGGCCGAAGAGATGTCCGAGGCTTTGCGTCGACACCGGCGTGTGGCCCTCCTGCGCCAGCACCGCGTTCAGGGCGTTGGCCAGGTCATGTTTGGTATCGACGAGCGTGCCGTCGAGATCGAACACGAGGACGGTCGGGGTCATGGGCGGCTCCGGCTGCAGGGGCGGCGTCCTTATAGACGCAAAAGCCTCCATGCCGAAACTCTCTCCATCGCGACGCGGATTCCCTAAAGTTTGTAGGCGGTGCGAAAGCCGCCCCAGTGGTGGCCGTCGAGCACGACCGGCGCGTCGACCTCGCGCATCCAGACAATGGTGCCGTTGCCCATGTTGCGGGGATAGGTCTGGACGAGGAAGGGCCGTGTGTTTCGCGCGGCACTCAGGCCGGCGCGGTCGTCGAAGATCCGCTTGTTGCGGCAGTTGGCCGCGTTCCATGCCGGGTCGTCCGCGCTTTGGGGCTTCGAGTAGATCAGGTTGTGCACCGGCAGATAGCCGTTGCGGTCGACGGCGGCGCAAAAGGCCATCCCTTTCGATGCGGCGAGGATCTCTTCCTGGATCGGCGGCAGGATGGTCTCCAGAACCGCAAGCGCGTTGTTTTCCACCTGCTCCGGATCGGTTCCGGGAATTGGGCGATAGTCCGTGTCGAAGAGATCTTCCTTGGTCAGGCGTCCGTCCGTCAGCGCCTCGCGCATGGCCGCCTCGACGCGTTCGGCGCCGTCGCAGGCGCGGACAATGAGTGGATCGAGCTGCTTGCGCACAGTGGCGAGCAGGGCCGCGACATTGGTTCGAAACGCGGCCGACGGCTCCAGGAACACGCAATGCAGGCCGTTCTCCGATGCCGCGACGACAGCCAGGTCGACCGTGCCGAGCTCGTCGATGTCCGCCGCGGCGGGGCCGAGGCGGGGCCAGGTGTCGCCGTCTTGCGGCACCAGCAGCACGCCGCCCTCGGAGACGTCGCGGGTCTTGACGCGGATGCGCGTGCCGGCGGCGGACAGGGTTCCGTCCCGCTCTGCGGGCAGGCGATCCTGGGTGCGTCGGTCGCCGATCGCGGTCTGACGGATCATCATCGTGAAGCGCTGGCCGAGCCCGGCGCCGAGCGCCATCATGCCTTCGGAGGCCGCGCGGGCGGCCTCTCCGGCCTGTTCGGCGGCATCGGTCGCCGACGCGATCGTGTCGACCTTCTCGCTGACGGCGCGCACGAAGTCGGCGGTCTGGCGCGCGGTTTCCCCAACCGACCGCGATGTCTCGAGCTGATCGCCCACCTGGTCCGCCACTTTCGCGAAGCTGGGGAGGATTTCGCCGATCACACCGATGATCCGGTTGACCGCCAGGATGCTGCCTTCGGCGGAGTGCTGCAAACGGCCGATGTTGGCGACGATCTCGTCGGTCGCCGTTTGCGTCTCCACCGAAAGCGACTTCACCTCGTTGGCCACGACCGCGAACCCCTTGCCGGCCTCTCCGGCGCGGGCGGCCTCGATGGTTGCATTGAGCGCAAGCAGGTTGGTCTGCTTGGCGACATCGGAAATCAGACGCACGACACTGGCAATGTCCTCGATGGCCGTCTTCAAGTCCTCGATGCCGGCGTTGGCGGTGTCCGCGACGTCACGGGCTTCTTCTGCCAGTTGGGAGGAGGCGCGCACCTGTGCGTCGATCTCGCCGCTTGCGTCCGCCAGATGGGCAATCGCCGTCGAGAGCTCGCGCGCGGTCGTATCGGCCTGCTGCGATTCTTCGCGAAGCGCTTCCGACTGGCCGCGAATGTCGGAGAGAACGATGAGCTGTTCCCCGACCCTCAGCCCGAGCGCCTTTGCTCCGTTGCCGATTTTTGCTGCCGCCGCCTGAAGATCCGTCTCCATCAGGTCGAGCGTGAGCGATGTCTGGTGATCGCCGGCAAGCGATGTGGATGTGGTGTCGGCGCCGACCGTAATGTCCGGCTCCGGCGCGATCTCCGAAATGTTTTTCTTCACGACGTCCTTGCGTTGTGAAACAGAAAAAAGACGCATGACGAGTCTCCCGGTAACGAACGATGCTGGTCTGGCCAGCGAAAAAATCAGTAGAGACTGTAGATGTTCGTATTGAACTGATGGTTAACGCAGCGTCGCTTTTTGCCGATTTGGGACCGTCTATTTGCATCAGGTGTGTTTGCCTGGCTTGCATCCGAACATGGGATCGCGCCGGTTGGAGCGCGCAGTCCCTTTGCCTTGCCGGCGCGCCATGCTACACCCGCGAACGCCGGCTTGCATCGCACTCGATCGGTGCGCGCGGGCGGGATATCGAACGGCTCCGGCCCTCGACCGGCTTCTCGCCGTCAGGGGCGGCATCATGAGCGGGAATGAATGAGCGACGACTTTAAGCGACTTGCTGCAGAGGCGGCACTGGAAGAAGTCCGCAACGGCATGCGCCTGGGGATCGGCACCGGATCGACCGCTGAACACTTCGTGCGCGCACTGGCCGCAAGGGTCGCGGACGGTCTTGATGTTGTCGGCGTTCCCACCTCCGAGCGCACCGCATCGCTTTGCGAGAGCCTGGGTGTGCGGCTTGCGACGCTTGACGCCTGCCCGAAACTGGATCTGACCGTCGACGGCGCCGATGAACTCGACGCACGGCTGACCCTGATCAAGGGTGGCGGTGGTGCCCTGCTGCGCGAGAAGATCGTGGCGCGGGCCTCGGCGCGCATGATCGTGATCGCCGATGAAGGCAAGCAGGTCGCGACCCTTGGCGCGTTTCCGCTGCCCGTCGAGGTCGTGCCCTTCGGCCTGCGCGCCACGTGCAATGCCGTCGAGGCCGCGATCGCCGGGTTTGGCCATGAGGCCCGGATCACGCTGCGCGGGGGCGATACGCCGTTCGTGACCGACGGCCAACACCATATTCTCGACATCGAACTGGGGCAGATCGGGGATGCTGGCGCGCTGTCGCGCGCGCTCCTCGATATTCCAGGTGTCGTCGATCATGGATTGTTCATCGGCATCGCCGATGCCGCCTATCTTGCCGGTGCGGGAGGCGTGACCCGCCTCGTTCCGGTGCCTTGAACCTTAGATGGACCGCGGCGCGTTTCGCTAGGTGCGACCGCCTCTTGTCATGGAGTTCCTCATGTTTTCGACCCTTCGTCACCATTTGACGTCCGCAGCCTCCGCGCTGTTCCTGCTGGCGGCCGTTGCCGTTCCGGCGAGCGCGCAGGAAAATATCTCCGACGAGCATATCGCTGCCGCGCGGGAGACGGTTCTCGCTGCCAATGCGATCCGTGCGTTCGACAATGTGTTGCCGCTGATGGCGGATCGCACCCGCACGCTCTTCATCCAGAGCAATCCGGCAAACACCACCGAGATCGACCTGGTGGTCAACGAGGTCGCGCTGAAGCTCGCCGAACGCCGCCCCGAGCTGAACCGGGTGGTCTACGAGGTGTGGGCGCGCCGTTTCACCATCGAGGAGCTGAACCAGCTCGCCGAGTTCTACAAGTCGCCGCTCGGTCAGAAGTACTCCAAGGTAGAGCCGGAGCTGCGCGCCCTGTCGATCGGTGCCGCGAAACAGTGGGGCGATGCCATTTCCACCGAGATGGTCACGCTGGTGCGCGAGGAGCTGAACAAGCGCCAGGCGGCTGAGCCGAAGACGGAATAACGTCCCGGCTTTCCCCCACAGCGCAAGGGCGCGGGAGCTGCCGGCACGCCTGCGTGTTGCCCCCGCGCTTCGGCAGGCACACAGCGAGGCATGGCATGAACGAGTTCGAGTTTGACCTGTTTGTTATCGGCGGCGGGTCGGGTGGCGTGCGCGCGGCGCGGATTGCCGCCGGCCACGGGGCAAGGGTCGGGATCGCGGAAGAGTTCCGCTATGGAGGTACCTGCGTGATCCGGGGCTGCGTGCCCAAGAAGCTGTTCGTCCAGGCCTCCAAATTCTCCGAGGAGTTCGAGGACGCGGCAGGTTTCGGCTGGGACGTGGGAGCAAGCAGCTTCAACTGGGAGCGGCTGATCGATGCCAAGGACCGCGAGATCGCGCGTCTTGAAAACGTCTATCGGCGCAATCTGGAGCGCTCCGGCGTCGAGATGTTCGACAGCCGCGCGGTGCTTGAGGATGAGCATACCGTACATATCATGTCCGTCGACCGGCGGGTGCGGGCCAAGACGATCCTGATCGCCACCGGCGCGACGCCCAATGTCGATGCGGACCTGCCGGGCGGCGAACATGTCATCACCTCCAACGAGGCGTTTCATCTTGCCGACTTCCCCAAGCGGGTTGTGGTCGCCGGCGGCGGCTATATCGCCGTGGAATTCGCCGGCATCTTCGCCGGACTGGGCGCGGATACCACTCTGATTTACCGGGGCGAGGAGATCCTGCGCGGCTTCGACGACGATCTGCGCAAGGTGTTGCACGAGGAGATGGAAAAGAAAGGCATCAGAGTCCTTTGCGGCGATGTCTTCACCTCGATCGAGAAGCGCGGGGACAATGATTTCGTCGGCCATACCAAGCTCGGCGAGGCCATCGAGGCCGACCGCATCATGTTCGCCATCGGGCGTCGTCCGAACACCGCCGGCCTCGGGCTGGAGGCCGCCGGTGTGGTGACCTCGGCATCGGGCGCCATCGCGGTCGACGACCAGTCGCGGACCAATGTGCCGTCGGTCTATGCGGTGGGCGACGTCACGGATCGGGTCAATTTGACGCCGGTGGCGATCCGAGAGGGCCATGCCTTCGCCGACACCGTATTCGGCGGCAAGACATGGTCTGCCGATCACACGATGATCCCCACGGCGGTGTTCTCGCAGCCCGAAATCGGCACCGTCGGCATGACGCAGGCGGAAGCCGTGGCCAAGCACGGCACCGTTGATGTCTACCGCGCGCATTTCCGTCCGATGAAGCACACGCTGTCCGGGCGCGACGAGAAGATGCTGATGAAGCTTCTCGTCGATCCGGCGAGCGACAAGGTGCTCGGCGTTCACATCCTCGGCCACGATGCCGGCGAACTGGCGCAGGTGCTCGGCGTTGCGATGCGCATGGGCGCAACCAAGGCGGATTTCGATGCGACCATGGCGGTGCATCCCACCGCCGCCGAAGAGCTTGTCACCATGCGCGAGCCGACCGAGCGCGTCACGGCCTGAATCCATCCGACGGCGGGCTGCCGGGTTTGAATGCTGAGAGCGCCTGGCGCGGGGTCTGAAGGATTTGAATCCGGACCTTGCTCCAGGCGTTTGTTTTTTCAGGTGAAGTTTTGATTCAAGTGGCGAGGGTCGTCTTTCCCGGTCCGGGGCGGACTGTCTTCAGCCGATCCGGATATCTGCCTATTGACAGCATATTGTCAAATTGTAAGCTTGTTGCATGAGCAGCACAGTGGACAAGGGGCGCGCGGACGACGGCGCAAAGGCCCGAGACGCCATGCCCGCGCATTCGCCCGAAAGCGGGCTTGTGACGCAGGTGATTCTGGAAACCTTCCGTCTCAACGGGGCATTGCTTTCGGCGGGGGACGCGCTGGTTGGCGATCTCGGGCTGACCAGCGCGCGCTGGCAGGTGCTCGGCGCCGTCGCGCTGGAAGGCCGGCCGCTGTCGGTGGCGCAGATCGCCCGGCGCATGGGACTGTCGCGTCAGGCGGTGCAGCGCGTCGTCAACGATCTGGTCGGCGCCGGACTTGTCGCGCTTGAGGACAATCCCGATCACAAGCGGGCGCGGCTCGTGGTGCTGACCCCGGCGGGGGAGGCGGCCTATGCGGAAGCCGACCGCCGCCAGATCGCCTGGGCGGAGGAGCTGGCCGAGGGCCTCGGCGCGGAGGCGCTTGCCGCCTGTCTGACCGTCTTGCGCCGGCTTTCGGCGCGTTGCGAAGGAGACCGTTCATGACCCGCACCGCCTCGACGCCTGCATCGGCCCCCCAGGACGGGCGTGCACAATCCTCTTCGCCTGCGAGGATCGCGCATCGCACGGCCGGCCTGCTCGCCTTCGCGATGATCGCGACCTTCTGGGTATCGACGGCCGTCTCCGAGCTGTTCGGATCGGCGCAGGCGATTGCGGCGGTGAAGCAGGCGATCCTCTATGCGATGGTCGTGCTGGTACCCGCACTCGCGATCACGGGGGCGAGCGGGTTCTCGCTCGGCAAGGGGCGCAAAGGCGCGCTGCTCGACGCCAAACGCCGGCGCATGCCGCTGATCGCGGCCAACGGGATCCTGATCCTGGTGCCGTCCGCGGTGTTTCTGGCGATGAAGGCGCGCGCGGGCGAATTCGACACGGCCTTCTACGCGGTCCAGGCCGTTGAGCTTGTCGCCGGTGCGCTCAACCTCTTCCTGATCGGGCGCAATATCGCCGACGGGCTGGCCGCTTCGGGTCGCTTGCGGCGGCGGGCGCGGCCCGACCACTAGCGGACGGCGCGCGCCCGTCAGCCGTCGCGCAGGTGCCTGAGCATCGTGTCGATCTCGGATACCGTATTGTAGGCATGGACGGAGGCGCGCACCAGCGCGTCGAGCCCGCGCGCCGGCAGGTCGATGCGCGCCGACCCCGCACCCGACACGGACACGTTGATCCCCGCCTCTGCGAGCCGCGCCTTGGTGGCGGCGGGTGTTTCATCCTCGACCAGGAAGGTGACGATGCCGCAGCGTTTCGAACCTTTGTCATGCACCGTGATGCCGGGCAGACGCGACAGGCCGTCGCGCAAGCTTGCGCCAAGCTCCGCGATGCGGTGCTCAAGCCGGGCGGTACCGATCTCGCAGGCAAGCCGCGCCGCTTTCGCAAGGCCGATCTGGCCGGCGACATAACGCTCCCAGTTCTCGAAGCGTCTGGCGCCTGCGACCAGCCGGTAGCGGTCGGCGTCGAGCCAGTCGCTCGATTCCAGATCGACGAAGGGCGGCTCCAGCGTGTCGGCGACCGCGTCCGACACATAAAGAAATCCCGTGCCGCGCGGCCCGCGCAGGTATTTTCGGCCTGTGCCCGACAGCATGTGACAGCCGATGCGCGACACATCGAGGTCGATCTGGCCGGCCGACTGGCACGCGTCGAGCAGATAGAGAAGGCCGTGCCGGCGGGCGATCGCGCCGACCGCTTCCGCCGGATTGACCAGCCCGCCGAAGGTCGGAACATGGGTCAGCGCGATCAATCGGGTGCGCGGGGTGATCGCCGCTTCCAGCGCGTCGAGATCGATCTGCCCGCCGGCATCGTCGTCGATCAGGTCGATCTCGATGCCGGCGCGCGCCTTCATCTGAAGCAGCGCGACGTAGTTGGACACATACTCCGCGCGTCCCGTGATCACCCGGTCACCGGGCTGGAACGGGATCGCGTAAAACGCCATGTCCCAGGCCCGGGTGGCGTTCTCGACATAGGCAATTTCATTCGGGTGCGCGCCAAGGAGGGCCGCGATCGCAGGATAGAAATCCGCCACATTCGCTTGCGTTCGCTCCGCCGCCTCGTAGCCGCCGATGGTCGCCTCCAGGTCGAGATGGTTCTGCACGGCGTCGATCACGCGTGTCGGCATCAGTCCGGCGCCGGCGTTGTTGAAGTGAATGCGCGTTTCGCAGGCCGGGGTCCCGGCCCTGAGAGCGGCCGTGTCCGCATCGCTCCAGGGGCTCGGTTCGGGCAGAACGCTGGTCATGATTGTCAGGATCCTTTAGGTATAAAGGGGTGAGCGGAACGAAGAAGGGTGAGATCATCAATGGAGATTACCTATTTCGGCTACGGATCGCTGGTCAACACCCGCACGCTCGGCGACGAGGCGGCAGCGATTGCCGGAACGCTGTCCGGCTGGCGGCGCGAATGGCGCGCCTGGTGGCGCACCGAGGGCGCGTCGTCGCAGCGGCCGGGCGTGTGCACGTTGACCGTCAAGCGCGCGCCGCAAAGCGCCATTCAGGGCGTCATGGTGAGCGAACCGGCGGCGCGGCTTGCCGTGCTTGATGAGCGCGAGAAACGGTATCAGCGCGTCACGGACGGAATTGCCGATGCGTTTCGCTGCGATGCGCAGGGAAGGCCTGCCCCCGAGGGGGCGTTCCTCTACGAGGCCGACACCCCGATTCGCCATGCGGGCGACGACGACCACCCGATCCTGCAAAGCTATGTCGACTGCGTGATGGCCGGGTTTCACGCCGCCTGGGGCGAGGCTGGCGTGCGCGGCTTCATCGCCACGACGGACGGTTGGGACGCGCCCTTGCTCGCAGACCGCGCAGCCCCCCGCTATCCGCGCGCGCAGGTGATCGATCCCGAGCTTCTTGCCTTCTTCGACGGTCTGCTGGCGGAACAGGGCGTGCGCTACATCACGGCGTGAGCGGAGATTGAACCGGCAGCACGCCATCAGCATCCATGGTCAGTGGAGTATCTGTTCCTTTTTGACGGACACCGGGCCGGACCAGGGCGAGCTCCTGGCGGAGCTGTATCTGGTGCCGCCCGGGGTGAGTGCAGGCGAGCACGCGAAGCTTTTCGGTCTGCCGCGCCCGCGCGTCTGATCGCTTGAGATCCGCAAAAACCTGGAAACACAAAAAAGCCGGCGGGAAACGATCCCGCCGGCTTTCTCGTGATGGCGTCGAGCGTCGCTATTCGGCCGCCTGCGGCAGGTCGTTCCGGTCGCCGGACGTCGGCGGGTTTTCTTTCACCGCTGCCGTCTTGCCGATCGGCGTGACATTGGCCGGAGCGGGGGCCGTGCCGACCCGTGTTCCGAAGGCCGCGTCCGCCGGTGTCGGCGCGGGCTGCGGCGTTCCTGTTGCAACCGCCTCGGCGGCGACCGGCCCGGCGTCCTGCGCGTTCGCGCCGCGCCGGGTGAAGAGACGCATCCACACCGTCGGGATCGCCAGCATCGTCGGGATCATGATCAGCGTCAGGATCGTGGAGAACCCCAGGCCGAAGATGATCGCCGTCGACAGCTGCACCCACCACACGGCGGTGACCGAGCCGACCTCGATGACACGGTTGAAGAAGTCGAAGTTGACCATCGTCATCATCGGGATGAGGCCGGCGATGGTCGTGGTCGTGGTCAGCAGCACCGGTCGGATGCGCTGCGCCGAGGTCTTCAGGATCGCTTCTATCGGCTCGATGCCGTCTTCTCTGAAACGATTGTAGGTGTCGATCAGAACGATGGCGTTGTTGACGACGATGCCGGCCAGCGCGACGACGCCCGTCCCGGTCATGATGATGGAGAACTTCTGTCCCATCAGCGCCATGCCGAGCAGCACGCCGAAGACCGACATGATCACCGTCGAGAGCGTCAGGATCGTCTGGTAGAAGCTGTTGAACTGCGTCACCAGGATGATGAACATCAGGAACAGCGAGCCGATCATCGCCTTTTGCAGGAATTCGCCCGACTCCTTCTGGTCCTCGTCCGCGCCGCGGAACTTGAGGAACACGTTGTCGGCAAAGGTCTGGCCGTCGAGCCAGGCCTGAAGCTCGCCGACCTTGTCGTCGGCGGTCGCCGGGCGGGTCACGCCGTCGTCGGTTGTGATCGTCGCGTCCGGGGCGACATTGGCCTTCACGTCCATCGCGTAGAGCCCGTCGCGGCGGGTGATCGAGGTCACCTTCTGCTGCGGCTGGCGGTCGATGAAGTTCGACAGCGGCACCAGTCCGAGCTCGGTCTGCAGTCGCAGGCTGTCGAAGCGGTCGAGCGTGCGCTCGGATTCCGGCAGCCGGACGCGGATGTCGACCTCGTCCTCGGAATCGTCCGGCCGGTAGTTGCCGATCAGCACGCCGTTGGTGACGAGCTGCACCATCGCGCCGACCGAGCCGATGCCCGCCTGGAAGCGGCCGGCCTGCTCGCGGTCGATGGTGATCTGCCACTCGATGCCGGGAAGCGGCCGGCTGTCCTCGCGGTCCTGCAGGCCGTCCATCGTGTCGACCTGGTCGCGCACCCGGCCGATCGCCGTCACCAGATCGTCGTAGCTCGTCGAGGTGATCTGCAGGTTGACGTCCTTGCCCGTCGGCGGGCCGCCCTCGATCTTGCGAACCTCGACCCGGATGCCGGGAAGCGACGCGGTGCGTGTACGGATCTCTGCGAAAATGTCCTCCGCCTTGCGCCGGCAGCAGAAGTCGGCAAGCTCGATGTTCAACTCGCCGATCACGTCTGCGGGCTTGTCCTGGACGCCGCCGAGCCCGTCGCCGCCGCCTCCACCGCCACCGGCGGTCGCGTTCATCACCACGTTGTCGATGCCGGGAACGGTGAGGACCACCGCCTCGACGTCGTCGACGAGATCGAGCGCCTCGCGCACCGAGAAGTTGCCGCGACCGGAAACCAGGATCACGGCGGCCTCCGGCTCTTCGTCGACGAAGAACTCGACGCCCTGCATGTTCTGCTGGAAGTAGAGCGTGATCCCGCCGGCGATCAGCACGACGGCTGCGAGCGTCACCACGTTGCCGAGCGCGGTGCCGGCGGCAAAGCTGAGGAACCGTACATAGGCGCCGGTCGCGCCCGCGACTTTCTTGGGGTCGAAATGCGCGTCGGCCGACAGTTGCCGGGCCGCGGCCTGTTCCCTGTCCGCCAGTTTCTGCGCCCTGGCGCGCGAGCGCTCCACCACCGGCTTGAACACACGGTAGGAGAGGGCGCCAAGGCCAAGGCCCGCAACAACGCCGAGCGGGATCAACGCTGCCTGGGGCAGGGCGAAGGGCAACACTCCGCCGGCCATGGCGACGGCGAAGGCAACGGCAAGACCGACCATGCCGGCCAGAATGGCGGCGGCGTGGCGGCCCGACCAGGAAATCACGCCCGACAGCACCACGCCGGTCACCGGCAGGAACACGAGCGCGGTGAGCAGCGAGGCGGACAGCACGATCACCACCATGATCGGCAGGTAGCTCATGAATTCACCCGCGACGCCCGGCCACAGCAGCATCGGCAGGAAGGCGGCGAGCGTCGTCGCGGTGGAGGAGACGATCGGCCAGAACATCAGCCGCGAGGCGCGGATATAGGCCTCCTGCGCCGGCATGCCTTCCGCGATCTTTCGGTCGGCGTATTCCACCATGACGATGGCGCCGTCGACCAGCATGCCGACGGTCAGCACCAGGCCGAACATCACCATGGTGTTCACGGTCATGCCGATGGTGGACAGGATCAAAAAGCCGATCATGAAGGAGGTCGGGATCGAGATGCCGACCAGAAGCGCCGATTTCGGTCCGAGCGCCCAGATCACCAGGATCATCACCAGGAAGATCGCCGTCATGATCGAGGACTGCAGCGAGCCCAGGATGTCGAAAATGTTTTCCGACTTGTCGAGCAGGTAGTCGACCCGGATCGCATCCGGCCAGTCGCCGGTCGCGCTGTCGACGACGTCGCGCACGGCGGCGTTGTTCTCGATGATGTTGGTGCCCTTGCGCTTCACCACGTTGATGGTGATCGCGGGCTGGCCGTTGACGCGGGTGAAGCTCGTCGGATCCTTGAAGGTGCGGCGGATCTCGCCGATGTCGCCGAGCGTGACGACGCCTTCTCCCGACTGCTTGACCGGCAGCGAATAGACGTCCTCGGCGTTCTCGACGAGACCGGGCACCTTGACGTTGAAGCGGCCCTGGCCGTTGTCGAGGAAGCCGGCGGGCACCAACTGGTTGTTCTGCGACAGCGAGGTCAGCAGGTCCTGCTGGGTGACGCGGTAGGATTCCAGCTTCATGGAATCGATCACGACCTCGAGCATTTCCTCGCGGTGGCCGGACAGCTCCGCCTCCAGCACGGTCGGGACGGCCTCGATCTCGTCCTTCAAGCGCCGGGCGTGCTGATAGAGCGTGCGTTCGGGCACCGCGCCCGACAGCGCTACATAGATGGTCGGTTGCAGCGCGAAATTCGTCTCGTTGATCGTCGGTTCCTCGGCCTCCTCGGGGAGCTTCGCCTTGGCCTGGTCGACCTTGTCGCGGACATCGGCGAGCGCCTTGTCCTTGTCGAAGGAAATGTCGAACTCGAGCACGACGCCGAGATGGCTTTCGGCGGAGATCGTGGTGATCTCCTTGAGGCCGTCGAGACCGCGCAACGCGGTTTCCATCGGCCGCGCCAGAAGTCGCTCGGCGTCTTCGGGCGAGATGCCCTGCTGGGTGACCGAGACATAGAACACCGGGATGTCGATGTCCGGATCGGCTTCTTTCGGGACGGCGATATAGGCGAGGATGCCGGCCGTGACCATCACCAGCATGAGGGTGATGACGGTGCGCGGGCGACGCAGGACGCTTTCAAGCATGTCGATCATTTCGGCGCCTCCGCCATCTGCCGCACCGGTTCGACGGTCTGGCCCTCTGTTACATAGTCCTGGCCGGCAGTGATCACCGACAGCGTCTCGGGAAGTCCGGACACCCAGATGCCGTCCGTGTCGCCGCCCAGGATCGTGACCGGATGGAAGACGACCGTGTCGTCGTCGGCGACGGCCCGCACGCCGACCGTGCCGGCGTCGTTCAGCGTGAGAATGCCGGAGCTCAGCCGGTGCGCCTTCTGCAACGCGAGCGGCACCCGCGCCGTTGCGGTGATGCCGTCGCGAACCGCGCCGTCGGGATTGGCGATCTCGATCTCGACCCGGAAGGTGCGGGTGGCATCGTCGGACGCCGGCGCGATGTAGCGGATGGCGCCCTTGACGGTCTCCCCCGTCACAAGTTCCACCTCGGCCGCCTGGCCGATCGACAGCTTGCCGACGTCGCGTTCCGACACCTGGCCGATGGCAAGGATCGGGTCCGCGTCGATCAGTGTGGCGCAGACCTGGCCGGTGGCCAGGATCGTGCCGACCTCGACCATCGGGCTTTCCACCACGCCGCCGATCGGGGCGGTGATGACGGTGCGCGACAGTTCAAGCTGCTGTTCCTCGAGCCTGGCGGCTGCGGCGTCCATTGCCGCCTTCTGCGCCGCGACCCGGGTCTGGGCAGCAAAACCCTTGGTCTGCAATTGCGTCGCGGCCGAATGGTCGAGCTTCGCTTGGGCCAGCAGTGCCTCGGCTTCCAGCACCTTGGCCTGCCGCGCGCCCTTGTCGAGAACGCACAACACGTCGCCGCGCTCGACCCGGTGGCCTTCGCCAACCTTGCGCTCCGCGACGCGGCCGGTGGTTTCCGCGCGCACAGCCACGGCCGCTTCGGCTTCGGTGCGACCCCGGATCACCATCACCGAACTGCGCTCTTCAGCGGCGATGTCGCGCACGGCGACGCGAAACGGCGTCGCATCCTGCTCGCTGCTGCGCTCGGCCGGCGGCGGCGTGGCGTTGGCGGCATCGGCGCGCCCGCCTTCGATATAGGTGCCGGTCCACATCCAGCCGGCGACGCCGGCGGTGATCGCGACTGCGAGAATGTGGGAAAAGCGGATCGTCATGACCTGAGGTCTCCGGGTCGATTTCTATTCGGCCGCAGCGGGGAGGTCTGCTGCCGTGTGTGGTTCGAGGGTCTCGATGCGGGCGCGGTTTTCCGTCAGGAAGGCAATGTCCTGACGCATGCAATGGCGGCCGTAATCGAGAATGAATTTGGTCGGTGCGTGGCTGCATTCCTCGGCAATGCCGTCGAGCTTGGCGAATTCTTCATGCAGGTTTTGCAGCCGGTGATCGATGGCCGCGCGGATGGTCTGCGTGTCGACGAGATCCGCGCACATGGCAACGAGAAGAAACGGCGAGCGGAAGGTGTCGGGCGCGGGTGTCTCGCTCAGTGCTTCCACGAAAGCTTCGCGGCCGGCCTCGGTGATGGAATAGATCTTTCGCGACGGCTTGCCGCTTTGCGCTTCCTCGCGCACGGTCACGAGGCCGTCGGACTCCAGGCGGGCGAGGGCGGGGTAGATCGAGCCGAAACTCGCGTCGACGAAATAGCTGTAGCGGCCTTCGGTGGACAGCTTGCGGATCTCGTAGCCGGTGGCGTCCCCGAAATTGAGAATCGCGAGACACAGGGTCCGTACGCTCATGAGGGTCGTCCTTTCCGGTTGCCGTCGCTGGCAGGTTGCCGTCCCTGAAGGGTCGAAGGCCATGCGCCTGTTCTGCCGGCACCTTCGGGAACGAGCCGCAATATTCACAATCCGTTATATATCGGCTCGATATATCCTCGCTGTATATATAGGCTTGAGGAAAGGGTGCAAGACCCGGCGTCATTTTTCCCGCGTGTCCTTGAAGTTGCCGGCGAAGACCACAGGATAGAGGAGGAGTGTGATCGTGCGGGCGGCGCGGAAACGGGGCTGCGCCAAAGGGCCGCGTCGACATGGCGGCCCGGCTGCGCACATGATCGGTCGTTCGATTGCGCAACGAGCTTTGGAGGCATCCGATGGCAGACGACAGGACCGGCCGCGACGGCGCGGCGGACGATACGACCTTTCGCGAGCCCGATTCCCTGCGCTCGCTCTGGGCGTCTCCGTTTTTCCGGTTGCTTGCGATCAACTGGCTGATCGGCGCCTTCGTTTCCGTGATGGTGCTTGGCGGACTGATGTTTTTCGACACGGCGAACCTGCGCAGCCTCATTCTCAATTCCGACAATCCGGTGCTGCCGGTCGTCGTCCTGCTGTTCGGGCTGATGATCACGCTGTGTTCGGCGGCGATGGGCGCGGCCGTGATGGCGCTGCCGTCCGCGGAGCGCAACGACCGCGGCGGAAAGGGCGGCAAGGGCCAGCGTCTCGACGAGGGACTTGCGGCCATGTCCGGGCTTCGGCCGGCGCTCCGGCCCGCGCCGGTGCGCGTGCGGTCATAGCCTTCCGGCGGGTCGAGCGGGTGGAATCTCTTGCATCGCGCCCGCGTTTTGGGTTTCTTCGCTGCGATACGTGACGGCACCTGCCAGCGGCGAACACGGGACCCATCTCCATGAGCGACACCTATCCGCGCGACCTGATCGGCTACGGACGCGAGACGCCCGACCCGCAATGGCCGAATGGCGCCAAGGTCGCGGTTCAGTTCGTCCTCAACTACGAAGAGGGCGGCGAGAACTGCATCCTGCATGGCGACACGCACTCCGAGGCCTTCCTGTCGGAGATCGTCGGCGCGGCGGCCTGGACGCGCCAGCGCCACATGAACATGGAATCGATCTACGAATACGGCGCGCGCGCCGGCTTCTGGCGGCTGTGGCGGATGTTCACGAGCCGTGCCATGCCGCTCACCGTCTATGGCGTCGCCACCGCGCTCCAGCGCAATCCGCAGGCGGTCGAGGCGATGAACGAGGCCGGCTGGGAAATCGCCTCGCACGGCCTCAAGTGGATCGAGTACAAGGACTTCTCGCGCGACGACGAACGCCGCCACATGGACGAGGCGATCCGCATCCACGAGGAGGTGACCGGTTCGCGTCCGCTCGGCTGGTACACGGGGCGCTCGTCGGAACACACCCGCGACCTTGTGATGGAGGAGGGCGGGTTCCTCTACGATTCCGACAGTTACGCAGACGACCTGCCCTATTGGGTGGAAGGGCCGTCGGGGCCGCATCTGGTCATTCCCTATACGCTCGACGCCAACGACATGCGCTTTGCAACCCCGCAGGGCTTCAACTCCGGCGACCAGTTCTTCGCCTATCTCAAGGACACGTTCGACACGCTCTATGCGGAAGGCGAGGCGGGCGCGCCGAAGATGATGTCGGTCGGGCTGCACTGCCGGCTCGCCGGACGTCCGGGCCGCGCGGCAGCCCTTGCGCGCTTCCTCGACTATGTCGCTGCCCACGAGGACGCCTGGGTCGCGCGGCGCATCGACATCGCCTGGCACTGGCATGCCCATCACGCCGGCTGAGCAAAAAAATATGCGTTTGCGCAAATTTCGCTTGACGGGCATATGCGCCCCATGGTGTATTATGATACGTGGATTTAATGGGGATAAGTGCGTTTCGCGCTTGATCGAAAAGTAAATTCTATCTAAAAAGGGCCTGCAGGTTTTTCCTGCAGGCCCTTTTCGTTTGTCTAGCGTCGTCGGCGCCCGCGAGCAGGCAATCGAAATTTGAAGCTAGATACCAGTTGGCATTGGTCATCTATCACTTCGTCGGCCTCCAACGCAATAGGGCGCTAGGAGTGAAGCCTATTACCAGGCTGAAACCGGGCCAGAAGGCCCCTGCCTCCGGGCAATATGAGCGTGTTGGCCCTCGCGGCGGACGCAAGGGCGTAGAACGTACGGTGGTGAAGGGCGAGCCCTTGCCTCCCACGACCAAGTCTGGCGAAAGCTACATCTTGGTCGATCGTTCGAAAAACGGTGCAGGGAGGGGGCGCTGATGTCGCGCAGAAGAAGTCCTCCTTTAACACCGGAAATGGCCGCTGAAATCAAGGCTATGGGTCGGGATACCGATCTCATGCAGCATGAAATCGCGGCTCATTTGAACGTCAATCAAGGGCGCGTCAGTGAAGTGCTTTCCGGAAAGCGCTTTCCGGAAGTCCGCCCGAGTTAAGCTGACAGGGGGCGCCTCTGGCGCCCCCTGTTTTGCCTCCAGGTCTTGTGATTTGCGTCATCCCGGACGGAGCGTTCGCGCAGATCCGGGATCGGGGAGGCACGGCCTCTCGGGCTCGATCAGGGAAGGTCCGGGCTCTCCGATACCGGGTCGCGGCTTGCGCCTTGCCCGGTATGACGCTGCGGGTAAGCAGAGCCGCTTCGTGTTTTCAGGGGGTAAAGCAGTTTGACATCATCACCCTGGTTCCAGAAATGAAGTCAGCTGTCGATGGATAAGCACTCTTCTCCCGACGCCTGTGTCGCGGCGCTTGTCGAGCGGCTGCAGGCGACGCAGCCTTTGCGCGTCTGGTCGCTGATCGTCACGATCTTCGGCGACATTGTGGCGCCGCGCGGCGGTGAGGTCTGGGCCGGGACGCTGTCCGATCTTCTGGCCGAAATGCGGATCGATGCGGCGGCCGTGCGGGCCGCGCTCTCCCGGCTTGCGCGGGACGGCTGGGTCGACCGGATGAAGGTCGGCCGGCTCAGCTACTACCGGCTGTCCGCCGAGGGACACCGGGTCTTCGTGCCGGCGCTGGCGCGGGTGTACCGGCTGAGCGACCATCGCGAGGCGGCGGCGGCCTTGCGGGTCGTGGTGCTTCCCGAAAGCGAGGAGCGCGGTTCCCTGCGCGACGGCGCGCTGAAGTCCGGTTACGGCGCGCTGGGCGCGTCGGTTCTGGTCGGCACCTCCGCCAGCCCGCCGCTCGAGGGGGCGGGCGCGGAGCGCTGTATCCATCTCGCCGCCGAGGTGATCGGCGGATCGGCGGCGGATCTCGCCGCGCGCGCCTTCGACCTGCCGCCGCTTTCGGAGCGCTATCGCCGCTTCATCGCCGCCTTCGCGCCGCTCGATACGGCTCTTGCAAAGGGCGGCGCTCCATCCGATGCCGGCGCGATGGTCGCCCGCACGCTGCTCATTCACGATTATCGCCGGCTGATCTTGCGCGATCCGATGCTGGCGGCCGAGCTGCTGCCTGCGGACTGGCCGGGGCGTGAGGCAAACGCACTCACCGCCCGGATCTATGCCGCGCTTCGTCCCGGCGCGGAGCGCTGGATCGTGCAAAACGCCCGCTCGACTGCCGGCCCGCTGCCCGCGCAGGCCCCAGAGGACAGCGCGCGGTTTTCCTCTTAGTTTCGCGTTTTCAGAGACTTGCCGCAGTGCGTCACAACGTGTGACAAAAACTGCTTGAAACCCAAAATATTCGTCACGTATAGTCGTCTCACGCTGGCGCGGAACGGGACGGATCCGCGTGTCTTTTTCCGGAAACGGACGGCGGACGGTTCGAGGAGGTTTCACCATGTATACCCAGGCACTCAATGCGCGGGACACCGAGACAGGAGCCGTCGAGGACGCGGATCGCGTCGCGGCGTTCCAGGCGCGCGTCGATGCGGAAGAGAAGATCGAGCCGAACGACTGGATGCCGGAGGGCTACCGCAAGACCTTGGTGCGCCAGATCTCGCAGCACGCCCATTCCGAGATCGTCGGCATGCTGCCGGAGGGCAACTGGATTTCCCGCGCGCCGACCCTGAAGCGCAAGGCAGCGCTCCTTGCCAAGGTGCAGGACGAGGGCGGCCACGGTCTCTATCTCTATTCCGCCGCCGAGACGCTGGGCGTGTCGCGCGAGGAACTGACCGAGCAGCTTCTCTCCGGCAAGGCGAAATATTCCTCGATCTTCAACTATCCGACGCTGACCTGGGCCGACATCGGCGCCATCGGCTGGCTGGTCGACGGTGCCGCGATCATGAACCAGATCCCGCTGTGCCGCTGTTCCTTCGGACCCTATTCGCGCGCGATGATCCGCGTCTGCAAGGAAGAGAGCTTCCACCAGCGCCAGGGCTACGAGCTGCTGCTGGAGATGGTGCGCTCTTCCGAGGAGCAGAAGGAGATGGTGCAGGACGCGCTGAACCGCTGGTGGTGGCCGTCGCTGATGATGTTCGGGCCGTCGGACACCAACAGCAAGCATTCCGCGCAATCGATGGCCTGGAAGATCAAGCGCTTCACCAACGACGAGCTGCGCCAGAAGTTCGTCGACGCGACGGTGCCGCAGGCGCATTACCTCGGCCTGACCATTCCAGACGAAAAGCTCGCCTTCAACGAGGAGAGCGGCCACTGGGAATTCGGCGCGATCGACTGGGACGAGTTCATGCGCGTCGTCGCCGGCGACGGGCCGTGCAACCGCGAAAGGCTCGCCGCGCGCAACAAGGCGCATGAAGACGGCGCCTGGGTGCGCGAGGCAGCCCTTGCCTTTTCGCAAAAACGCGCCGACCGCCGCGAGGCCGCCCGTCACGCGGCCGAGTGAGCCGCCGAACGATTTGCCCGAGGGAGAGACGAACATGACCGAGAAAACCACACCGCTTTGGGAAGTCTTCATCCGTTCGCGCACCGGCATGGCGCATCGCCATTGCGGCTCGGTGCATGCAGCGGATGCGGAAATGGCGCTGCAGGCGGCGCGCGACGTCTACACGCGGCGCGGCGAGGGCCTGTCGATCTGGGTGGTGCCGTCCGCCGAGATCGTCGCCTCCGATCCGGCGCAGAAGGACGAGATGTTCGAGCCGACCGCCTCCAAGATCTACCGTCATCCGACCTTCTACGAGATCCCCGAAGAAGTCGGAAACATGTGAGCGGCGGGAGCGCACATCGATGACCAGCGATCTTTTCACCTACACGCTTCGCCTTGCCGACGACGCGGCCATTCTCGGCCAGCGGCTCGGCGAATGGTGCGGCCACGCGCCGACGCTCGAGGAAGACATCGGCCTTGCCAATGTCGCGCTCGATCACATCGGCCAGGCGCGCAACCTCTATACCTACGCCGGCGAGGTCGAGGGCGCGGGCCGCGACGAGGACCAGCTCTGCTTTCTGCGCAAGGAACGCGAGTTCGGCAACTGCCTGCTGGTGGAACAGCAAAACGGCGATTTCGCGCAGACCATCGCGCGCCAGCTGTTCTTCTCCGCCTTCATGCTGCCGTTCTGGCGCAAGCTGACCGGCTCGAAGGACGAGACGCTGTCGGCGATTGCCGCCAAGGCGGAGAAGGAAGCGGCCTACCACCTGCGCCATTCCGGCGAATGGACCATTCGTCTGGGCGACGGCACGGCGGAAAGCCGGGCGCGCATGCAGGACGCCATCGATCTGCTGTGGCCCTATACGGGTGAGCTTTTCGAGGCCGACGGCGTGGTGGAACGGCTGGTTGCCGAGGGCATTGCCGTCGATCCCGAGACCATCCGCGACGAATGGCACGCGACCTTGCGCCGGGTGTGCGACGAGGCGACGCTGGCGCTGCCGCCGGAGGGCTGGATGCAGACCGGCGGGCGGTCCGGCCGGCATTCGGAGAGCTTCGGCCATCTGCTTTCCGAGATGCAATACATGCAGCGCGCCTATCCCGGGATGCGGTGGTAGGCCATGAACACCGACCCGCAGACCGCCGCCGTCGATGCCGCAGCCGCCCGCATGCGGGCCTGGGAGATCGCGGCGCAAGTGCCCGATCCGGAAGTGCCGGTGCTGACCATCGGCGATCTCGGCGTGCTTCGCGACGTGCGGCTGATGGAGGACGGCACGGTCGAGGTCGACATCACGCCGACCTACACCGGCTGTCCGGCCATGTCGGTCTTCACCATGGACATCGAGACAGCACTCCTCGAGGCGGGCTTCAAGACCGTGCGCATCAAGACCGTGCTGTCGCCGGCCTGGACCACCGACTGGCTGAGCGAGGAGGCGCGCGAGAAGCTGCGCGCCTACGGCATCGCGCCGCCGGCCGGAAAGGCCTCGCGCCGGGCGCTCTTCGGCGACGACGAGGTCGCCTGTCCGCGCTGCGGATCGCTTGCCACCGAAAAGGTCTCGGAGTTCGGCTCGACCGCCTGCAAGGCGCTGTGGCGCTGCACGGCGTGTTCCGAGCCCTTCGACTATTTCAAGTGTCACTGATCGAAATCTGACAGAACACTCCGGCGCGGCCGCCCCATACGCGGGCCCGCCGGTTTTGAGGGAGGAAGCCGCATGTCGCCGCGTTTTCATGCGTTGAAGGTCAAGGATGTCCGGCGCGAGACCGCCGAGGCGGTGTCGATCTCCTTCGAGGTGCCGGAGGAGCTGCGCGAGGCCTATCGCTTCGCCGCCGGGCAGTATCTGACGCTGCGCGCGATGATCGGCGGCGCGGACGTGCGCCGCTCCTATTCGATCTGCGCCGGCGAGGACGACGGCGAATTGCGCGTCGCGGTGAAGAAGATCGACGGCGGCGCGTTTTCCTCTTTTGCCAACGAGAACGTCGCGCCCGGCGACGAGATCGATGTGATGACGCCCTCGGGGCGCTTCGTCCTGCCGCAGCACGACGGTGGACCGCGCACGCTGATCGCCGTTGCCGCCGGGTCCGGCATCACGCCGGTGCTTGCGATGATCCGCACGGTGCTGACCCGCGAGCCGGAGAGCGAGTTCTATCTCTTCTACGGCAACCGCACGGCGCAGAGCATCATCTTCAAGGACGAGATCGAGAACCTGAAGGACCTGTTCCCGACCAGGCTCGGCGTCTTCCACGTGCTGTCGCGCGAGACGCAGGATGTCGACATGCTGTCGGGCCGCCTCGATGCCGACAAGCTCCAGGTGCTCCTGACCCATGCCGTGCCGGCCAAGGACGCCGACGGGATTTTCCTCTGCGGTCCGGGCGAGATGATCGAGACGGCGAGCGGCGCGCTTGCAGCGCTCGGCCTCGACGAGGCGCGCATCCACCGCGAGTTCTTCACGCCAGCCGACGGCTCCGCGCCGCATGCGCCCAAGCCCGCCCATGACGGTGCTGCCACCGATCATGCGGCGAGCGCCGAGCTGATCATCGACGGCACCCGCGTGTCCGTGCCGGTCAACGCGGGCGAGACCATCGTCGACGCCGCGATCCGCGCCGGCATCGAGGCGCCTTACTCCTGCAAGGGCGGCATGTGCTGCACCTGCCGCGCCAAGGTTGAGAGCGGCGAGGTCGACATGGCGGTGAACTATTCGCTGGAACCCTGGGAAGTCGACGCCGGCTTCGTCCTCACCTGCCAGTCGCGGCCCGTCAGCAAGACGGTGGTGCTCGACTACGACGCGATGTGAGGGGCGGGGCGGCACCGCAACCCGGCCACAGCGTCGTCCCGGAAGCCGACCCCGGCGTCATCCCGGCCGAATGCAATGAGAGCCGGGATCGGAGAGGCACAGTCTTGCAGATCTCTATGACGGACGGGCCCTGGCTCCCCGATACCGGGTCGCGGCGTCGCCTTGCCCGGTATGACGAGCGGAAGGACGCGAGCTCAGCACCCCGCGTCAACATCCCGGACGCAGCCCCATCCTCCGCCGTCATCCCGGACCTGATCCGGGATCCAATCGTTTCCGAAAGCGACGGCGAGGGCGCGCCGGCGTTTGCCGCAGGCGCGGGGACAGCCGCCGCCGATACGGGTGCCAATGGACCCCGGCTCGGCGGCCGGGGTGACGCCTGAGAGGGGGAAGTGGCCTCCATCGACAGCCCCCTTGCGCGACCGATCCGAACACGCGAAACTTGGCCCGTTTTCAATCGAGGCGCGCGCATTGGCCGACAAGGATTTCGACCGCGAGGAATTTCAACAGTGGCTCAAGGGCCATCCGCCCGAGGTTGCCGTGGCGCTGGCGTCGCGGGCGGCCTTGCGGGTGCTTCCCATAGTCGGACGGGGTAAGGCGGCCTCGGAGAAAACCGTCGACACCCTTTTTCTGCCGCTGTTGCGTGCTACCACTCTGGCGTGGTTGTTTGTTGATGACAGGAACCACGCCAGAGTGAATCGCGCCGCCGCCGCTGACGCCGCCCGCGCCGCCGCCGACGCCGCCGCCCCCTACGCCTCCGCCGCCGCCTTCGCCGCCGCCGACGCCGCCGCCGCCGACGCCTACGCCTCCGCCGACGCCGCCGCCTACGCCGCCGCCTACGCCTCCGCCGCCGCCTTCGCCGCCGACGCCGCCGACGCCGCCGCCGCCGCTCTAAAGTCGGATCGCGAGGCGATCGAGACCGGCGTGCCGGCGCTGGATCTGGCGCGGCGCCAGCTGTGGCCGGGGAACATTCCGGAAGACCTTGCGGGCAATTGGAGAGAGCTGCGAAAGGGCCTTCTTGCCCTCGATCCCAACTGGTCGGTCTGGACGGACTGGTACGACGACCGTCTCGCCGGGCGACCGGCGGACCTGGAGTTTGATATCGCGCGGGCCAATCTGCCGGAGGCGCTCTGGGACAAGGGTGCGAAGGCTGTCAACGCGGAACTCGTACGCATCCGGGACGAGTTTCGGGCGAAGCGCAGCCCGGCGAGCGAACCGGAGGAAGCAGCCGACCAATCGGATACCGACAACGGTACGCTTTCCGACGAAGCCTTGGTTCAGGGCCCCGGCGTTCTGCATTTTGTCCCAGGCGAGACCGCCATGGACGTTGCCCATGTCACGTCGGAGCTTTCGGTTCCCGAGGCGACGCGGGACGCGCTGCACGACGGGTTGATCGGGCTTCTGCGGGAGGCGCTGGAAGAAGACGAAAAGGCATGTGATGCGCAGCGCAACCACGATTTCCCGGAACGGCTTGAGCGGCCTCTTCGCAAACTCATCGCGTTTCTGGAAAGCGCGGACGGCAAGCAGGGCGGCGCGCTGCTTCATTCAAGTCGCCGGTTCCTTACGCGCGTTTCGGAGCTGATGCGCGAGGGCGGCACCGGGCTCGCCGAACTGGACGATCCGCTGAACGAGGCGGTCGAGGCGCTGGCCGAGTTGAAGGCCTGCTACCCCGAGATCACCAAAATCGAGCGCGACCGGCTGCGAAACGAAATCACCGCCCGCAATCAGGACCGGGTGGTCGCGGCGCTCGACCGCATGACCAAAACGCTTGAGGCCCGGCCCGACGCGCTCACCGAGGAGGCCCGTCAGAAGCTCGCCGAGCTTTCCGAAGCGACGACCGAGGAGAGCGACCCGGAAACCCAGGCGAACCTCGCCGCCGATCAGGCGCAAGTCGACCGCAATCTCGCCAAGGCGTCGACCAGGACCTTGCGCGACATTCAGCGCGAGACGGTCGATATCGCCAAGGCCGAACTCAAGAAGGAAGCGCTCGACGGTCTGGTGCGCAAGCCGATCCGGTGGGCCACGCGCACGGTCCTGCGCACCATGCTTCCGGGTGTTCGTGAGTTGGAAGACCTTCTGCCGAGCTACGAGAAGCTGCGCGAGCAGATCGAACGCATTCTCGAACGCGAGCCGGAAGACGACGACCCGGACGCCGATCCGCCCGACGACGACAGCGATAACGACGACTGATCCTCCTCGCGTCGCCTAGTGCACTATGCCCCACTCCGTCGTCGTCCCGGACCCGATCCGGAAACCAATCGTTTCCGAAAGCGAAGGCGAGGGCGCGCCGGGGTGGACAAGGGTTTTCCGCGCGCCATGCTGCTGTCTCCCGCCATCCCGCGTTAACGACGCGGGAACCATGTCGTTTAGTTGAAGATTCAACACTGTCCGCCATGGTACTGGCCAACAACGAAAAGGGATGTTCGATGGCGCGCTGGATGAAAATGCGGGAGAGCAACATCGCCGTGGGGATCTATCTGATCTGCGCGGCGGTGGTGATCGCTTTTGCCGTATCGAACGCGCATGTGCTGACGCGCGCCGGCGGCATCGCCGACGAGGTGCGCGCCGGTGACGAGCGGAACCTGGTGCGCAACGAGGTATCCCGCCAGATCGAGATTCTCGCCCGCGACCAGTCGCAGATCTCCCATTGGGACGAAGCGGTGCGCGCGCTCATCTCCCGGATAGACTGGGAGTTCGTCCGCGAGGAGATGGCCGACTGGCTGTGGGACGATTTCGGCATCCAGACGACCATCGTGATCGGACCCGATGACGTGCCGCGCGTGATGGTGTTCGAGGACGACATCCGCACGGTCACGGAAGCGCAGAGACACGTCGATCTTGCCTTCGACCTGATCGCCGATGCCCGGGACGCCTATATGGCCAAACGGCTGCCGCATGGCGAGAGGTACACCATTCTCGGGCATCCGGTGCGTTCGAAGACACCGATCTATGTCTCCGATTTCCGGCTGATCGATGGCGAGGTCAACATGATCGTCGCACAGGCCATCGTTCCCGACGATGAGGAAACGCTGCCGGAAGGCCTTCCCAATGTGCTGCTGACGCTGAAGCCGCTGACGCCCGCCATGATCGCGGAGGCCGGAAAAAAGCTCGGCATTCAGGATGTCGCCGTGGTGCCGGCGAGGGAAGTGCCGGCCGGGGCAGGATCCCTGCGCATGAGCCGGGAAGAGGACGCAAATGCGCTTTACGCCATCTGGACGCCCGGGCGGCCGTCGACGGTTGTCTGGGCCCAGGCTTTGCCGGTGCTTGCCGGTGTGGTCGCTTTGGCGATGCTGGCGCTTGGCGCGGTGGCGCTCCTTTATGGTCGCGCCCTGCGCCGTATGCAGAAGAGCGAGGCGCGCAACCGGTTTCTGGCGCATCACGACGCCCTGACCGGATTGCCCAACCGGCTCTATTTCGACCGGGTGCTGGAAGAGATCCTGAGCCGGGGCGAGCAGGACCGCTGCGCGGTGCTGTGCATCGATCTCGACCGCTTCAAGGCGGTGAACGACACCTTCGGCCACAGCGCTGGCGACACGGTGCTGCGTACGGTGGCTTCGCGGATCCTCGCCACCGTCAAGGGGCGGGGGATCGCGGCACGTGTCGGCGGCGACGAGTTCATCGTCCTGCTGCACGAGGGGCTGGGGCGCGATGCCGTGCGGTTATTGTGCGACGGGATCGTCGAAAGAATCTGCGCCGAAATTCCCATCGAGGGCGGTCGCACGGCCGTGGGTGCCAGCATCGGAGTGGCCTGGTGGCCGGAGGATGCGAAGACGGCCAAGTCGATCATTCGCAGCGCCGACGAGGCGCTTTACCGCGCCAAGGAAGACGGGCGCGGACGCGCCTGTCTCTCCGATGATCCGGGGGCGGACGGGCAGGACCGTGAGCATGCGGATCCCGGTGAACGGATCGCGGCGCGGGTCGCGCCTCACACGCCGAGATAGGCCTCGCGCACCCGGTCGTCGGTGAGAAGCTCCTTGCCCGGGCCGCTCATCGCGATCTCGCCGGTCTCGATGACATAGCCCCGGTCGGCGATGGAAAGCGCTGCAAAGGCGTTCTGCTCCACCAGGAAGATCGTGACGTCGTCGGTGTCGCGCAGCCGCGCGATGATCTCGAACACCTGATCGACCAGCACCGGCGCAAGCCCCATGGACGGTTCGTCGAGAAGCAGGAGCTTCGGCCGGCTCATCAGTGCGCGGCCGATGGCGAGCATCTGCTGCTGTCCGCCCGACAATCCGCCGGCCGGATTGCGCCGGCGTTCCTTCAGGACCGGGAACAGAGCGTAGACCCGCTCCAGATCGTCCACGATCTCCTTGTCCTTGCGCAGGTAGGCGCCGAGGCGCAAGTTGTCCTCGATCGCGAGCGGCGTGAAGATCTGCCGGCCCTCCGGAACCTGAGCAATGCCGGCACGCACGCGCGCATGCGGGCTGGCCCGCGTGATGTCGGCGCCTTCGAAGGACACGCGTCCGCCGGTGACCGGCTGGACGCCGGAGAGCGCGCGCAGGAGGGTGGTCTTGCCCGCGCCGTTTCCGCCGACGAGCGCGACGATCTCGCGCGCGCCGACGTGCAGCGACAAGCCGTGCAGCGCCTCGATGCGGCCGTAGGCTGAGGTGAGATCCGCGACGGACAGGAGGGGGGCTTCAGTCGAGAGCAAGGTTCGCCTCCCGCGTTCCATGGGTTCCCAGATAGGCCTCGATCACCTTGGGGTTGGAGCGGATCTCCGCGCCGGGGCCTTCCGCCAGCACGCGGCCCTGGTCGAGCACCAGCACCTTGTCGGAAATGCGCATGACGAGCTTCATGTCGTGTTCCACAAGCACCACCGCGACGCCGTCGTCGGCGATGGAGCGGATCAGCCGTTCGATCTCTTCCGTTTCCACCGCATTGCAGCCGGCGGCCGGTTCGTCGAGCAGGAGCACCTTGGGGTCGGCTGCGAGCGCGCGGGCGATTTCCAGACGCTTCAAGGCGCCATAGGGCATGGAGGCGGCCGGCGTGTCGGCGTAATCCGCCAGTCCGACGCGCGCCAGCAGGGTGTCCGCGATCTGCGCGCTTTCCCGGTTCTGGCGAAGCGTGGAGGGGAGTGCGAGGAGATGGGCGAGCAGGCCGCGTTTCTCCTTGAGGTGACGGCCGACCATGACGTTCTCGCGCGCCGTCATGCGAAAGAACACCTGCAGGTTCTGGAAGGTGCGCGACAACCCGCGCTCGGCGAGACGGTTCGGCTCCAGCGCGGTGACCTCCGCGCCGTCGAGGCGCACCTGGCCGGTCTTGGGCTGGTAGACGCCGGAGACCAGATTGAACAGCGTGGTCTTGCCCGCGCCGTTGGGGCCGATGATGGAAAACACCTGCCCCGTCTCGGCGGAAAAGGAGACATTGTCGACGGCGCGCACGCCGCCGAAGGCGATGCCGATGTCCTGGACCGAAAGGATGCTCATTTGCGCCTCCGCTGGAAAAGCGCGGCGAGGCTTGGAACAATGCCGCTTCTGAGCACAATCATGATCACCATCATCATCAGGCCGAGCAGCATGTGCTCGTATTCGTGGAAAGTGGTGAGGAGCTGCGGCAGCACGACGAGGATCGCAGCACCCGCCACCGATCCGAGGATCGAGCCCATTCCGCCGACGACCACCATGGTCACCAGCTCGATGGAATGCAGGAAGTTGGCCGTTTCCGGGGTGACGAAGCCGTTGACCAGCGCCAGCGCCGATCCGGCGACGGAGGCGTAGACGGCGGAAATGACGAAGACGCGGACCTTGTAGCGGGCGACATCGATGCCGGCGACGCGGGCGGCGACTTCCGAATCGTGCAAGGCCCTGAGCGCGCGGCCCGTGGGGCTTGCCACCAGGTTGACCGCGATCCATGCTCCGACGACGAGAAGCCCGCCGGTGATCCAGTACCAGGTCTCCGCGCCGCGCGCGCGCCAGCCGAACAGCGTCATGCGGTTGACCGGCATGCCGTCGGGACCGCCGGTCAGCCAGGATTCGTTGGAGATCGCCATGGCGATGAGAATGCCGAAGCCGAGCGTCGCGACGGCGAGATAATGGCCCTTGAGTTTCAGGATCGGCCGTCCGACGGCAAAGGCGATCAGCCCGCAGACCACCGCGCCGGCAAGGGCGGCGAGGAGCGGATGCAGTCCGAATTGCGCGGGAAGCACGGCGACCGCATAGGCGCCGAGGCCGAAGAAACCGGCATGGCCGAGGCTGACCTGGCCGGCATAGCCCATCAGGAGGTTCAGCCCGATCACCGCGAGCGCGGAGATCCACACGAGTGCTGCGACCCGCAGGTAGAAGTTCGAGGGCAGCGCGAAGGAGAGCGCCACGACGAGGACGGCGATGGCGAGCGGCACCGCGAGACGGTGGGAGAAGAGGGCGGGCATGGTCACACGCGCTCCACGCTGGCGCGACCGAACAGGCCGCCGGGCATGACGAAGAGTACGCCCAAGATGACGATGAAGGCGATGGCGTCCTTGTAGGTGGAGGAGAGATAGCCCGCGCCAAAGGCCTCGAGCAGGCCGACCGTCAGCCCGCCGACGATGGCGCCAAGCGGATTGCCCATGCCGCCCAGCATCGCGGCGGCGAAGCCCTTCAGCGCCAGCAATGTGCCGATGTCGTAGCTCGTCAGCGTGATCGGCGTGACCAGAATGCCGGCGATCGCGCCGATGGCGGCGGAGACCACGAAGGAGAAGCCGACGACGAAGGAGGTGTTGATGCCGACGAGCCTCGCCGCCAGGCGGTTGGCTGCGGTGGCGAGCACCGCCTTGCCCAGAAGCGTGCGGTTGAAGAAGGCCCAGAGCGCCAGCACGATGATGCCGGCCCCGGCCAGCACCCAGAAGCTTTGCGGCAGGATCGCGGCGCCGCCGAAGCGGATCGGCGTGTCGCCGGAAAACGACGGCAGCGAGTGGAACTGCTTGTCGAAGACCACCTGGGCGAGGCCGCGCAGAAAGATCGATGCGCCGATGGTGATGATGATCAAGGTGACCGGCGAGGCGCCGCGCGCCGGCTCGATCGCAAACCGGTGCAGCGCCAGCCCGACCGCCATGGCGGCGGCGATGGCGATCAGGGCTGCCACGGGAAGCGGGATGCCGGCGGCGGTCAGGAACACGGTCGCCATGCCGCCGATCATGACGAATTCGCCTTGCGCGAAATTCACCACGTCGGAGGCGTTGTAGATGATGGTGAAGCCGAGCGCGACCAGCGCGTAGACCGCGCCGACCGTCAGGCCGGATACACTGAATTGCAGGAATTCGGGCATGGATCTCCGCCGCCACGTCAGGGGGCCGTACGCGGGATGCGCCGGCTCGATGCGGGTGAAGGCCCGCCGCGCTGTGGCGCGCGGCGGGGAAGTGCGGGTGCCGGCTTTACTCGACCAGGGCCCAGTCGCCGTCCCTGATTTCGAGCATGCGGAAGGCCGTCAGGTCGAGACCGAGGTGATCGTCGGCCGACATGTTGACGACGCCGGCGGTGCCCATGAATCCGCTCGTCTTCTCGATCTCGTCGCGGACGGCGGCGGGATCTTCGGAGCCTGCGCGCTTCATCGCCTCGACCAGGATCATCAGCCCGTCATAGGCGTGACCGCCGAATGTCGACACCGGCTGGCCGGTCGCGTCCTCATAGGCGCTCTTGTAGCCGGTGACGACGGACTTCTGCGGGTCGCTGTCGGGCAGCTTTTCCGCAACCAGCAGCGCGGAGGCCGGCAGGCGCACGCCTTCCGCCGCATCGCCGGCGAGGTCGATGAACGACTTGGAGGCGACACCGTGGCTCTGGTAGAGCGGCACGTCGAAGCCGAGCTGACGGTAATTGCGGGTGACGATGGCCGGACCCTGACCGAAGCCCGGGTTGATCACGGCCTGCAGCCCTTCCGCCGACTTGATGTTGGTCAGCTGCGGCGTCATGTCGGAATCCTTCGGCCCGTAGGTCTCGTCCGCGACGATCTCGATGCCGTAGTTTCCGACCACGTCGAGGCACTGGCCGCGCATCGACTTGCCGAAGCCGCCGGTGCCGGAGATCATGCCGATCCTGGCGATGCCGCGTGCCTTCATGTCGGTGAAGACCTTCTCGCAGGCCATGCGGTCGGTGTGCGGGGTCTTGAAGACGAACTCCTTGACCGGATCGATGATGACCACCGCGCCGGCGAGCGAGATGAAGGGAATGCCCGCATCCTCGAACACCGGAACCATTGCCATCGTGGCGCCGGTGGTGGAGCCGCCGACCATGGCGACGATGCCGTCGTCTTCCACGAGGCGGGTCGCGAAGGTGCGCGCCTTGCTGGCGTTGCCGCCGTCGTCATAGACGATCAGCTCCAGCTGCTTGCCGTTGACGCCGCCGTCCTGGTTGATCCTGTCGACATAGAGTTCCAGCGTCTTGGCTTCCGGATCGCCCAGAAACGATGCCGGTCCCGTGACGGCGAGCGACGCGCCGATCTTGATGGTGTCGGCAGCCATTGCGGTGGTTGCGAACATCGCCGCACCGGCCAGAAGGGCAGCGCCCCCGAGGTATGTCTTCAGTTTGGTCATGATTTCCTCCCAGATTTGGCTCTCAGGCCATGTTTGGCCTTGCGGCCAGGCGTCTTGTTTTCAGGCTTTCAAAAAACCGGTCTCCCGTTGCCCGCGTCCCCCCAGACGCGGGAAGACCGCTACGCCGCGACCGGACGGCGCAGGGTTGCCACGCGGAAGCGATTGGCGACAAAGGCGCTGTCGCACAGACAGGCATTGCCGGCCGGGTTCGCGCCCGTGACGTGGTAGTCGGAAAAGGCGGCATTCTGATTGACGAAGACGCCGCCCGTGAGATTGACCGACAGGCCGACGCCGGCCGCGGCAAAGGCATCCGCCGCCTGGTCGATCATATCTTCGTCGGTGGCATAAAGTGCCGCGGTGATCGCACCCCGGTCGCGGGCCGAATTGGCCGCTCGCCGGATCGCATCGTTCGCATCCTCGGTCGCGATCAGGAAGCTGATCGGGCCGAAACGCTCTTCCAGATAGGCGCGCTCGTCCTTGGCATCGACGGCGAGGATCAGCGGCGTGGCGCAGCGCGCGCCGTCCATGCCCTCCACGGGCGCGCTGTCGCGCACCACCCGTCCGAGCGAGCGGGCCTTGGCGATCCGCTCGATGGTCGCCGGGTTCTGGACCGCGCCGAGCACGCCTGCGGCGCGCTGCGGATCTCCGAGCAGTTTGTCCATCGCGACCTTGATCGCCTCGCCCACCTCGGCGAAGGACTTGTGGCCCTCATCGGTCACGATGCCGCCAAGCGGAATATAGACGTTTTGCGGCGCGGTGCACATCTGGCCCGAGTAGAGCGCCAGCGAGAAGGCGACATTTCCGGCCAGCCCGCGCAGGTTGTCCGTGCCGGTGACGACGATGGAATTGACGCCGGCCTCTTCGGTGTAGACGAGCTTGTCGCGGGCGTTTTCGCGCACCCATTGGCCGAAGGTGGGCGAGCCGGTGAAGTCGACGATGGCGATGTCCTTGTGCGTCACCAGATCCTTGGTGATCGGCGCATCGGCATCGTCTGCGGCCAGAAGCAGCACGTTCGGATCGAAACCGGCCTCGGCGAGCACCTCCCGGCCGATCTTCACCGTCAGCGCCATCGGCAGGATCGCGCCGGGATGCGGTTTGGCGATCACGGCATTGCCGGTGGCGAGGCTGGCGAACAGGCCCGGATAGGTGTTCCACGTCGGGAAGGTGGCGCAGCCGATGGCGAGCGCGACGCCGCGCGGGATCAGGCGGAAGCGCTTGTCAAGAACGATCGGATCCTTGGAGCCTTGCGGCTTTTCCCAACGCACCTCGCCCGGCACCTTCGACATTTCGTCAAAGGCATAGGCGAGCGCTTCCAGTCCTCGGTCCTGGGCATGCGGGCCGCCAGCCTGAAACGCCATCATGAAGGCCTGGCCGGAGGTGTGCATCACCGCATTGGCGAAGAGGAAGCTCTGCGCGTTGATGCGCGCCAGGATCTCCAGGCACACGCCCATCCGGTCCTCGACGGACGCCGCCGCCCAGCCGCCCATCGCCGTCAGGGCGGCAGAGACCAGCGTGTCCGGATCGGATTTCGGATAGGAGATCGCCAGATCGAGGCCGTAGGGGCTGACCTCATGGCCGACGGTTCCGTCCGCGCCCGGCTGGTCGAGCTCGAAGGGCCTGCCGATCAGCGCCTTGAATGCGGCCTCGCCATCGTCCTTGGCGGTTTCGCCATAGACCTTGCCGGAGGGCATTTCCGGATAGGCGGAGAAGAAGCCACGGGTGTGGATCGCCTCGATCGCCTTGTCCAGCGTGTCCTTGTGCCTGTCGAAAAACGCGGCCATGCCTCTCTCCCTGTTTGGTGCGCGCAAGGAAGCCGATCGCGAGGCTCGAGGTCGGTGAGCTCCGGACCGCCTCCGTGAAGCGCGCCGTCCCGGTCCGTCGCCGCGCGTCTCGCGCCGCTTCCGCCGGGGTTCGAAATGTTGGTGCTGCTCGTGATTGACAGCGCCCGATTGACGATCATAATAATTAACCGACCGGTTGGTCAGTCAAGTTAAAAATGACAAGCGACCGTTCCGACCGTGTTCTTTCGGCAATTGCCGGTGAGCATGCGGCGCCACGGGAGAGGCAGGCAAGGGAGGCCATATGGACGAGGGACAGACGGGCGAGGGGGCGATGGATGCGCCGGTTCTCGTCGAGCGTGACGGGGGCGTGCTCGTCGTCACGCTGAACCGGCCGGACAAGCTCAACTCCTTCAACGAGGCGATGCATGCCGCGCTTCGCGACGCGCTGGATGTTGCCGAGACCGATGCGACCGTTCGTGCGCTGCTGGTCACCGGCGCTGGGCGCGGCTTCTGCGCCGGCCAGGATCTCGGCGACCGGGTCGCCTCCGACGACGGCACGCCGCCGGACCTTACCCAGACCATCGAGGCCAACTACAATCCGCTGATCCGCCGGCTGAAGGCGCTGCCGAAGCCCGTCATCTGCGCCGTCAACGGCGTCGCTGCGGGGGCGGGGGCCAACATCGCGCTTGCCTGCGACATCGTGCTGGCCGGTGAAAGCGCCAAGTTCATCCAGGCGTTCTCCAAAATCGGGCTGGTGCCGGATTCCGGCGGCACATGGTCGCTGCCGCAGCTTGTCGGACTGGCGCGCGCCAAGGCGCTTGCGATGCTGGCAACACCCGTGCCGGCAAGACAGGCCGAGGACTGGGGCATGATCTGGAAGGCCGTGCCCGACACGGACCTGATGGCGGAAGCGCGCAAGCTTGCGTCCTCGCTTGCCGAGGCGCCGACGTTCGGGCTCGGGCTGATCAAGCAGGCGATGGAAGCGGCGACCGACAATACGCTCGACGCGCAGCTCGATCTGGAGCGCGACCTTCAGGGCCGCGCCGGGCGCTCGCCCGACTACCGCGAGGGCGTTGCCGCCTTCATGGCCAAGCGGCCGCCGGCGTTCACCGGCAAGGCACCCGAGGGAGAGACATCATGAGCGCGCCCGTATCTGCCGAGGGTCTCGATCCGACCGCGCTCGCCCGCGCCTGCGCCGATGCCATGTGGGCCGACGACAAGGCCAGCCAGGGGCTCGGCATGGAGATCGTCGAGGTCGGGCCTGGCCGCGCCGTGATCGCCATGACCGTGCGCGACGCGATGGTCAACGGCCATGGCATCTGCCATGGCGGCTTCGTCTTCACGCTGGCAGACAGCGCCTTCGCCTTTGCCTGCAACAGCCACAACCAGTCGACCGTGGCGAGCCACTGCGCGGTCGCCTTCCTGCGGCCCGGCAAGCTCGGCGAGCGCCTGGTCGCGACGGCGCATGAGCGCTGGCGCGAGGGCCGGTCGGGGATCACCGACGTGACGGTCGCCAACGCGGACGGCGAGACGATCGCGGAATTTCGCGGCAACTCGCGCACCATTCGCGGCACGCTCATTCCGGAGACGGCGGGAGGCTGAACCCGGTTTCTTTCCAGCGGCGGATGGCGGGGCGAACGCACTCCGGGCCGCCGCTGCGAGGCCCATACGATCTGAAAAACAAGACCAAGTACATCAGTCGGGAGGACACCCATGTACGACCTGTCGCCCAAGCCCGGCGAGCTCGACCCCATCGAGACCGCATCCCGGGACGAAATTTCCGCGCTTCAACTGGAGCGCCTGAAGTGGTCCGTGCGCCACGCCTATGAAAACGTGGCGCATTACCGCAAGAGCTTCGACGAGGCGGGGGTTCATCCCGACGACCTGAAGACGCTGGCAGATCTGGCGAAGTTTCCCTTCACCGCCAAGCAGACGCTGCGCGATAACTACCCCTTCGGCCTGTTCGCCGTCCCGCGCGAGGAGGTGGTGCGGGTGCATGCCTCTTCGGGCACGACGGGAAAGCCGACGGTGGTCGGCTACACGCGAAACGACATCAAGACCTGGTCGACCGTGGTGGCCCGCTCGCTGCGCGCCGCCGGTGCGCGCAAGGGCATGATCTGTCATGTCGCCTATGGCTACGGCCTCTTCACCGGCGGTCTCGGTGCACACTACGGCGCGGAGGAACTCGGCATGACGGTGGTGCCGATTTCCGGCGGCATGACCGAGCGCCAGGTGACGCTGATCGAGGACTTCAGGCCCGACGTCATCATGGTGACGCCGTCCTACATGCTGGCGATCCTCGACGAATACAAGGCACGCGGCATCGACCCGCGCTCGTCCTCGCTGAAGCTTGGCGTCTTTGGCGCCGAACCCTGGACCAATGCCATGCGAGAGGAAATCGAGCAGGCCTTCGACATGCATGCCGTCGACATCTACGGCCTGTCGGAGGTGATGGGACCGGGCGTTGCCAACGAATGCGTGGAGACCAAGGACGGGCTGCACATCTGGGAGGATCATTTCTATCCCGAGATCATCGATCCGCTGACCGGCGAGGTCCTGCCCGACGGCGAGGTCGGCGAGCTGGTCTTCACCTCGCTCACCAAGGAGGCGATGCCGGTAGTCCGCTACCGTACCCGCGACCTGACGCGGCTGCTGCCGGGCACCGCGCGCTCCATGCGGCGGATGGAAAAGGTGACGGGCCGCTCCGACGACATGATGATCGTGCGCGGCGTCAACGTCTTTCCCACCCAGATCGAGGAACAGCTGTTTCGCGTCGAGGGGCTGTCGCCGCATTATCAGGTTGAACTGACACGCACGGGGCGGATGGACGAAATGACCGTCCACGTCGAGGCCCTTGCCTCCCATGCCGATGACGCGCACCGGGCCTCCGCCGCCGCGGAGCTGCGCGCCCATCTGAAAAACGTGATCGGCGTCAGCGCGCGTATCCACGTTGCCGACCCGGATGCGCTGGAGCGGTCGATGGGCAAGGCGAAACGCGTTGTCGACAACCGGCCGAAGGAGACCTAAGGAAACGGTCAGCCGGACAGGCCTGCAGAATTCGGCGCGGCGGCGGGAGGGCCATCGCCGCGCGAGCAACGGAGAACGATATGGCGCGGCCGCGCGCGGACGATTACGACGACAAGCGCAAGGCGATCCTGAAGACCTCGGCGGAGCTGTTTGCCGAGCACGGCTACGATCGTGCCTCGATGAACCAGATTGCCAGGGGCTGCGGCGTTTCCAAGGCGCTCGTCTATCACTATTACGCCAACAAGGACGCGCTGCTGTTCGACATCATCCGCGATCATCTTGACGAGCTGATTGCGGCTGTGCAGGACGCGGCGCCGGCCACTGCATCCGGCGAAACCCGCCTGCAGGCCTATGTCGGGGCGCTGCTCGACGCCTATCGCGACGCCAATGCCGAACACAAGATCCAGATCAACGAGATGAAGCGCCTGCCGCCGGAGCAGCAGGAGGAGCTGAAGGAGCGTGAGCGCGCGCTGGTCAAGCTTTTCGCCGGCGCCCTGACGCAGGCCGTGCCGGAACTCGGCAACGGCTCCCATCTTTTGAAACCCGTCACCATGAGCCTCTTCGGCATGGTCAACTGGCACTATCTCTGGTTTCGCGACGGCGGTCCCGTCAGCCGCGAGGACTATGCCGAGATCGCCACACGGCTCATTCTCGACGGCGCGCGCAGCCTTGCGGCCTGAGTTCCGCGGTACGCGTTTCGAGATTGTATTTTGAAATCCATCGACCTATGATTGCGGTTCCTGGTCGCGCCGCCGGCGCGTTCATGCCGGGCGGCGCGTATCTTGGCGCCGGGCTGTCGACTTGCAAACCGGGTCGACGGCGTCGCCCGCAAGGCAGCGTCAGGCAACGCCGCATTGTCCATCCTTGTGCGGCGGGATCAAGGGGCGTTCATGCTGACACGACGGCACCTGCTTGGAACGATCGCGCTGGCCGCCACCGCGGCCGGGGCGTCGGTTGCGGTGCGTCCCACCAGCGCGAGGTCCATTCCGGATCTTGAGCCCGTCCTGTCGGGGCGGTTCGCCGAGGAACGACCGCTTTTTGCCCGCATGCGCGGCCTGTCGGGGACTCTGATCGATCTTCGCACGGGTTACGTCGGGCCGTTCGGTTACGAGCACGGAGCATGGCGGAGACGCGCGCTCGATGCCTGGCGGCAGGCCTATGGCCAGACGCCCGAGGAGGGGTTCGCGGCCGCGCAACGAGAGGTTCCGCCGTTTCTGTCACGCAGCGACGGCCGCTGGTTCGGCGACGCCGCACCCGGGAAGGTCGAGCAGACGGCCGCGGGCTTCGCCGACTGGACGACCCGCATCGGCATTCGCGAGGACAGCCGTCTCTATGAGGACATGATCCTCGCGCAGGGTGCCATGGCCCTGCTCCTGTCGATGCGCACACCGGAGGCGCGGGCGGCGCGAAGCCTCGCCGTGTTCGACGGTCTCACCTGGATCTGGCCGTTCTGCGGCGGGTGAGCGGCACGGTCGGCCGACTGTCGTGCGACCCAGAGGTCTCTGGACCCGCCCGCAACGGACGGTCATGATCGCGCTCGTCGGGCCGGGCGAATCGCCCGCGTCCGGCAAGCGCATCGGAAATCGTCAGGGGGACCCTCATCATGCTGCAACTCGACCCGCAGGCCACGCGCGATGCATTGCAATGGCGTGATTTGATCGAGGCGCTTCGGGCGATGTTCCGCGACGGCTGCGAGATGCCGGTGCGCCACCATCACGATTTCGAGGTGCCGGGCGAGACGAACGGCACGTTGCTCTTGATGCCGGCGTGGGTGCCGGGACGCTATCTCGGCGTCAAGCTGGCGACGGTGGTGCCGGGCAACAGCGACCGCGGCCTGCCGGCGGTGATGGCAAGCTACATGCTCTCCGACGCGAAGACCGGGGAACTGCGCGCCCTCGTCGACGGCGGCGAACTGACCGCGCGGCGCACGGCGGCGGCCTCCGCGCTGGCGGCCGATTATCTGGCGCGCGACGACGCGCGCCATCTCGTCATCGTCGGAACCGGCCGGCTTTCGGTCAATCTGGCGGCCGCCCATTCCACCGTCCGGCCGCTGTCGCGCATTTCGGTCTGGGGCCGCAATCCGGAAAAGGCGGAAAGCGTCGCCCAAGAGATTTCGGACACCGTCGGCATCTTTGCGACCGCGACCCAGGACCTGGAAGAGGCGGTCGGCTCGGCCGACATCGTCTCTGCCGCCACGCTGTCCGAAACCCCGCTCATTCTTGGCGAGTGGCTGCCTGCCGGTTGTCATGTGGATCTGGTCGGCGCGTTCAAGCCGACGATGCGCGAGACAGACGATGCGGCCGTGTCGCGGGCGCGCGTCTTCGTCGACACGCGCGCCGGTGCGCTCAAGGAAGGTGGCGACATCGTGCAGGCGCTTGCATCCGGCGCGCTCACCGAGGACGCCGTGGAGGGCGATCTCTTCGATCTGACGCGCGACGTCAAGGCGGTGCTGCGCGACCCCGACGACATCACGCTGTTCAAGTCTGTCGGCGCGGCGCTGGAGGATCTCGCCGGCGCGATCCTGGCCTATGAGACGGCCTCCGAAGGCGCACGGGCGGCGTCCGCCTCCGCCCGGAAACTCCCGCTGATGTAAGGTCCCCGGCGCGGGGACAAGGGATCGGGGCCGGGCGCAGGCGCTTCGCGGGATATCCCCGCGTGCAGCACTTCTCCTCGTTCCGTCGCCTTGCGTGCGAAACACATCAATCTCGCTTGTTTTTCGATCAAGATTCGCAAATTTCGGCACAGAATTAAGCGATATTGATCGTGCCCCGATCTCGCCACAATCAGGGCGGCGCGGCGCCTCAGACGTAGGTTCGCGCCTCGATGGGCGTTGCCTCGATGCGCCGCAGAAGCTCTTCCAGAAGCGCGGTCTCTGCCCGGTTCATCGCCGCCTTCGGGTTCCACACCACATGAACGTCGATCGGCGGCATGTCGTCATAGGGCGGCAATTGCCACAGGAGGCCGTCCTCGATGTCGCGGCGCACGACATGCACCGGCAGCGGCCCGACGCCGAGACCGGCGATGATCATCCGCCGCACCTCCTCCAGATGGGCCGACGTGCCGACGATGCGGTCTTCAAGCTGCGCATCAGCGCGCATCAGGGTCACGGGGCGCAGCGCGTCGCTCATCCGGTCGGTGACGAAACTGACCGACGAATGGCCGACGAGATCGGCCTTGGTCAGCCCGGCGCGGCCGAACAGCGGATGGCCCGGACCGCAGAACAGCCCGAAGAATTCGCGGTAGAGCCGTCGGTATTCGAGCCGCGGGCTCTTGTCGTGCACCAGGCAGACACCCAGCGAGGCCCGCCGCGCCATCACGGCGTCGAGCCCGTCCCGGCTTGCGGAAACGTCGATCGAAAGCGTCGCGTTGGGATGGGCGGTGTGAAACGCGGTCAAGGCCTCGTCGAAGACGGGACACACCACATGGCTCGCCATGGCGATGCGAACATGGCCGCGCACCTCGTTGGCGACCTCGCGCATCAAGGTGCCGAGCCGGAGCACCGCGCCATGAATGTCGACCACCTCGCGCTGGAGCAGCGTACCGGCCGCCGTCAGCCGGAAGCGGCCGGGCGAGCGATCGATCAGCCGCTTGCCCAGTTGCTCTTCCAGGCGCTTGAGGGCGGAGGAGACCGTCGGCTGCTTCAGGCCGAGCCGTTCCGCCGCGTCGGTGACGCTGGCGGATTCGCCCAGAACGAGAAACGTGCGCAGCAGGTTCCAGTCCAGATTGCGGGCAAGGCGTTCGGGCGGCTGGTCGGGGGATCGCGTGATCATAGGTTTTGTCAATTTCCAAGATAGCGATTATCTATTTGAACAATGATAGAGGGGGTGCCACGCTCTGCGCAACAACAGGACGGGGGAATTTGCCCATGACGGTTGAAGCGCGGGAGGCGCGGCAACCCTATCTGCTGCTCAGTCCCGCAATGGTTGCGGTGACGCTGCTGCTTCTGGTGCCGCTCGCTTTCATCGTCGTCTATTCGTTCTGGCTGCGCACCGCGACGGGTGCGGATCAGGCCGGCTTCTTCCTCGACAACTGGCAAGAGGCGCTCTCCGACGCCTTCTATCGCGACATTCTTCTCAACACCTTGAAGATCGCCGGCATCACCACGCTGGTCTGCGCCATCATGGGCTATCCGGCCGCCTATGTGATCGCGCGCTCGCGCGGCAACAAGGCGGTTCTGCTGCTCCTGCTGATGCTGCCGTTCTGGATCAGCTACATCATCCGCACGATGTCCTGGATCAACATCCTGGGCGCGTCGGGCGCGATCAATTCCGCGCTGATCTGGGTCGGCATCACCGACGAGCCGATACAGATGCTTTACAACGAGGCGAGCGTCATTCTGGGGCTGGTGCATTTCCTGCTGCCCTTCATGATCCTCAACATCTACGTCAGCCTCGACGGCATCGACACGACGCTGGAGGACGCCGCCTGTTCGCTCGGGGCGACACGCTGGCGCACATTCCTTGAAGTCACGCTGCCGCTGTCGCTGCCCGGTCTTGCCGCCGGCGGGCTGCTCGCCTTCGTGCTGGGGGCTGGCACCTACATAACGCCGATCGTGCTTGGCGGGCCGACGGACGCGATGTTCGCCAACCTCGTCTTCGAGGCGATCATCACCCAGTTGAACTGGCCGCTCGGCTCCGCACTCTCCTTGATGCTGCTCGCCGTGCTCGGCGCGCTGGTGCTGCTCTACAACCACTTCCTCGGCATGGGGCAACTGATGAAGGGGCTTGGCTGATGGGATGGCACCTGCTGCGCGGATGGACGGTTCTGGTCTATCTCTTCATGTTCCTGCCGATCATGGTGGTGGTGCTCTTGAGCTTCAACGCCAGCCAGTTCGGCAGCTTCCCGATGACGGGCGTTTCGTTTCGCTGGTTTATCGAACTCGCGGAAAACGAGGCGATCCTGCGCGCCTTTCGCACCTCCATCGTGCTCGGGCTCTTGACCTCGGCGATCTCGACGACCATCGGCGTGCTCGCGAGCCTTGCGCTGGTGCGCTACAACGTGCCGGCGCGCAACGCGATCTCGACGCTCCTGATCGCGCCGATCCTGGTGCCGGAGGTGGTGCTTGCCGTGGCGCTGCTGCTCTTCCTCAACGCGCTGTCGGTCAACAAGAGCTTCGCGCTGCTTTTGGCCGGCCATGTCATCTTCACGCTGCCCTTCGTCATTCTGGTGGTGCAGGCACGTCTCGTCGGCATCCGCCGCGATGTCGAGGAGGCGGCGATGAGCCTGGGCGCCAGCCCCATCCAGACCTTCTTCCAGGTGACGCTGCCGCTGCTTGCACCGGCGGTTTTCGCCGGCATGCTGTTCGCGTTCACGATCAGCTTCGACGACATCACCGGCACGCTGTTCTGGAAGCCGGGGGGCGTGGAAACCGTCCCCACCCAGATCTTCGCCATGCTGCGCAATTCGATCTCTCCGGAGATCAACGCGCTCGGCACGGTGATGATTTTCCTGACCGCCGGGCTGCCGCTTGTCGGCATTGCCATCGCCCGGCGTCTGGCGCTCAAGCGCGGCGGCTAGAACCGCGCTGGCACCTCGAACCCACTCCAGAGAGGACCTTGTTATGGACAATACAAAACGTTACGAGCGATTGCGCGAACGCTACATGAATGGCGGGATCGACCGCCGCAGCTTTCTCGGCCTGATCGGCGCGGCCGGGCTTGCCTATGGCGTGCAGACGCCGTTCGCGCGTGGCGCGCTGGCAGCGACCGAACAGGTGCGCTTCGACGGCTGGGGCGGCGTGGTTTCCGAAGCCTTTCGCGAGTACGCCTTCGATCCCTATACGGAAAAGACGGGCATCACCGTGGTCGACGGCACCTTCGGCGGCGGCGACGAGTATCTGTCGCGGGTCAAGGCGAGCCAGCCGGGCGAATACAACATTGCCCATCTGTCCGGCGTCTTCGACTATGCGCGCTATCACAATCTCGGGCTGTCCTCGACGCTCAACGAAGACAATATTCCGAACCTGAAATACGTCATTCCCAAGCTTGTCGATGTGTTCCGCAACGTGACCGACGGGGCGCTGTCCTGCGTGCCCTACGACTACGGCACCACGGGGCTTGCCTACAATCGCAAGCACATCTCCGACGAGGAGATGAAGGAGAAGGGCGCGAACATCCTTCTCGACGAGCGCTTCAAGGACAAGATCGCCGGCTGGAGCGACTGGCGCACGCGCATCTGGTACGCCTCGCTGCAGACCGGTCAGGACCCGAACGGCGCGACCGACATGGATGCGGTCTGGGAGGCGGTGCGCGCCCACCGCGATCTGTTGCTGAAGTACTGGAGTTCCGGCGCCGAGCTGATGAGCCTTCTGGCGGAAGAAGAGATCTATGTGACCGAGGCCTGGTCGGGCCGCGTCTACGCGCTGCAGGAGCAGGGCCACGACATCGGTTACATGGATCCGCCCAACGGCTTCGGCTGGCAGGAGTGCCTCTTCGTCATGAAGGATTCCCCGATGGAGCCTTGCGAGGAGCTCCTGAACTTCATGCTGGCGCCGGAAACCTCCATTGCCGTTGCGGAAGGACAGAGCTACCCGCCGGCGCTCGACCCGACCAAGGTCGATCTTGGCGAAAAGATCCCGAAGCTGCCGGCCTTCGATCCGACCGGCAAGCTCGACGGGCTGACCTTCGCCGATCCGGCCTACTGGAACGGTCACGAGCAGGAGTGGTCGAAGCTCTTCGGCCGCATCCAGAAGGGCTACTGAGCCTGAGCGGCGCCGGCAGGCCCATGAAAACGGACCCGCCGGCGCCGACGACTTTTCCCGATCCTTGAACGGAGTGAGCCCGTGGGCGCCGTCACGCTTCAAAACATCGTCAAACGCTTTGGGTCCTTCACGGCGGTTCATCCGATGTCGCTGGAGATCCCGGAAGGAACGTTTGTCAGTCTTCTCGGCCCGTCCGGCTGCGGCAAGACGACGACGCTGCGCATGATCGCCGGACTGCTCGATCCGAGCGAAGGCGACATCGAGATCAACGGTCGGCGGATCAACGATGTGCCGATCCACAAGCGCAATCTCGGGCTTGTCTTCCAGAATTACGCGCTGTTTCCCCATCGAACGATCGCCGAAAATGTTGCCTTCGGGCTCAAGTTTCGCGGGATCGACAAGGCGGAGCGCGACGAGCGGGTCAAGAAAGCGCTCGATCTGGTGCAGCTTCCCGATGTCGGCGACCGTTATCCCAAGCAGCTTTCCGGCGGCCAGCAGCAGCGCATCGCGCTGGCGCGCGCCATCGTCATCGAGCCGGACGTTCTGCTGCTCGACGAGCCGCTGTCGGCGCTCGATGCGAACCTGCGCGAGGACATGCGCGTGGAACTGAAGCGCATCCAGCACCAGATCGGCATCACCACCGTCTTCGTCACCCACGACCAGGCCGAGGCTTTGGCCCTTTCCGACCGGATCGTCGTGATGAGCAACGGACGGGTGGAACAGGTCGGCGCGCCGGAGGACGTCTACACGACGCCGGCGACCGAATTCGTTGCGCGGTTCCTGGGCGCCTCCAACATTCTGCCCTCGACCTGCACCGGCACCGATCAGACCACTGTCGCGCTCGACAATTCCGCCTTCGGCAAGCTGGTGCTGCCGCGCGCGCGCGCGCCGCATGTCTCGGGGCCGGGCGCGGTCAAGCTTGCGGTGCGTGCCGAAAAGCTGAACATCGTGACGCCGGGGGCGGCGGCGGCTGTCGGCGAAGAGGAAGTCAGCGTGCCGGGCGTGGTGGAAACGGTGGACTATCAAGGGCTTGCGGCCCGTTACTTCGTGCGGGTCGGCAACGAACAGCTTCAGGCGATCAACATGATCGACGGGAGCCCGTTTGCGGAAGGGGAAGCGGTGGACGTGCGGCTCAGGCCGCGCGACTGCACCATCCTGGCGGAGGCGGCGTGATGTCTGCGCCCGCCAAGAGCCACCTGTTTTATCAAAGCCGGCGGCGACGACCGCAGCTCGACCGGGCGCGCGGCGTCTACATGTGGGACGTCGACGGCAAGCGCTATCTCGACGGATCATCGGGCGCGATGGTCTGCAATATCGGCCATTCCAACGAGCGGGTGCTGGAGGCGATGCGTCGCCAGATGGAGAAATCGACCTTCGGCTACCGCCTTCATTTCGAAACCGAACCGGCGGAAAACCTGGCCCGCCTGACGGCGCAGCGCGCGCCGGAGGGACTGGACAAGGTGTTCTTCGTGTCCGGCGGCTCGGAGGCGGTGGAAAGCGCCATCAAGCTTGCCCGGCAGCATGCCATCGCGACGGGCGATGCGCAGCGATACAAGGTGATCTCGCGCCAGCCGAGCTATCACGGATGCACGCTTGGCGCGCTCGCGCTCACCGGCTATGCGCCGCTGACCGCGCCCTTCGATCCGATGATGCGGCCGATGCCGAAGATCCCGGCGCCGCGCGCCTATCTTGACGGTCTCGATCCCAACGACCTGGCGACCGGCCATCACTATGCCGACATGCTGGAAGCGCGTATCCGCGAGGAGGGGCCGGAAACGGTGCTCGCCTTCATGGTCGAGCCGATTGGCGGTGCCTCCACCGGCGCGCTGGTATCGCCGGCAGGCTACATGAAACGCGTGCGCGAGATCTGCGACCGCTACGGCGTGCTCCTGATCCACGACGAGGTGATGTGCGGCGGCGGGCGCACCGGACGCTTCTTCGCCGCCGAACACTATGACGTCGCGCCCGACATTCTCGTGGTCTCCAAGGGCTTTGCGGCGGGCTATGCGCCGCTTGGCGCGATGGTGGCGCATGAGCGCATCGTCGAGCCGGTGCTGGATGGCGGCGGCTTTTTGCACGGTTTCACCTATGCCGGAAATCCGCTGGCCTGCGCCGCCGGGCTTGCCGTTTTGGAAGAGATCGAGGCCGAAGGACTTTGCGCCAAAGCGGCTTCCGTCGGCGCGCTTTTGAAATCGCGGCTGGTCGAGCTGATGGAGCGTCATCCGCTGATCGGCGATGTGCGCGGTGAGGGGCTGCTGCTCGCCTTCGAGATGGTCAGCGACAAGGACACGCTTGCGCCGCTGCCGCGACAACTGAACGCCTATGACAAACTCGTGGAATATGCCTATGACGAGGGGCTGATCCTCTATTCGCGGCGCACGCGCGGCGGGTATGAGGGAGACCATTTTCTCGTCTGTCCGCCGATGATCACGACACCGGAGCAGGTCGACGAGATCATGGAGGGGCTTGAGCGCGCGCTTGAGCGTTTCCTTGCCGATGCTGCGCCGTATCTGCCGCGCGCTGCCTGATATCTGCCGCCTGAAAGACCGTACGTACACAATGACAAAAGCCATCATCACCTGCGCGGTGACCGGGTCGATCCACACGCCGACCATGTCACCGCACCTGCCCGTTACCGCACAGGATATCGCCGATCAGGCGGTGGAGGCGGCGGACGCGGGTGCTGCGATCCTGCATCTGCATGCGCGCGATCCCGAAACCGGGCATCCCTCGGCGCTGCCCGAGCATTTTCTGGGTTTTCTGCCGGAGGTCCGCACGCGCTGCGACGCGGTTCTCAATCTCACCACCGGCGGCAGCGCCATCATGGCGCTGGAGGACCGGCTCGCCGCGCCGCTCAGGATCGCGCCGGAGATGTGCTCGCTCAACATGGGGTCGATGAATTTCGCGCTCTATCCTATGGCTGCGCGCTTCGACAATTGGCTTCACGACTGGGAAAAGCCCTTCCTTGAGGAAAGCGACGACCTGGTCTTCAAGAACACGCCGCGCGACATCGCCCGTATCCTCCACGATCTCGGTACGGAGCGCGGCGCGCGCTTCGAGTTCGAATGCTACGACGTCGGTCATCTGCACATGCTGCGCCATTTCGCCGACCGGGGACTGGTGAAGCCGCCGTATTTCATCCAGTTCGTGTTCGGCGTGCTTGGCGGCATCGGCGCGGATCCTGAAAACCTGATGCACATGAAGCGGATGGCCGACAAGCTCTTTGGCGACGACTACATGTTCTCGGTGCTTGCCGCCGGACGCCAGCAGATCCCCTTTGCCTCGATCTCGGCGGCGATGGGCGGCAATGTCCGCGTCGGGCTGGAGGACAGCCTGTATATCGGGCGCGGCGAGCTTGCCGCCTCCAACGCCGAACAGGTGCGCAAGATCCGCAGGATCCTGGAGGAAATGGGGCGCGAGATCGCGACGCCCGCCGAGGCGCGCGCGATGCTGGGGCTTAAGGGCGCGGACAAGGTGGCGCTTTGAACAACGTTGAGACCATAACCATCCGTCGCGCGACCGCCGGGGATGCCGAGCGTTTGAATGCGGCGCTTTCCGAGTTGTCGCAGACCATCGGCGACGCCCATGAGGCGGATGCCGGCGCGCTCTTGCGTCACGGCTTCAACGATGTGCCGGCGTTTTCCGCCCTGATTGCGGAAACGGATGCTGGCGACCTGCGTGGCGCGCTGTTGTGCTCGCCGGTGTTTTCCACCACCTACGGTGGGGCGGGGGTCTATGTGTCCGACCTGTGGGTGTCGGACGACGCCCGCGGGCAGGGGCTCGGCCGCAGGCTGCTGGCCGCGGCCACCGAGATGGCGCCAGAGAGCTGGGACGTGCGGTTCCTCAAGCTCGCCGTCTATGACGACAATCCGCGCGCCGCCGCCTTTTACGACCGGCTCGGCTTTCGCGACGACCCGCGCGAGACCGTATTGCGCCTCGCAAAGACCGACTTCTATCGACTGACGGATGCGACATGAAAGCTATTCTCGACGACCGACAGGCTCGCCACGACCCGAAACACTTCATGGCCAACGGCACGGTGGCGGCAAACCCCGAACAGCCGAAGCGCATCGAGGTGCTACAGGGCGGCGCGCTTGCCGCCGGCTGCACGTTCTCCGCGCCGAAGGACCATGGCGCGGGGCCGATCGCTGCCATTCACTCGGCCGAATATCTGGTCTTTCTGGAGACGATCCACACCCGCTGGTCGCGCATGACGGATGCCTCCGACGAGGTGATCCCCAACATCCATCCGGACCGGCGCACGGCAAGCTATCCGCGCTCCGCCGTGGGCCAGGCAGGGTTCCATCAGGCCGACACGGCATGCCCGATTGCCGAAGGCACCTGGCAGTCGGCCTACTGGTCGGCGCAAACGGCGCTGACGGCAACCGATCTGGTCACCGGCGGGGAGCGCAGCGCCTATGCGCTGTGCCGCCCGCCGGGACACCACGCCTTCGGCGATCTCGCCGGCGGCTTCTGCTTCCTCAACAATGCCGCCATCGCCGCAGAGCATTTGCGCGCGCAGGGCCTCAGGCCCGCGATCCTCGACGTCGACGTGCATCACGGCAATGGCACGCAAGGGATCTTCTATGACCGCGCCGACGTGCTGACGGTCTCGATCCACGCCGATCCGATCCGGTTCTATCCCTTCTTCTGGGGGCACGCCCACGAGCGCGGCGAGGACGCGGGGCTTGGCTGCAACCTCAACCTGCCGCTTGCGCGCGGCACCGGCGATGACGATTACCTGACAACGCTGGAGACGGCGTTCGCGCATATCCGCGCCTTTGGGACCGACGTGCTGATCGTCGCGCTCGGCCTCGATGCGTCCGAAAACGATCCGCTGAAGGGGCTGGCGATCACCACTCCCGGATTTTCGCGCATGGGAGCAGCCATCGCCGGCATGGACCTGCCGACGGTTCTGGTGCAGGAAGGGGGATACCTGGCGCCGCAGCTCGGCGACAATCTCACGAGCTTCCTCACGGGCTTCAAGGGCGAATAATGCAGTCCAGCGACTTTCTGATCATCGGCGGCGGTATCGCCGGCGTCGGCGTGGCCGCGCATCTGGCGGACAGTGCGAGCGTCACCGTTCTGGAAACGGAGGATGCGCTCGGCCGTCACTCCACGGGCCGTTCGGCGGCGATCTTCATCAAGAACTATGGAAACGCCACGCTGCGGGCGTTGAACGCGGCGTCCGAGCAGGTGCTTGCCAGCGGCGGGGACTTCGCCGAGACCGGGTTCCTGTCGCCGCGCGGCGAGCTTGTGATCGCGATGGCCGATGAGGTCGATGCGCTCGACGCCTATCTGGCTGGCGCCGAGGGCATGGACGTCATCAGCCCGGCCGAGGCTGTGCGCATGGTGCCGATCCTGCGCGAGGAGCTGATCGCCAAGGCGGCGATGGAGCCGGATGCACGCGACATCGATGTCGACCGCTTGCTGCAATCCTTCGCCCGTCACGCAAAGCGCCTCGGTGCGCGTCTGGTGCAGAATGCCCCGGCGACCTCCATTCGCCGCGAGGGCGATGCGTGGCGTGTGGAAGCGGGCGGCGAGGTCTATCACGCATCCGTCCTGATCAATGCCGCCGGCGCGTGGGCGGATGAGGTGGCGGGTCTTGCCGGAGCCTCCAAGGTCGGCATGCAGGCAATGCGCCGCTCCGCCGCGATCCTGCCGGCGCCCGACGGTCATGACGTGTCGCGCTGGCCCGCGGTGGTGAGCGCCTCGGAAAGCTGGTACGCCAAGCCCGAGGCCGGCAAGCTGATGGTCTCGCCGGCGGACGAGGACCCGGTCGATCCGCACGACGCCTGGCCGGACGACATGGTGATGGCGGAGGGCCTCTACCGGTTCGAGACCGCGACCAATGTCCCGGTGACCCGTGTGGAACGCACCTGGGCGGGCCTGCGCAGTTTCGTGGCCGACCGCACGCCGGTCGCGGGTTTTGCGCCGGAAACACCGGGCTTCTTCTGGCTCGCAGGGCAGGGCGGTTACGGCATCCAGACGGCGCCGGCGCTGTCGCGGCTTGCCGCCGATATGTGCCTTGGCCGCGAGCCGGCGCTTGGCGCGACGGTGGTTTCCGCGCTAGACCCGGGACGGCTGGCACGAGTGTGACCGCGCAGCCGGTTGGTTTTCTTTCGCTTTCAAATTCAAGGAACGCAAACAAATGTCGGATATCAAACGCCTCGAACTCGGTCGGCGCATGAGCCAGGCCGTTATTCACAACGGCACGGTGTGGCTCGCCGGGCAGGTCGGGGCGCCGGGGGAAAGCGTCACGATGCAGACGCAGCAGATTCTCGCAAGGATCGACAAGCTGCTGTTCGATGCGGGCTCCGACAAGTCGCACATCCTGAGCGCGACGATCTGGCTGGCCTCGATGGACGATTTCGCCGAAATGAACGCGGTCTGGGATGCCTGGGTCGACCAGACACGGACCCCGGCGCGCGCCTGCGGCGAATCCCGCCTGGCCACGCCGGATTACAAGGTCGAGATCATGATCGTCGCCGCCCAGAAGGGCTGATTGCGACCGTATGCCGGTGCTTATTTTCAACGGCCGCATCCTCATGGGGGGCGGCCGTTTTGCATTTCACGCGCCTTTTGCCGCCTCGCGGCCCGCGATGCGACCGAAACCGATGGCGGTCAAAAGGCCGTTGCCCGACAGATAGCCTGATACATCCGGTCCCGACACACCGCAGGCCGCACCGCCGGCAGCATAAAGATTGTTGGGAAACGGTTCTCCGCTCGCGGGCAGGGCGCGGGCCGTGGCGTCGATCATCAGCCCGCCCTGGGTGTGAAACAGCGCGCCCGTCACCTTCACCGCGTAGAACGGGCCAGCGAGGGCTGGCCTCTCTGTGAAGGCGCGTCCGAAGGGATCGGCCTCAGCCCCAGACTGGAAGCGGGCGACGGTCTCCAGCGTTTCGGCAAGGGCAGCCTCGGGCAGGCCGGTCGCGGTGGCGAGATCCGCAACGGTTTCCCCCTCGCGGATCGCCCCGGCTTCCATTGCGTCGCGGTAATCGGGAAAGCCCGCGCGCGCGAACGCGTGAATGCGCGCGTCGAAGATGTTCCAGGCGATGCCGCCCGGTTGTGCGAGCACGGCGACGGCCTGTTCCGAATAGCCGCCGTGTTCGTTGGAAAAGCGCTCTCCGGCCGCGTTCACCTGCACCGCGCCCTCCATCATCAGCGCCCAGGAGATGAGCACGCCATGGGGATGCGCCAGCGAGCCGTGCCCCTGATAGGCTGTCAAATGCCGCGTCCGCGCGCCGAGCGCATCGCCCCAGAGCAGTGCGTCTCCGGTGTTGCCGGCATGGCCATAATAGAGCGCGTCGGCCATTTCCGGGATGTGACGCGCGACGAGTTCCGGATTTCCGCCATAGCCGTTGCAGGCGAGGATCAGCGCCTTGCAGCCGATGATTTCCGTCTTGCCGTCCGGGCGCTCGATCTCGACTGCCCGGATTGCATCGTCATCGCCGACAAAGAGACCCCGTGCCAAAGCCTCGGTCACGACGGGAATGTCACAGGCCTCGACGGCGGCCGAAAGCCGGGCCATGAGTGCGGTGCCGGTCTTTTCGGGAACCGCATGCATGCGGTGGCGGCTGTGGCCGGGATAGAGAAAGTCGGTCAACACGACCCATTCAAGTCCATGTGCGTCCGCCAGCCAGTCGAGCGCCGGGCCGATCTCGTTTGCGGCCAGACGCGCCAGCTCGGGGACCGCTCGGCCCTTCGCCTTTGCCTGGATGTCCGCTTCGAAGCGAGATGCGTCGTCGTCCGCGATGCCGGCGGCGCGCTGGGCGGCGGTTGCGGGTGCCGGGATGAAGCCGGACGACATCGACGTCGACCCGCTCGGCGAGGCGTCCCGCTCCACCACGACGACTTCGGCGCCGTCGTCATGCGCGGCAAGGCTTGCGACCAATCCGCAGGCCCCGGCGCCGATGACGAGCACATGCGTCTCGATGTCAAGGCGCGCGGGCGGCGCGCGGCGGATGGCGGGTACGCTCATGATCAGCGCCTGGCGAGTTCGCCGAGCGCCTCGGCGCAGGTCAGTGTCGTTGCGACCGTCGAGAGATCGCCAATGGCGCGGTCATGCGTTTCGCGTGAGAAGGCGGCGCAGCCGTCGGAAAGCACCGCAGTGGCAAAATCGCGCACATGCGCATCGCGCACGGTGGAGGCGACGCCGCCGTTGGTGACGATGCCGCAGACGAGCAGCGTCTCGATCCCCGCCTTGCGCAGGACCCATTCCATCCGCGTCATGTAGAAGGCGGAATAGGCGACTTTTTCCACGGTGAGATCGGCGGGTTGCAGCGTGTCGACCAACCGGTGCCCCCATTGGCCGGGACAGAAGTCGCCCTTGCCGAGGAACGGCCGCATCTGCTTGAGGTGGGGCGAGATGAAGGGCTCGCCGCCCTTGCCGGGCACCAGCGTGAACTGTGTGGAAACGATCCAGCCGCCGGCCTTGCGCAGGGCTTCCGCAACGGGGCGCACGCGTTCAGGCACGGCCGCGATCTCCGCGCTGGTCTGCCCGCCGCGCGCATAGGCGCCGTCGGGATGCAGGAAGTCGTTTTGCAAGTCGACGATCAGAAGCGCCGTCCGGCTCGGGTGGTAGAGGGGGACTGTCATAGCTGATGCGCTCCTGCGCGATGTGGAACGGGAGACAAGCCTTTCTCTCTCCACTTGCGGGGGAGATGCCCTCGAGGAGGACAGAGGGGGGTGACGAACCCGGCCCAAAAGCTCAGTCCGCGCGGAGAGGCTCCATACCCCCCTCTGTCGGCAAATGCCGACATCTCCCCCTCATGGGGGGAGACGGGAGAGCGGGGTGATCGCTTCCGTGACCCTGCGAGGCATGTTGCGTGGATCCGGTTCGATGGACTCGCGATATCGAACCCGCCTCGGGGAGGCGCCCGCAGCCGATCCAACACTCCGCATTGTCCCACGCGCCCCTCTCCCCCCTTGAGGGGGAGATGCCCCCGGTCGGGGGCAGAGGGGGGTGAGCCGCCAGGTCGGGGCAGGCTGCCTGTCCCCCTGTGTTGACGCTCAATCGCTTGTGTTTGCACAATCACGCGCATGTCCTACTCCGCCGGTGCGATCACGAGATTGCCGAAGCGGTCGACCTCCGCCGTCAGCCCGGGATCGACGAAGATCGTCGTGTCGGGCTGTTCCAGCAGGGCGGGTCCCTCGATCGTCGCGCCGACTTCAAGCGCAAGGCGCTCATAGACCCCGGCGACATGATGCTTGCCGTCGGCATAGACCGAGCGGGTCGCCAGCCGGCAGTCTGTGGCGGGCTTGCCGTCCACCGGCGCGAACAGCGTCATGTCGAGGCCGGGCCGGCGGCCGATCACCGCGATGCGGTAGTTCATCACCCGCATCGGGATGCCCTTGAGAAGCCGCCCGAAGGTGGCGCTATAGGCCGCCTCGAAGGCGTCGCGGATGGCGGAGGCCGTCAGTCCGGTTTCCGGCACGTCGATGGGCACGCTCACCGTATGGGTCTGGCCCAGATAGAGCATGTCGAGTTCGATTACCCGGTCGACGCGGGAGAACGAAACGCCGGCGGTGGCAAGCACCGAGGCCGTCTCGCGCGCGTCGCGCAGGATCGCCTTGCCGAGCTCCACCGTGTCGATCTCCGACAGGATGCCGTTGACCGTCTGCACCCGGTCGTGGCGCATGTCGGCGACGACGCAGCCAAGCGCGGAGGTCACGCCTGGAAAGCGCGGGACGAGGGCGGAGGCAAGTCCCACTTCCTTGATCAGCGCGCCGGTGTGCAGCGCGCCGCCGCCGCCGAAGGGCATGGCCGCGAATTTCGCCGGGTCATGGCCCTTCTCGATGGACACCAGACGGATCGCCCCGGCCATCTTGGCATTGGCAAGCTTGAGGATCGCCTCGGCCGCATCCTCGATGGTCAGCCCGAGCGGCGTGGCGATGTGGCTCTCGATGGCGGCGCGCGCGGCGTCGATGTCGAGCCGGTCGAGCTTGCCGCCGATGGGCCGGTCGGGGTTGATGCGCCCGAGCACCAGATTGGCATCGGTCACGGTGGGGCGCGTGTTGCCGAGGCCGTAAGCCACGGGCCCCGGATCGGAGCCGGCCGATTCCGGGCCGACCTGCAACAGGCCGCCCGCGTCCACGGTGGCAATCGAACCGCCGCCGGCGCCGATGGTGGTGATCTCGATCATCGGCGTACGCACGACCATGCCGAAGTCGATGGACGTCTGCGCGGCAAGGGCTGCCTCGCCGCCGGCGACCAGCGAGACGTCGAAGGAGGTGCCGCCCATGTCGCAGGTGATGATGTTGTCGAAGCCGGCCGCTTCCGCGATCTTCGTTGCCGCGATCACGCCGGCGGCGGGGCCGGAGAGCGCCGTGCGCACGGGGTAGCGCTTGGCGGTGTCGATCGACATCACGCCGCCGTTCGACTGGACGATCAGGATGTCGCCGGAAAAGCCCTGGTCCTGAAGGCCGGTCTCGAGACGGTCGAGGTAGGAGGAGACCACCGGCTGGAGATAGGCGTTGAGGGTTGCCGTCGACAGGCGCTCGAACTCGCGGATCTCCGGCAGGATTTCGGTCGCCGCCGTCACATAGGGCGTCGGCCAGACGGAGCGCACCGCCTCGACTGCGCGGTGTTCGTTGTCGCTGTTGGCGTAGCCGTTGATGAAGAAGACGCAGACCGCGTCGCAGCCGGCCTCCATGAGGTCGCGGGCGCGTGCCTCGACTTCCTTCGTGTCGACGGCCTCAAGCACGGAACCGTCGGCGAGCACGCGTTCGCGAACCTCCACCCGGTCGGGACGCTCGACAAGCGGCGTGAAGGCGCCTTTCAGGCCCCAGGTGGTCGGACGGTCGCGGCGGCGCATTTCCAAAACGTCGCGAAAGCCCTCGGTGGTGATGATGCCGGTGCGCGCGCCCTTGCGTTCCAGAAGCGCGTTGGTGCCGACCGTGGTGCCATGCACCACGGTGCGAATGTCTTCGAAGGCCGCGACCTTGGAGGCGATGCCCTCGATGAAGCCGCGCGATTGGTCGCCGCGCGTCGAGGGCACTTTCGCGGTCGTCACGCGGCCCGCCGCCTCGTCGAGAATGAAGACGTCGGTGAAGGTGCCGCCGACATCGACGCCGATTGCATAAGCCGGCCCGCTCATTGCGCGGCCTCCCTTGAACGAAGTGTTTTTGTCCGGTTCGCGTCGACACCGCCCTCAGAATCGAGCGCGACGCCGTAATCGCTTTCCGCATGCTCCGGGCTGACGATGCCAAGCGCGACGTCGCGCGCGACCGCCTGCGGATTGCGCGCAAACGGTGTGCCGTAACCGCCGCCGCCGGGTGTTTCGAGCTTCAGGCGCTGGCCGCGGTCGATGCTGATGCCGACCATCTTGGAGGCCATCGGCGGCTGGTGCCAGCCGTCGGATTGCTCGTAGGAAAAGCGGTTCATCGCGCCGGCCGCGCCGCCGACGACGCCCGGCGGGGCGTGACGCCCGCGCTCGCCGAAGAGGAAGACGTCGGCCTGCTTTTCCAGAAGCTCGATCTCGTAGATCGCGCCGAGGCCGCCGCGCTTTTCGCCCGGGCCGCCGGAATCGGGCCGAAGCGCCCATTGCGTGAAGCGCACGGGATAGGCGGCCTCCAGGATTTCCAGCGGCGGGATCGTCGCGGTGGAGATCGGCGCGTTGCCGTGGTTGAGTCCGTCGCCGCCGGCATGCGCCCCGTGGCCGCCGCCGAAGAAGGAAAACATCACCCAGCGCTTGCCGTTTTCGCGGTGGCCAGCGAGCGACAGCGCGTTGATCGTGCCATAGGCGCAGGCCATCGCCGGCTCCGGCGCGATTTTCGCCACCGCCTGGAATACAACGTCGATCAGCCGCAGGATCGTCTCGGTGTAGCCGCCGACGGGCTTGGGCGCCCGGACCGAAAGCAGCGAGGCCTCGTCGATCCTGAACTCCACCGGCTCCAGCACGCCTGCATTGGCCGGCACATCGCCGAAGATGTGCTTCAGCGCGACGTAGCAGGCGGCAATGGTTGTGGAGCGGGAGATGTTGACCGGCCCGGCGCAGGCGGGCGAGGAGCGGGAGAAATCCATCACCATCGTCTCGCCGTCGATGGTGAGGTCGAGGGCGATCTTGAGCGGCTCGTCGACGATCCCGTCATTGTCGAGCCAATCCTCCGCCGAGACGGTGCCCTGCGGTAGCGCGGAAATTTGCGCACGCATCAGCTTGGCCGCGCGGGCTTTCAGCTCCACCAGGCAGTCGCCGACGGTCGGTGCGCCATAGTCGTCGAGCAGTTCGCCCATACGCCTGGTGCCGAGATCGAGCGCGTTGATCTGGCCGTTGAGATCGCCGTAGAGCGACAGCGGCAGGCGCGAGTTGGCTGAAAGAATGTCGACCACGTCCTGGCGGTACTCGCCCTTGTCGTAGAGCTTGACCGGCGGGATCAGCATGCCTTCCTGGAAGCATTCCGTGGCGGCCGGATTGTAGTTGCCGGGCACATTGCCGCCGACGTCGTGCCAATGGCCGACCGACGCCAGAAAGCAGAACAGCTTGCCATCGCGAAACACGGGCTTCACCAGACGGAAGTCGGAGAGATGTGTGCCGCCGTCGTAAGGATCGTTGAAGATCCACACGTCGCCGTCGTGGATGCCGCCGGATGTCGTCGCCTTGTCGATCACCGCCTTCACGGCGAAGGCCATGACGCCGACGAAGATCGGCAGGCCGGACTTGCCCTGGACCAGCGTCTCGCCGGTCGTGGCGTCGTAGATCCCGTGCGAGGCGTCATGGGCTTCCGCGATGATCGGGTTGAAGGCGGAGCGGAAGAGGGTCGCGTCCATCTCGTCGGCGATCTGCTCCAGCCGGCCCTTGAGAATGGCGAGCGTGACGGTGTCTATGGTCATCGCGAGGGTCCTTCGGTGTCGTAGCGCTTGCCGGTCGCGAGCATGTCGTCGGTGCCGATCACGCCGTTGAGGCCCGCGAAGTCGAACATGCGGTTTCGGAAGGCCTCGTTGGAGCCGTTGGCGACGAGATTGGCGTAATAGTCGCGCGCGGTCGCAGCCAGGGCGCGCACCACGCCGCCGGGGAAGATCACGAAGCTGAAGCCGAGGTCCTGCAGCGCGTCGGCGCCGACGATGGGCGTCTTGCCGCCTTCCACCATGTTGGCCATCAGCGGCACGCGCCCGGCGAAGCGTTTGACGATCTCGCCGATCTCGTCGAGCGACTGCGGCGCCTCGATGAAGAGCATGTCGGCGCCGGCCTCCAGATAGGCCTCGCCGCGCTCCAGCGCCGCCGCAAACCCGTCGACGGCGATGGCGTCGGTGCGGGCGATGATCAGCATGGCTTCATCGGTGCGCGCGTCGCACGCGGCGCGGATCTTGCCGGCCATCTCGCCGGTGGAGATCAGCGACTTGCCGCTCAGGTGGCCGCAGCGCTTGGGGCTGGTCTGGTCCTCGAGTTGCAGCGCGTCGGCGCCCATGCGCTCGAAGACGCGCACGGTACGCTGCACGTTGAGCGCGTTGCCGAAGCCGTTGTCGGCATCGACGACGATGGGCAGCGCGATGCGGTCGCGGATCGCGGCCAGCGTGTCGGCGACCTCGCTCATCGACACAAGCCCGATGTCGGGGCGACCGAAGCGGGTGTAGGCGATGGAGGCGCCGGAGAGATAGACGACCTCCGCGCCGGCCTGCTCGGCAATCAGCGCGCTCAGCGCGTCATAAACGCCGGGCGCCAGCAGGATGTCCTGCTCGGCAAGCCGCTGTTTCAGGGGCGGTGTTCGGCGCATTGGCCTTGCTCCTTGTTGCGCTGCTTGGCAAAGCGCTTTGTTGGATGCGGCGCCAGCGCGCCGTCGGCGAGCCGCATCTGCAGATTGTCGGGCAGGGGATCGAGGGCGACGATCTTTTGCGCAAGCGTTGTCGGCCGGGGGGAGGCGGTTGTCTCGGTCATCAGGCAAGCCCCAGGTAGGAGCGTTTCAGTTCGGGATCGTCCATCAGAGTCGCGGTCGGGCCGGAGAGGCGGATCTCGCCGTTTTCCATCACGAAGGCGCGGTCGGCGATTTCCAGCGATTGCAGCACGTTCTGTTCCACGAGCAGGATCGGCAGGCCGTCCTTGTTGAGCGCGCCAATCAGCGAAAACATTTCCTCCACCAGAAGCGGCGACAGGCCGATGGAGGGTTCGTCGAGGATGAGCAGGCGGGGTTCGGCCATCATGCCGCGTCCGATGGCGAGCATCTGCTGTTCGCCGCCCGAGAGCGTTCCGGCCTTTTGGCCTGCGCGTTCCCTGAGACGCGGAAAGGTGTCCATGACGCGGTCGAGGTTGCGCGCGCGGTTGGGCTTGCCGCGCCGGTAGGCGCCAAGCTCCAGATTCTCGCGCGCGGTCAGATTGGGGAAGATGTGCCGGCCTTCCGGCACATGGATCAGCCCGAGGTCGACGATCGCTCCCGGCGAGCGCCCCTGGATTTCGGCGCCGTCGAAGACGACCCGGCCGGACCAGGCCGGGATCAGGCCCGAGAGAACGGAGGAAATCGTGGTCTTGCCGACGCCGTTGGACCCGAGCAGGGCGACGATCTCGCTCTTGGCCAGATCGAAGGAGACGCCGCGCAGCACCTCCACCGCGCCGTAGCCGGCGCGCAAGCCGTCGACAAGAAGCATCGTCTCGTTACTCATGCGCGCCTCCCGCAGCCGCGGTCGCCTGTTTCGCCATGCGTTCAGCCATACCCTTGCCGAGATAGGCTTCGATGACATGGGGATCGCGCGTCACCTCTTGCGGCGGCCCCTCCGCGATGAGTTGCCCCTGATTGAGCACCCATGTGTGTTCCGACAGGCTCATCACCGCCTGCATGACGTGTTCGATCAAAAGGATGGTCACGCCTTCGTCTCGGATCGCGCGGATCACCGGGATCACGTCACGGATTTCCGACGGGTTCAGCCCGGCGAGCACCTCGTCGAAGAGGATCAGTGCCGGATCGGTGGCCAGCGCGCGGGCGACCTCCAGCCGCTTGCGGCCGGCGACGGTCAGCGCAGCCGCGTCCATGTCGAGCCGGTCGCCGAGGCCGACCTTGCGGGCGACGTCTTCCGCCTTGTCGAGGGCCGCCGCGCGCGCGCGGATCTTGAGATGCGCGCCGACGGCGATGTTTTCCCGCACTGTCTGTCCGGCGAAGGGCTGGACGATCTGGAAGGTGCGGATCATGCCGCGCGCGGCGATTTCCTGCGGCGGTAGCCCGGTGATGTCCTTGCCCATGAAGCGGACGTGGCCTGCATCCGGCGTGTGAAAACCCGTGATCAGCGCGAACAGCGTGGTCTTGCCGGCGCCGTTCGGTCCGATCAGCGAGGTGATCTTGGCCGAGGGAACGCGCATCGAGATGTTGTTGGAGGCCTGAAGGCCGCCGAAGCGCTTGGAGATGCCGGAAATCTCGAGAATGGGGGAGGCGTCATGCATGGCGGTCGGCCTCTCCGGATTGCTTGCGCTTGCCGAAGGCTTCAAGGCGCGACAAGAGCCCCGAAAGACCGCGCGGTGCGAAAAGCACCATGATCACCAGGATCGTGCCGTAGATGACGAGGCTGATGCCCGGCAGGTCGCCGATCACCTCGCGGGTGACCTCGGAGACCGTATGCAGGGCAACCGCGCCAAGCAGCGGACCGAACAGCGTGCCCATGCCGCCGATGATGGGAACCAGCAGGCTTTCCACCGAAACGGCCGGGCCATAGGCGATGCCGGGGTCGAGATAGAGAAAGAACTGGGCGTAGAACACACCGGCGAGACCGGAGAAGAGGCCCGACAGCATGATGGCGCGCATCTTCACCTGGAACGGGTCGACGCCAAGCGCACGCGCCGCGTCTTCGTTGTCGCGCACCGCCATCAGCCTTGCGCCGAAGCGCGAATGGCCGATCCACCAGGCCGTCAGGAAGGCACCGAGCGTGATCGCCCACAACAGCCAGTAGAAGCCGGCCTTGGAGGTGAACTGCAGACTGGCTGCGCCGGGGTCGAGCGGGATCAGGATGCCGACGCCGGCACCCGTAAAGGGCACGGTGTTGGAGAGAATGCGCAAGACCTCGGCGAAGGCGAGCGTCACCAGCGCAAAGTAAGACCCGCGCAGGCCGTAGCGAAACGTGGTGAAGCCAATGAAGGCGGCAACGCCGACCGCAAGGGCCCCGCCTGCGATCAGGCCGAGCCACGGATTGAGGCCGAGTTGCACCTGAAGCACCGCGACCGTATAGGCACCGGTTCCGAAGAAGGCGGCGTGACCGAAGGAAAACTGGCCGCCGTAGCCGCCCAGGATGTTCCACGCCTGACCCAGAAGGGCGGCATAGAGCGTCATGATGATGGTGGTGCGCCAGGATTCAGATTCCACGAAGAAGGGAAGCGTGAACAAGGCGGCGAAGACGAGGCCGAGGAGGGCGAGCTGGCGCATGGGTCAGACCTTGTGTCCAAGCAGGCCCGTCGGCCGGAAGACGAGGACGAGGATGAAGATCAGGAAGATGCCGAGCTGGCCGAGGCTTTCGCCGAAGAACAGCCCGCCGAGCGCTTCCACCACGCCGATGATCAGCCCGCCGAGCAGCGCGCCGACGAAAGAACCCATGCCGCCGAGCACGACGATGGTGAAGGCGATCAGCACGAAGCCGTGACCGACCTGCGGGTTCACGTAGTAGCTCGGCAGGAGCAGGCAGGCGGCGACGCCGAGACAGGCGATGCCGAGCCCGAAGCTCATGGCGAAGACATGCTCCACGTCGATGCCGACCAGCTGCGCGCCCTTGCGCTCCTTGGCGAGCGCGCGGATCGCGCGGCCGAGGTCGGTTTTGCTCATGATCAGCCACAGAAGGGCTGCGGTGATCAGCGCGCCGGCGAAGGCGACCACTTTGGGCAGCGGCAGGAATGCGCCGAAGATCTCGACGACCTGGAAGCCATAGGGCACATCGACGATGCGCGTGTCGGACTTGAACAGGAACAGCGAGAGGTTCTCGATCACGATCGCCAGACCCAGCGTGACCAGCAGGATGTTTTCATCGCGCCCGTGACTGGCGCGCCCGATGATGCCGCGCTGCAGCGCATAGCCGAGCGCGAACATGCCCGGCGGCACGATCAGGAGCGCCACGTAGGGGTCGATGCCGAACTGGACGTTGAGATAATAGACCGCGTAGAGGCCTAGCATCAGCAACGCCCCATGGGCGAAGTTGATGATATGCAGCACGCCGTAGATCAGCGTCAGGCCGAGCGCGACGAGCGCATAGAGCGCGCCTGTCGTCAGCCCGTTCAGCACGGACGGCACGATGATCGCCATGTCGGGCATGGTCACTCGCAAGGCTTGTCGGATGAGAGGGGCGGGCGGGAGCGTCAGGCCCCGCCCGCTTCGGTCACGCGACCGGCGGTCAGCCGCCCATCGGGAAGACGGTTTCGGCGGAGGCGAACTCGGCCGGGAAGATCACCTCGATGTCGCCGTTCTGCACCTGGGTGTTGACCGGCTGTGCGCCTTCGTTCTGGCCGTCGACCATCTTCGTCGCGCCATAGGGCATGTAGGACATGTCCATTTCCGAGGCCGCAAGGGCTGCGTTCACCGCATCCTTGTCGGTGGAACCGGCGCGCTCGATGGCATCGACCAGCCCGAGCACGGCGTTGTAGGCGAGAAACACCTCGTAGGTGTAGATCAGGCCCTTGGCTTCGGCCGCCGCCTTGCGCTGAAGCGCCACGTCCGACTTCGGATTGAACCAGTGATTGCAGTCCATGATGAGGTCGGCTGCTTCCGGGAACTCGTTGACGAACTTGTAGTTCGATGCGGCACCGCCGAGCACGGAATAGATGCCCTTCGCCTCGATGCGCTGCTGGCGCATGGTGCGGGCCAAAAGCACGTATTCATTGTAGTAGTTGGCGGGGATGATCAGGTCCGGTTTCTGCGACTTGATCTGCAGCACGATGTTGGTGAAGTCGCGCGTCGGGTTGGCGTGCTTGATGACATCGATCACCTCGATGCCCTTTTCCGGCAGCCGCTTGGAGAGCAGGCCGGCAGTGCCTGTGCCGAACAGAGACTCCTCGTGGATGATCATCGCCGTCTTCGCCGGAGATCCGGCGGCCTTGTTGATCGTGTCGAGATTGTCGACGGCGAACTCTGCGATCTTGCCGTAGCCGGGGCCGAAGCGGAATGTGTTGGCGAGCCCGCGCTGAACGATCTGGTCGGACACGCCGACGTCGACGACATGCGGGGTGTTGGTCTTGGCGGCTTCCTGAGAGGTGGCGAGCGAAATCGACGAGGCATAGCCTGCGACAATGCCGTCGATGCCGGCTTCCGCCATCTTGGTCACTTCGGATGCGCCGATCTCCGGCTTGCCCTGGCTGTCGGCGAGCACCGCCTCGACCTTGGCTCCGCCGATCGACTTGATGCCGCCGGCGGCGTTGATGTCGGCGATCGCCATCATCGCGCCCTCGCGGCACTGGTTGCCGGAAAAGGCGATGAAGCCGGAGACCGGATGGATCAGTCCGATCTTCACGGGAGCGGTCTGGGCGCGCAGCACGGCCGGAAAGCCCGTCACGCCAAGGCCGAGCGCCGCCGCGGCGCCGGTTGCAAGGAATTCACGACGGCGCAGGCCGCCCTTCAACGTCTTGTCAGTCATCTCAAACCTCCCACTGACGGTCGCGCTTGCGACCGGTTGGCTGTCCCGGGGTCCCACTCACGCTTTTATCCGCCGCCGGCCGGGACCGGCGGCTAGCTTGTCGTCGTCCAGCGCGGGCCGCTTTCGGCGCGCACCCGGCGCATGGACATTTCGAAACGATAGAGATCCGGTCGATAGAGGACGCGGATGTATTCGACGGGGCGTTCGGATCGGTCGCTGACGACGCGGCGCACCTCGATCAGCGGCGACCCGGCCGGGATCGCCAGCACGGCGGCAACGTCCGTCTCGGCGACGGTCGCGGAAATCGTCTGGCGGGCGGAGGCGACATCGACGCCGGCACGCTCCAGCAGATGCAGCAGCGGTTGCACGTTGAGGTCGTCGCTGCCGTAGTGCCGGCCGATGTCGGCGGGCACATAGGTCACCAGATAGGACATCGGCTCGCCCTCGAGGCGGCGCACGCGCACCGCGCGCTGCACCTCGGTGCCCGGATCAACATCCAGCGCATGGGCGATCTCCTCGCCTGCCTGGGTATAGGAGAAGGACAGGACTTCCGCGGTCGTCGACTGTCCCATCAAGGAAATGTTTTCCAGCCAGCCCTCGATGGACGAGGTGACGGCGGGTGCCGGGGGGCGGTTGACGACACGCGTGCCGCGGCCGCGCTCGCGGATGACGAGGCCGGCGTCGGCCAGCTCGTTCAGCGCGCGCTTGGCGGTGATGCGCGAGACGCCGAATTCCGTGGTGAGGTCCTGTTCGCTCGGAACGCGCTCGCCGGCCGACAGATTGCCACCGTAGATCCGATTGCGCAGAAGCAGAAAAATCTGGTGGTAGAGCGGGACGGGACCGTTTGGGTCGAGAATGCCGGATCCGCGCGCCGGGGAGGCGGTGTCTGTGCCCGTTGCGCTGGGCTTGACCGGGATCGGCGGAGTGCTCACAGGCAGGCTCTCTTTCCGTTCGATATGATTAATGTTATGTCATTATATCATAATGTCAATCGGCTTTCGGGTGGTTGAAAAATGGCTGCAAGACATTGTTTTTACGATAATTTTATCGGTCATTAGATTTTGAGATTTGCACCGGAGATTGCCGCAGAAATTCGACGAATTTCAAGTTCACACACTGGCGGGTCGCATCAATTTCAGCGGAAAGAATGGGGGATCGGACTATGCCGATCGTGCGGGTGACGATGATCGAGGGCTATGCGGAGGAGGTTCGCCAGACGCTTGCGCGGCGGCTGAGCGATGCGGTGCGCGGCACCATCGCGGCTCCGGCGGAGGGGGTGACCGTCGCCATCGAGGAGGTGAAGCCCGAAAACTACATGCGTGGCGGCCGGAGCCGCACGCCGGGCGCGCCAACGCCCGATCCGGTCGGCGTCGTGCGCGGGTTTCTCGCCGCGATGGAGGTCCGCGACCTGGAGCGGGCGCAGGCCCATCTCGCCGATGGCTTCGAGATGATGTTTCCAGGCGGCAGGCGGTTCGAGGCGCTGTCGGAGATGATCGCCTGGGGGCAGACGCGCTACCGGCGCGTCGCCAAGACGTTCGCCGGGTTCGACACGGCTTTTTCCGACGGGCGAAGCGTGGTCTTCTGCCATGGAACGCTTGCCGGCGAATGGCTTGACGGAACGCGGTTCGAGGGCGTGCGGTTCATCGACCGCTTCGAGGTCGTCGACGGGCGGATCGCCCGCCAGAGCGTCTGGAACGATCTGGGCGAGCGGAAACAGGAAGGGCGTTCGGCCGATGCTTGAATTCGCAATTGCAGTGCTCCTGCTGATTGTCACGCCGGGTCCGGGGGTTCTCTCCACCGCCGGCGTCGGTTCGGCCTTCGGATCACGCGCCGGTCTCGCCTATGTCGGCGGGCTTTGGGCGGGCAACAATCTGGTGGCGGGGCTGGTCGTCTCCGGACTTGCCGCGGCCGCGTTTTCGGTGCCGTGGCTGCGCGTCATCCTTCTTTGGGGATCGGTGCTTTATCTCGTCTATCTCGCGGCGAAGATCGCCTTCGCAGGCAGCAGGCTTGCCTTCATCCATCCGGAACGCGCACCGGGGTTCTGGAACGGCCTTGCGCTGCAGCCGATCAACCCCAAGGCCTATGCGGTCAATACGGCGCTTTTTTCGGGCTTTGCCTTTTTGAGCACGGCACCGGTCGCGGAAATCGCAATCAAGTTTCTGATCATGAACGCGATCTGGATCCCGATCCATATCGGCTGGCTGTGGGCGGGGGTGACGCTGCGACGCATGGACCTGCCAAAGCGCACGACACGGATCATCAACATCGCCATGGCGCTGGCCATGCTTGGCGTCGTGGGGCTGGCGATCTTCACGCAGGTTTGAGCGACCCCGTCGTCCTGTCCGGACGTTCAAGGATCATCAAAGTGTCGCAAGCGGACGATAGGATCGGCCCATTGGACATTTTGAGCGACCTCCGGACCGGGACATTTCGCCATGAAACTGAAAACGTTCGCAACATCGCTTGCCATTTCGACCTGCCTTTCCGCCGCCGCGATGGCCGCCGATCTCACTCGCGTCGCCACCGTGCCGCTCGGCGGCGAGATCACCGGCATGTTCCTGCAGGGCGGGGATCTCTTCTTCAACGTCCAGCACCCGTCGGACGATCTGCCGACGGTGTTTTCCAAGGCAACGGTCGGCGTGGTCGCCAATGCCGACTTTTCGGCCGGTGAGACGGGCGTGCCGGAGGGCGACGACCAGACCGTCGTCAAGACCTCGCTCGGCACCTATCAGGTGCTTGTGCAGGAAGGCGACTTCGGCAAGCTCGGCGTGATTGCCGGCGCCGGCGGCGTGATCAAGACGTCGAACGACCCGGACTTCAACGGTTTCATCGCCACAGGCGAGAACGAGGGCTATCTCTTCACCAACTGGGAAGATCGCCCGGGCGGCATGTCCCGCGTCAAGATGAGCCGCGCCGACGACGGCACTTGGACGGTCGACGAGACCGACGTGATGATGGTCGACTTCTCGGGCATTGGCGGAACCTGGGTCAACTGCTTCGGCACGGTTTCGCCCTGGGGCACGCCGCTGACCTCGGAAGAGCTTTATTTCGACGACACCGCCGACTGGAACAATCCCGAGTACAAGTATATCGGCGACGTCGAGGCGCTGGCCAACTACAAGGGCGCCTACGCCAATCCCTACGACTACGGCTACATTGTCGAGATCAAGGACCCGTCCGGACGTGCCACGCCGGTCAAGCACATGGCGATGGGCCGGTTCAGCCATGAAAACTCGGTGGTGATGCCGGACCAGCGCACGGCCTATCTGTCGGACGACGGCACGGATGTCGTGTTCTACAAGTTCGTGGCCGACCGGGCCGGCGACCTTAGCTCCGGCACGCTCTATGCCGCGCGGGTGACGCAGCTTGCCGAACCAGGGACGAGCGCGGCGGAGGCTGCGTTCCAGATCTCCTGGATCGAGCTTGCCCATGGCACCAACGACGAGATCGCCGGCTGGGTCGCGGACTATGACGGCATCACCCAGGATGATCACCAGGCCGGCAAGACCTCCTATATTTCCGACGAGGAGGTGGCGGCCTGGGCGCGCGGCGCGGCCGATGACAATCGCGTTGCCTTCCTGGAGAGCCGCCGGGCGGCGGCTGCAAAGGGTGCGACCGCGGAGTTTCGCAAGATGGAAGGGGTGAACATCAACCTTGAGGCAGCCGCCAACGGGTCGGTGCCCTTCATATACATGGCCATGTCGGAAGTGGCGAAGGGCATGTCGGACGATGCGGGCGATATCCAGGTCGAGGCCAACACGTGCGGCGTCGTCTACCAGATGCGCCTCGACGGGAATTACAACACCCACATGATGGTGCCCGTGGTCGCCGGCGGTCCATACGACAAGAACGACGAGGCCAATGCCTGCGACACCGGTAACATCTCCAACCCGGACAACATCCTGGTTCTGGACTCCGGTGACGTGCTGATCGGCGAAGACACCGGCAACCACGAAAACAACGCCATGTGGCTGTGGAAGGCCGCCTCCTCTTAAGGAGCGGTTTGCCGACGACGACTGGAGAGGGGCGGGCCGATCCGCCCCTTATCCGTTTTCGCCTGGCCGATGTTTCCGGCCGGCAGAACCGCAGGGACTTTAACTGATGATCAATCGCAGCCTTTTCGGTGCATGGGGTTCCGGGCCAATTCTGGCGCTGTCGGTGGTCATGCTTCCCGTGTTTTCGCTTTCCGGCATGGCCGCGGATCTCTCTGCGCTCGATACGGCGGCAATCATGGAGGCGCGCCCGTCGTCGACACAGATGAGCGATGCCGGACGCATCTATAACCGCGAGGCGCCGGTGCCGCCGCAGTGCTACACGCGCATCGAGGGGCGCTACAATCCCTGCTACGTCTGCCATCAAAACAACGATGACCCGACCCGGCCGAACTTCATGCAGGACGGATCGCTGCAGCAGGCCTACGAGTTTTCCGAAGCCGGACTGACCAACCATTACCGCAATCTTTTCATCGATCGCAGCGAGGACGTTGCGCGGATCTCCGACGACGAGATCCTGGCCTATGTGGGCGAGGACAATTACACGGGCCTCGCCGAGCGGCTGGAGGCGAAGCGGTGGGACGGCTACATCCCCGACCTTGCCGGCTATGGCACGGGCGGTTCGGCGTTTGACGCTCATGGTCATGCGCGCGACGGCTCGGGTTGGGTGGCCTTCAACTACAAGCCGCAGCCCTCGACCTTCTGGCCTACCAACGGTTCGACCGACGACGTGCTGATCCGCCTGCCGGAGGCGTTTCGCACCCTTGCCGACGGGACACCCTCTGGCGACGTCTACACCGCCAACCTGGCGCTGCTGGAGATCGCCTTTCAGGACTACGACAACGTGACGCTGCCGCCGGTGGACGAGCGCGACATCGGCGTCGATCTCGATGGCGACGGGCGGCTGGAAACGGCGCGCGACATCCTTCGCCGGGAGCATTACCTGGGGGGCGCCACCGCTGAGCCGCTGACCCGGATGACCTATCCGCAAGGGACGGAGTTTCTGCATTCGGTGCGCTATGTCGGGATCGACCGAGAGGAGATCACGGTCGCATCCCGGATGAAGGAACTGCGTTACATGGTCAAGACGCGCAAGCTGACCCTGGCACAGCTTCGCTCGCGCTACGGCAACGAGCTCCAGGAAAAACTGGACGAAAACCTGCCGCGCTACATCGACCTTGGCGACCGGGGTATGGATACGGGCTTTGGCTGGACGATGGTCGCCTTCATCGAGGATGCGGGCGGGGCGTTGCGTCCGCAAACCAACGAGGAACAGTTCTTTTGTCGCGGCTGTCACGCGACCACGGGGGCGAACATCGACCAGACCTGGGCGTTCCCGCGCAAGCTGCGCGGCGTGAAGGGCTGGGGCTATATCGATTACCGCGCTCTTGAGGATGCGCCGAACCGGGGCGGGAGCGACGGCGAGATCCTGACCTATCTGCGCCGCGCGGGCGGGGGCGACGAGTTCCGTTCCAACACCGAGATGCTTGAGCGCTGGTTCACGCCGGAGGGCAAGGTTGATGACGAGGCCGTGCGCGGCAAGAGCGTCTACGAACTGATCACGCCGAGTGTCGCGCGGGCTTTGAAACTCAACAAGGCCTATCGGGTGATCGTGTCGGAACAGACCTTCCTGTTCGGACGCGACGCGACGGTGTCTCCGCCGGCCAATGTGCACGCGGATATCGATGAAGCGACCGCGCCGACCCTGCCGCGCGATCTTCGGTTTTCTCACGACATCCGGCTCGACTGGAACTGATCCGCGCCGCGTCGGGTGCTTTTTGAACGACGGGGAGACGGCGTCCCCGCTTTGCCATGGACGGCCCGGCTCGAGTGTTGGCGGCCGCATGAACGTAGGGACGCCTGAAAGCGTGGCGGATCGAAGCTCGACACCGGGTCAAAGAACGCGTTGAACATTGCCGGATACCGGAAATCGACGATTTCGAACCGTTCAGGCAAGGATGCGCCCGGCGATCCCGAGGCCATCCCGGGCCGGTTCCCGCCTCGGTCAAGCCGGCGGCACAATCCGGCCGAACGTCTGGCTAACTTGTTGATCACAGCAAATTCATCTGACCGGCTCGACGAAAAATCCAAAATTACTTTTGATCGATTTCATAAAAACATAAGTAATATTTGAAAATTTATGGCCGTATGAGAAATATTATCTAAATAATTTTTTTATTTTCGCCTTGATGTAATTTCCTGATGAGCGGGAGAAATTTCAGGATTCATAGCCATAGCTTGAAATCTGATCTGAATCCTTTAGGTTCCATTTCCAAGTGGCCAACTGAAGTGCGCTCTTCATTTGAATGATTCAGTTGCTGGCCACACGATCATTCGCGCAATCCTGCCGTACGTCCGGCGCGACGTTGCAGAAGGGTTCGTCCATTTCGAAGAACAGGAGATACACATGAGCATTGATCCCGACAAAGGTTACATTGCGCTTCTGGGCTGGAGCCTGAATGCCATTGATGCGATCGACCGTTTCGACCGCAAATATATCGTGGTGGCTCCGCCCTGGGCCGAGGAATATTGCAAGCAAAACGACATTCCCTACATGTCGTGGGATTTCGATCGGCTGAACGAGCGCTCTCACGAGCTTGCACATCGGCTGAAGGAGGAAGGTGTCGACGCAGCCATTCCGCTGTTTGAGGAAACGGTCGAGTGGGCCGGCGCGATCAACTCCGTGCTCATGGCCAATCCGCGCCTTCTGGGTCAGTCCATGCTGTTCCGCGACAAGTCGCTGATGAAGCGTCGCGCCCAGCTTGGCGGTATCCGGGTCGGCGTCTTCGAGGAAGCGCATGACCGGGGCGACGTGATCCGCTTTCTAATGCGCGTCAACCAGACGCTGTTGAAGCTTGAAGGTGATCCCAACGATCCGATTCACTTCAAGGCTTTCGACAAGTCCGGCACCGCCGGTCACCGCGTGATCCGCACGCCGGAGGATGTCGACAACATTCCCGACGAGGAGTTTCCCGCCCTTCTCGAAAGTCATCTCGATGGTTGGGAATTTGCGGTCGAAGCCTGGATCAAGGATCGCAAGATCCAGTTCCTGAACATCTCCGAGTATGTGACGCTTGGGTATTCGGTGTTCGTGCCGGCAACGCCCGAGCTTGAGTCCTGGCGCGCGCGCATCACCGAGGAAGTCGAAAAGCTTATCGAGGCTTTCGATATCGACTTCGGCTTTATTCATCCGGAGTACTTCCTGACGAAGGACGGCAAGCTCTACTTTGGCGAGGTTGCCTATCGTCCGCCGGGCTTCAACGCGCTTGAGCTGATCGAGCGCGCTTACGGGTTCAACGGCTACCAGGGCATTGCGCTGATGTTCGATCCGAAGGCGACAGCTGAAGAGGTGGACGCGTTTTTCCCGGAAGCGGTCAAGGATGCGAAGGGCCATGCGGGTTGTTTCGGCGTTTACCCGCGCCGTCGTGTCATCAGCCGGCTGGAAGTGCCGGAGGAAACACAGAATCACCCCTATTTCGAGTTTCATGAGCTTGCCTCACCGGCAGAGCAAAAGGTCACGAAACGCACGGCGTTCGGGACGCACTGGGGTCTGGCCTATTTCTTTGGAGAGAATCCGCACAAACTGCGTGATCTCCTGAAGGCTCAGGAGGATCTGGATTTCTACGTATAGGCGCGTCGAGGTCGACCGCTTGCAAGAGGACGAATTGACCATGATGGAAACGAGGCCCGAGGCGGCGCGACTGGCCGATACGCTCGATGTGGCCATCGAAAGACTGGCGGGGGCGCGGCCTTTCGCCAAATACCGCCATCAGCGTCCCGTTCTTGACGTGGCATCGCGTCTGGCCGCCGTGCCCGGCGGGCTCGATGTGCTTTTCGAACGGGGGCTCGCGATGGAGGCCGCCGGCCTCTTTCTGGGTTCCGACTGGGACGATCCCTCCAGACTGCTGCCGCAGCTGGTCGGGCAGACCTTGCAAAGCCCGGACCGGCTGACGGTCGTCCTCGAGGTCACGAGCCTGCTGCGGCTGCTGGCAATTGCCAGCGGCGGCGGCGCGCATTTCAACGTCCATGCCGAACACGCCCGCCATTTCCTCACTCAGGTTCTGGCGCTGAACCTTCGGCATTTCTTCGACCAGACCAGCGAGGCGGACCGGCAAGACAATGCGGGTGCCGCCTTGCGGGGCAATCTGTTCCGCTTCATCGCCGAGCACATCGGCTTTCAGGACGTGCTTGGCATTCTGGTCGCCGAGATCTGGCGGATTCTGGAACAGCGGCCGATTCAGGTCGGGCCTGTGAAGGAAATGATCACCCAGATCGCGATCGCGCTGACGCGCGAGGATGGCGGGGTCGGACGGGAGCGGCTGGGTGCGGATCGCCTGGTCAGCGCACTCTTCGGTCCCACCAACGAATGCCTCGACGATCCGGGGATCGAGGCCTATCTCACGCGCCTGGAACGGCTCGACGAGACCGCCCTGCGTCGCGAGGCGTCGGGGTTTGCCCGCGCCATGCACGATACCGGTCTCGTCTCCGACTACCACGCGGGTTTTCTGCGCTGGGTGTCGGAGCATCGCGAGGCGTCGCTTGTGCCCGAAACGCTCGGGCTCGGCGGGACGGGGCTCGATTGCTTCTGGAAATTCAAGCCGCTGGTCGACAAGCTGATCGCGGCCGCCGTGTATCCGCAGACCCCGCAAGCGGTCTATGGACTGGCGATGCTGCTGGAGCGCGGAGTGCTTCACAGTGCCCCGATCGCGCCGGCACTCGAGCGTCAACTGTCGATGAACCTGCAGGCGGGGGTTGCGGCGCGCATGGAGTTGGCCTTCGGCGATGCCGTGTCGGCACACACACGTGTTCTTGCCGGGACTCTGGAGGTCGTGGGGCAGCCGCTCGGCGTCGGACAGGGGGCCAACCCGACATGCCAGTCCGCCCGCGCCATCGCGATGTGGGCGTTGAACGATCCCGATTTTCTGCTCCACCTCATTTGCCAGGTCGGCGAGTTCGATTCGTTGCTCATGCATTTCGAGGGCAAGGCCATCGCTTCCGGCGATCTGCCAGCCGGTCTTGCGGCCGGTGCGCCCATCGATGCGGATCCGGTATCTGTGCTTCTGGTGCCGCATCTCGACCGCGTCTATGCCGAAATGGGGCGGATCTGCGCACCGCGTGGCGGCGATCCGCACCGCTGGATCAACCCGGAGTTCCATGGCTGGTGGGTCGCGCGCGACTGCGTGGTCGCCGTCGACGTGCTGACCGGGCGGCTCGACGACTATGAGGCCTTCGTCACGCGATTCTGCCAAGGCTATCACCCGGACTACAACGGCGGTCGGCCGGTGATCCATCCCCAACCTGCGGGTATCGCCGTGACGGATGCCAGTGCACGGTTCGTCGGCTGGCATGCGATTTCGATCCTCAGGGTGGCGCAGGACACGGAGGGGCGGACCCGGATCTATTTCTACAACCCGAACAATGACAGCGGTCAGGACTGGGGTGACGGCGTGACGGTGTCCACCCATGGCAACGGTGAACGCCACGGCGAGGCTTCGCTCGTGTTCGAACAGTTCGTCTCGCGGCTGTACCTGTTCCATGACGACCTGATCCGTCCCGCAGGATCCGGCGCTCCCGTTCCGGCACAGTTGTTCGAGGATATTCGCACCATGGCCGTCGAGAGCTGGGCCGCACAACGCATTCCCGATGACCTCCCGCTTGCCGGAGCGCAATAGCCGCGACCTGTGGAGTGCCGGTCGCGATGGAAGGCCGGGGTGCGATATCCCGGGCGCGAAGGGCCTCTGTCTCGCTTCATATGTGGCGTGATCGTCATGGATAGGGTAAGCGTCCCCATGTCGGTCGTGCTGGTGCGACCTCATCGCCTTGCCAGAAATATCGGTTCTCCCGCGGATGCAATACAGAGCGGCAATTGACGGGCTGAGCGCCGTCGCGGTCATGCCCGTCACCCCGCTTCATGCCGGCTCGAGGTGGCTTGCAGGCGGTTTCGTTGGATTTGAATGGTATGTATGCATCGAATTATGGGGGAGTTGTTTTCAATAAGGACGGCTTGGTTCCGACATTTTGAGTAATAAGACTAGACGCAGGTCCGTTTGAAATATCCAAAATGAGAAATTAGGTGAGTTTATGCGCGGCGATGCTTAAATTTTAATGTATTATTGCGTCCAAGGCCAATGAAAATTACATAATATTTCAATTGGAATCAATTTCATCTAGGGTGGCTTGAAAATGAATGGTGGTACATTCAGAAAAGACATTGAAGCGTTGCGTGGCGTCGCCGTTCTCATGGTGTTGTTTTTTCATTTCAAAATCCCCGGGTTTGCTGGCGGGTATGCAGGAGTAGATATATTTCTTGTGATATCAGGGTTCTTGATCACAGGCATTTTTTTGAACAACATTGAATATGGAAATAACAGTTTATTCGATTTCTATAAAAGAAGATTTCGGCGGATCGCTCCGGCCTACTATGTCGTTATTCTTGCAACAGCCATTTTGTCATCGTATTTTCTTTTTCTGGAAGATTTTCTTAAATTCAGGGATTCTTTTATTTATGCAGCTTTGTTTGCGTCTAATTTTCTATTTTCAAATGAATCTGGCTATTTTGATACTTCGGCTGATTTCAAGCCGCTGCTGCATACGTGGTCACTTGCCGTTGAAATGCAGTTTTATTTATCATGGCCTTTCATTTTGCTGTTCATCCGAAAATTCAATGAAAAAATACATATAAAAGCAGTATTACTGGTAATGTCGGCATCATTTTTAGCTTCGGTTTTGTTGACGCTAAACGATCCCGCACTTGCTTTCTATTCGGTGCTGACCCGTTACTGGGAATTCATGTTGGGTGCCTATGTCAGTTTGGCTATCCGCTACCGTCGAATTGAAGCGGTTGGTCATTCAACGGCCGACATTGCACTGTTTGTTTGCTCCGTCTGCACTCTCGTTGCTTTTCCCTTTTTCGCGGATGGCGCCACACCCTGGCCTGCACCTCTGGCGGCCATTGTCTGTATTCCTGTTGCATACATTATCTACAAGGGAACTCCTGCCGGATTTATCGGATGCATTCTTATAAATCCTCTATTTTCGAATATTGGTCGCATTTCATACAGTGTCTATTTGATTCATTGGCCTATATTTGTCTTTTCGAGTTATTATTATTATCCTAATTACAGTTTATTAGATTCATTTTCATTTTTAATATTGTCAATATTTTCGGGTTATTTTCTATATATTCTCGTTGAGCAGAGGTTTTTGAGCGAAAGATTCAAGGGTTCGAAGTCGACGGGCGCTCTTGTCGCTTTTCCGGTGTCTGTTAGTATTGTTGTTGCGCTCGCATTTATTGTTTGGCCTCGAAATATAGATTCTATGAACTTGTATGATACTGGAGATGTTGCGACGATTTCATCAATCGGTGATAGATTAGTTTCAAAAAAAGACGTTCGAAATGTCGTTTTGTGGGGCGATTCGCATGCAGTGGCCCTCAACTCCAAGTTTCGTCGAGAGTTTGACAAAATGAATGTTAATTTCGCTAGTTTCATGCGCGATGGATGCCCTCCGCTCCTGGGAGTTACTGTCAGAAGTGGAAATTTCTCTTCAGAAAAATCGAAATGCAATGATGTCCGGGAAAATTTCATTCGTTACATACGTGACTTGGGTAAGGTCGATTCAATCGTTATTGCAGCTCGGTGGCCTTTTTATTACAACTCCGATCGCCTTTCCGGGGAGGCCGGGAGTTCAATTAAGCTTTTTCTGGAAGGCCAACACTTCAATTTCTCCGAAAATAATCATAAGGAATTCTACCTGAGTTTGCTGAAAACGATCGAAGAGCTGAAAAATCACGCTGATAAAATTGTTATAATTGGATCTGTTCCGGAGTTCCATTTTGATCCAGCGCGGTGCGTTGCCATGTCCAAACGCAAGTCTTTTTCGATTGAAGCATGTCACATAAGCTACGAATTTTTCGAAGATAGAAATAAAGCGGTCGACATGATTATAAATGGAATCACGGATCGTGATGAGTCTGTATTTTTTATTCGGGTTTCTGATGTCGTTTGCAATGACGACCATTGCGATCCAATGATTGAAGGGTTTATGGGGTATATGGACAATAATCACATTCGAGGACGATTGGTTGGTCATGTATTTGATATTTTTGAAAATATAATATCTATCAACAATTGAGTATATTCTGTGTTCTGTTTGGTGGTTTTGATTTTTCCGCGGGTTTGCTCCTCGTATCCGCACATATCTGCTCTGACCATCGTAGCCATATCAACAGGTCCTGACCTGACCCTGGTCGCGCCCGGCAGTCGAGGTCATCCGGGGCTGAACAGCGGAAAGCTGACGCCCAGTGCCCAGGCAAGGCAAAGACCAAGGCCAAGCCCCGCGGAGAGCGGGCCGCTTCGCCGCGCGATCCATCGACCCATCAACCCGTGGACCAGGTAGAAGAGCACCAGCACGGGCAGGATGAGGAAGATGAACATCAGCCGTTCCGGATCGAGCGCCGCCGCGCCGCCAAGCGACAGGAGCACGGCGATGCGTGCTGCGGCCCGCCGCCACCAGGGGCCGCGTCCGGCGCCCGTGACGAAGGCGTCTGCGATCATGAAGGGGACGGTTCCGACCGCAAGGGTCGCGATGATTGCAAGCCTTTCGCCGGTCGCCATGAAGCTTGCGGCGTAGCGATCCATTGCAAGTCCGAAGACGGCCGTTCCCCAGATCACGAGAAGCAGGACCGCGGGGCCGGAAAAGGCTGCTCCGTCCATTTTCCAGGCGCGCAACAGCACCAATTGCGCGATGCCATAAAGAGCAAGGTGGATCATCAGGTAGTCGGCCACGAGCACGGGCAGAAAGGGGATGTAGAGTGTCACCGCGACGAGCGGGACCGCAACGGCAGGGATCAGGACGGACGCCCAGAATCGTTGCGCCGAAACGCGAGCGGGCGGGCGGGCCGTTTCCGGCAACAGACCGGTGAGCGGTTTGAACAGGCCGACGATGCCCGCCATAAGAAGAAGGATCCAGAGCCCCGGCAGCGCGATCTGACCCTCGCTGCTTCGCTCGAAGGTGGCGTCCAGCCAGGCGCGGGCCTCACGCAGCGCGGTCGCGCTGAAGAGAACCCCGACGTGTTCGACGCCTGGAGCCACGACGGCCCTGCGCGTCACGCCATCGGCGGCAGCGGTTTCACCCTCCCTTGCCCCTTCTTGCAGCATTTGCAGATCGGCGAGGGCAACCTCCCGCAGCCGTGTTTCCCATTCGCCGCTGATTGCCAGGAGCCGTTTCGGTTGTTTTGCGGTCACGGCTCCGGAGAACATCGAGATCGCGACGATTGCATCGACCGGCGTGCCGTCCTCTCGTTCCGCGATGGCGGCACGGATCAGGATATCGGTTGCCATGGAGTGTCCGAGAAGCGCAACGCCGGAGGCCTTGGGGATGCGCTCCCGGCCGGCGGCGATCACGCGGCGCGTTTCGCCCACCAGCAGGGCCGTGGTTCCGTCGATGGCGGTTACATCGCCCGACATCGGCACGGGATTTCGACCGTGCCCCTCGAAGTCGAAAGCAAGCACCGTGTAGCCTGCCTGCGCGAGCGTCAGCGAATAGGCCTGCATCAACTGGCGGGAGCCGGCAAAGCCGTGGGCGACGATCACCAGGGGGCCTTGCCCGCCGGGAAGACGATAGAGGGTCGCAGGAGTGGTGCCGACCGAGCGTGAAGATATGGAAAGGCCGGTCCGGTCGCGCTCCAGATTGAGCACGGAAACCACAATGGCAAGCGCGGCGACGAGGCCGGCGAGCCAGGCCAGCCGCTTGCGCCACGTGAGTCGGCCGATGTGTGTCTGCGCGCTCATTGCGTGAGAAAATTCCGGATCCGGGGCTGACTGTTCAGGCGTTTCGCCATCAAACCCCAGAAGCCGGAGCCTGTCCACGGTGCCTGACACGACCCGCTGTCACGGGTCGTGTGAACTTCTGGCACGAGAGCGCTGCGCCTCGCTTGAGCCCCTCAGTCGAGCATGTCCGGCTGGTCGACGGCGAGTTGGTTCCAGATCGTCTGGAAGTGCAGCCAGCCAATGTAATCACTGCCGACATGTTCGCGGCTGTAGCGGGCGCGGTCTGCCGGCACCTTTGTGGGCGTGATCCCGGTGGCGGCGATGTCGAGTTGCTGCTTGCAGCAGCGTTCGAGGGCGATGAACCAGAAGGCGGCGCTGTCGATGCTGTGCCGGCTGGCCGTCAACAGCCCGTGGTTTTGATGAAGGGCGGCTTTCACACCCTTGAACGCCTTGGCGACATTGGAGCCGGCATGGTTTTCGACCGCGACCGCGCCGGCTTCATCGCCGATGATCACATGGTCTTCGAAGAAGGCGCAGGCGTCCTGGGTGATTGGCTCGATCGGGAGACCGGTCGCGCACCAGGCTGTGCCATTGAGGGTATGTGCATGGCACATCGCGATGATGTCGGGGTGTTCCTCATGCACATTGGCGTGCAGCACGAAACCGGCGCGATTGACGGCATGATCGCCCTCGACCACCTTGCCTGCGTGGTCGACGAGGATCAGGTTCGATATTCGCACCTTGTCGAAGTGAACGCACATCGGGTTGGTCCAGTAGAGTTCCGGGCGTTCCGGGTCGCGTACGGTCAAATGCCCGGCAAAGCCATAGTCGAACCCCTGCTGGGCGAAGGCGCGGCAGGCGGCGACAAGCCGTTCCTTTCGGTGCCGGCGGTCGTCCTCCACGCGGTCGAACTCGGGCAGGTCCGGGAAGATCAGGCCGGCCTGTTCGGGCTGATAGATCGATACGCGATTTCCAAGGTCCAGCATGGGGGATCCTTTCGGTCAATGTGGGAGCGCGTGAGCCTGCCGCGCCCATACGCCCCGTCAGTTTGGAAAAAGCGCCAAGACGGATCAACGCAACATCGGCAATAATAGTTATCGCCGGGGCGGGGGCGTTGCGGCCGAACCAAGGATGACGAGGGGCGATGCGAGACGACAGACTGTTGGAGATGCGGGTCTTTCAGGCCGTGGTCGAGACTGGCGCTTTCACATCCGCTGCGCACAGTCTGGGCGCAAGCCAGCCCTTCATCAGCCAGACGATCCAGCGGCTCGAGACGCGGCTCGGTGCAAAGCTGCTCCACCGCACGACGCGCGGCCATCGTGTCACCGCCGAAGGCGAGCGTTTTCTGGAGGTTGCGCGTCGCGTGATTGACACTCTCCAAGAGGCCGAAATCGACTGGCAGACCAGCGGCACGCAAATCGAGGGCCAGTTGCGGGTCTCTGCTCCCATCGCTTTCGGGCTCGACCGTATCACGCCGCTTATGCCGGAGTTCCTGGCGCGTCATCCGGGTCTTTCGCTCGACTTGCGTCTGACGGACGATACGGAGAACCTCATAGACGATCAGATCGACGTGGCGATCCGCATGGGCAAGCTGCCGGCCTCCAGCCTGATGCATCGGCGGCTTTGCAGGTTGCAAAGGGCCGTGGTGGCCGCGCCCGCGCTTCTGGAGGCGTTTGGCGTGCCGCAAACGCCGGCGGATCTTGAGCGCATGCCCTGTGTCGCCTGGGATGGCAGCCGCGAGCATCTCAATCGCTGGAAATTCAGCGTCGACGGGAAGGTCGTCACCTTCCGCGCGGAGAGCCGGTTCAAGAGCAATCAGGGCATGTCGCTTTATCAAATGTGCCTTGCCGGATCCGGGGTCATGCGTATCGCGGAGCATCTGGCCCGTCCCGCAATCGCTGACGGACGACTTGTGCAACTCCTTGCCGATTGCACGGCTGTCGACGACAGCGCGATCTACGCGGTGTTTCTGCCCGACCGGCACATGGTGCCCCGCATTCGGCACTTTATCGATTTTCTGGTGGAGGCGTTCAAGGCTCCTTCCTGGGAGATCGAGGCGCAGGCGGAGGAAGCCCCGGCTCCACGCTGAACCGTCAGCCGGCGGTTTTTCCCTGAAGGCTTCTTGCGGCCGCTGTTGTCTGCCGGCCAATGAACCGGGGGAGGGCGAAAAAAGGATGTCCGTCGAGACAACCGGGCGTTCACCGCGCGTTCCGACCGGCGTTTTCGGGTGAATTGCACGTGCCGAGGCGGCCCGGCAGCGGCTCTCCCCGACCATCGCTACGGTGCGAACGGCCGGATCCTCGATGCGAGGTTCAGTCGGTCGCTTTCCTCGCCGGCGCCCTTGCATTCCTCGGCGAGTTCCACCCGGTAGGCGCGTGACATGACGCCGATCACCTCAACGAGGCCGTTCGGGAGAGCTGCAACCACAGGCCCCCCGGATGCTCCCGAAAGCGTGTCGGTCGAGATGCAAAGATAATCGCGCCCGGAGTATGCGCGGTCGATCGGCAAGGGGTTGGTGCTGTCGGTGCCGCTATTGGAGGCTACCGTCGCGTTACAGAACCTCGGGGGACGGATCGCCCCGTTGCCCATCATCGCCAGCCGTGCGGTGTGCGGAAAGCCAAATCCTGCGAGCCGCGTGCCGACCGGAATATCCGTCGATCCCATATCCGTACCGGAATAGACCGGCATGCCGGCGGAAACGAGCGATGCCGGCACGTCCGTATCCGTGTCGAGCCGGATCCTGACCGTGTCGTGGCTCGTGCGGGTCACCGTCCTGCAGCCATAGATGCTGTCCTCCGCCAGCGGTGCGTCCGGGTTCCGCCGGGCTCCGAGCCCGAAGACTGCACGGAACCTTGCTTCTTTTGGACAAACGGTCGTCTCGTCGATCTCTGGCAACATGCTTGTTCCGGTTCGCGACGTTTCGGTCAGGTTCAGGTTTGCCAGGCAGTGCGCGGCCGTCCAAAGGTGCCGGCGATCGGCATCCAGGAAGCCCGAGCAATGGCTGCGCGACTGGAACTTGCAGTGCTCTGCCGGCTGGAGGCCCAGGACGGTCCCGGCATCGACGTTGCGCAGGAACCCGGAGGCGGTTACCAGCGCCACCGCGCCGGCCATGCGTTTGACCTTCTCCATGTGTCTAGGGTCAGGACAGGCCGCTCGGGTCGAATCGTTCCCGCCGGCATCGCACCCGGATGCTGATCCGAACGTGCCGGCGTAGGAATTTCCGGCGATACCGTCCCCGTTGATGCCCATGATGCCGTCGTCGCCGATGATCATCTTTATGATATCGTCACGGCCAATGATCGAGAAATATCGGACATCATTCAACGGAAGGCCGTCAGGTCCGAACAGTTCCAGAACCGGCGTTCCGGGCTTGGCCTTGTATGCCTGCCGCAGAAATTCGTGATATTCGCTCACGCTGACCTTGTTCTTGTTCGAAGCACCGAGCAGGGCAGCAAGCTCCCCGTGTCCGAGCGCCAGGGGACCGTCAGGCGAGAGGCCGAAACGGCCTGTCGTGAAGCTTTCCCGGACTTCATCGGCAACGGTGAGACGCAGGGCTTCGTCTGGGTCGCCTTGTTCCACCTGCAGGCGCCCCTCCAGCTTCCGCCGGAAGTGCGATAGCCGGTCGGGCAGGGCATCCGGAGAGGCCTGCTCGAGAAGCTTGCGGGCGAGTGGCGGCTCGAGCCGTTGCAGCAATTCGTTGCTCTGCAATCGCAAGCGATCCGTTTGCCGAACGTCCAGATCGATATCGGGATCGAGGCGTTCGGGCGCCTGCCCCTGGTCGGCGCTGTCCGGCTGGTCTTGGTAATCCTGAACGTTTTGAAGGTTTTGATCGTGCTGGACGTGTGGGACAAACCGCGAGGTCGGAAGATCGGTGTAAATCTCCAGCTCCCGCGGGTTTTGGAGATCCCTTGAGTGCCACATGCGTTCTTCCAGCTGCGGCGCGCGCTGCATCAAGGTCTGGGGATTTTGCTGGGCTCCGGCCGTGCCGCTTGCAAGAACGGCAAGGATCGCGAACGCGAGGGTGCGAGCCGGAAAGTCTGGCCCGCGGTATCTTGCTTCAATCCTCATCGGTTGTCCTCCGAAAGCCCGACTTCCGCCGGGTCGATGCCGAATGCGGTGGCCATTTCACCAATCTCCGTGTGGTGCGTATGGAGATTGGTGAAATGGCTGCGTGTGCGGTCGTGCAGGCAGAATGTCGGATCGTCCGGCGTATTGCTGTTGTCGGTCTGCATTTCGGCATTTCGGCCGAAACTGGTCAGCCCAATGAGTTTCGGTCCGAGAAACGAACTGATACCCGGACCGATGTCGGTGACGGGCGCCGCGTAAAGCCCGCCGCCACTGTCGCCGACACAGGCGCCGGCCTTCGGGGTGTCGGGTGGGGTGCCCCCAACGAGGACTGACAGGGCGAGTTGCTCCAGCCGGCGTTGCCTTGCGCGCGGGGCGACAGCTTGCTCGTCCTTGTCCTGCAAGACGAGGCGGACATAGAGGAGGGTCTTGGGGCTGGTCAGCGAGGAACTGCCGTCATTGTGGGTTTTGCCCCAGCCGGCGGTGAAGAAATGAAGCTCCTTCTGCTCCAGCATTTCGGCATCGGCAAGCGGGGCCGATTTCACCCCATCGCCGGAAAGCGGAGCGGGCAAGTGAAGAGCGGCGAGGTCGAAGCCGTCTTGTGGAGCAAACCGATCATAGCCCTGCGCCACCAGGAGTGCGGGTCCGTCGACAGACACGGAGATCGATCTCTGGCTGGTGCGATTGTGGTGACCATACCAGACCGCGATCTCTTCGAGCTGATAGTTGAGATCCCTGGGAATAAGGCAGTGGGCGGCCGTCAGCACCATTCGGGGTTGAATGAGAACGCCGCTGCACTCTGCATCGATGACGTGCGAATTCGCGTGGTTCTTCAGTCGGATCGACAGGCGGACCATATCCTCCAGACTGCCTGCCTGGGCCCGCACCCCGCCGATCACTGTCATTCCCGCAAGCGGTTTCAGCTCGGTAAAGGCGGTCGGGCTCGGATTTGGCGGTGCGAAGGCCACGCTTGGCCGGTCGGCATCGGGCCTGGTGCGTTCCCGTTCCAGATACGCATCAAGCGTGAGAACGGGAGAAGTCTCCACCGGGGCGGCCTGCTGTTCATTGTTTTGCCGGGTCGTTGCGGACATGTCGTCGGCGGCCGCGTCGGCCACTGCGAACAAGGCCAGAAGACTGCCCGTCAGCACGCCGACCGTCCGTGCGGCTGCTCTTTGAAGTGCCTCCATAGCCGCTATCCTTTTCGGTCTCGATCTCGGTCTTCGTGTTCCTGCCTATCTGTCTGTCAGAAGGCCGGGTCGCCGACGCGCTTGCGCCAGTTGATCCAGGCCATCACCTGTGGCGTGATCAGCGTGTAAACGCCGCCCGTTCCGCATCGTCCCGGGATCGCGGCGCGCGACGTGATGCCTGCGACATAGTAGGCGCCGAAATACCTGATGAACGCCGGGCCGCCGCTGTCGCCCCAGCAGCTGTCTCCGCCGGCATATCTGTCGATCAGCACCGCCTCCCGGCCGGACGCGCAGCCGTAGTTGGACTGCGCATAGGGTCTTTGGCAGGTCGCGCTTGCAACCGGCACGCGAACGCCGACCTTGGCCCAGTAGCGGCGGTCGTTTGAGATGAAGTCGGAATATCCGAAGCCGACCACCGTCATGTGCCGAAGCGCTGGCGAAACCAGCAATTCGACCGGAGCAAACTGCGCTTTCGCGCGGTCCCGTGTCAGGTTGATGATCGGCGCTTCGTCCCGGTCGGGGGCGTTCGGAGCCGTTCGGTCCGGGTCGAGGTAGATCAGTGCAAGGTCCTTGCCTTTCAGAAGGTAGCCTTGCGTCTTGAGTCTGCAGAAGGTGGGGTCCAGCAGGACGGGCTGCCGGGTCCTGTCGATCAGGATCGACTTCTGCGCGGTCTGGACCTGCAAGTCTCCTGCGTTGGGAAGGTTTTTTGCAACCGGAGCAAGCATATATCTGCTCCGCCGGTCGGCGACCGCATCGTGTACCACCACGGCCGTGGATCGACCTTCGGGCGAAAGCAGGTCGAGATCGCAAACGCAATGCGCCGCCGTGAGCACTGTCAGATCGCTGACCAGCACGCCGGTGCAAAGGCCCGACAGAGCCCCGCCGTCCGATTGCGCACCACGCGTTTGCAGGATGGCCACAGTCTCGCGAAACCGTTGCCCCGTCGCCGATGCGTTCGTGCCCACGGCACGGGCGTCGATACCGGTGACAAAAGAGGTGACTTCGTTTGGCGGCGGTCGGCTCATGTTGGCCTGCGCCTGTGGATCGCGGTCGAGCGCCGTTTCGATGCTTCGACCCTGCCTTGGCCCGCCGCGTTGCAGCCATTGCATGTAGATCGCCCGGTAGACCTGCGCGCTGCTCGGATTGTTTCCAAGCTCGGAGAAGGTTTCAATCCGCGTGTCTTCCGAGCGGTAGCCCGGGCCGAACTGGTCCCGCAAGGTCTCCAGATTGCCGAGGCTTTCGCGAAACCGGCTCTCGACTGTATCCTGGCCGAACGCGGTGCCGGTTCCCGTACCGGCCATGATTGTGCCGGCCAGCGCAATGGCCGCGAGGGATGAGGCGAGGCAACGCATCGCGTGTTCTATTGTGCGATTGAACAGTAGCGCGCGCATTGCGGCGTGTCTCCCTGTCCGGAACACAACAACTGGCACGAGCACAGTGCCTCGCATCTGCCGTCTCCGCCGAAACTGTTGCAGCGGGCGATGCAGGACTGCATGCCACCTCCCGACGACAGGCCAAGGCCGGCGGCCACCGTCTGGGCGTTTGTGCCGGCGGAGCCGGTTCCTGCCTGTGCATTGTCTTTCGCCGCCAGCGCCGCAATCAGATCGGCCTCGGCGCTGATCAGCGCGGCACGGGCGCGGATCAGTTCCGCATCCTTGTTGCCGATGTCGATGCGCAGCTGGATGATCTGGGCCGGCAGGTTGACGATCGCCTGGGCGATATGGAGCGGCACCTTGACGAAGGACTCAAGCTCGCTGGTCTTCTCGATGGTCACATCCCTCAGCATGCCCTCCTGGAAGTCCAGCGTGGTGCTTCTGGTCGCGAAGAAGGTGCGGTCGACGCCGACGGACAGAACCGGGGCCTCGTTTTCCATGGCGATCATCGATTTGGAAAGGATCTGCCAGCCGCCGCTCAGCTTCCGGTTCTTTTTCGTCAAAACATAGACTGCATAGGGGAGGCGCGGCCGGTAGAGAATGCCGCGGCTGTATGTCGAGGGCGGCAAGGTGGTTTTGCTTTGGGCCGCGTAGGCAAGCGCGCCGGTTTTTCCGGAGCCGAGCAAAAGCCGGTTCCGTGTTCCTCGCGATACCGGATGGTTGCAGGTCTTCGAAAGGTGCTGCATCGACACCACTTCGTCTTGCCCGGGTACGACGACGCAAAGCCCGTAGCTATGCAGGTTGCTGTTGACAACCTGAAGGGCGTCCGGATCGAAAGGGTCGAACGTGTCCTTGTAGTTTCGGTCGCGCCCGGCTGCCTGGATCCCGGGGTCGGCGCGCAGCGCCGCTGCCTTTGCCAAAGCGATGCCGGTATCGGCGATTGTCTTGAGTATCTGTTCCGACCTGTCTTCCGCATTGGCGGTGATTTTTTCCAGCAACTGGCTCTCGGTCTTTGTAATCGCCAACTTGTCGTTGGACGTCGGCGAGCCGAGAAAGTCGAGGCAATAGCTTTTGCTCCGGTCCGGCAGGCGCATCGGCTGGATCGGCATGACACGGACATCCGTTGCCGTCTTCTCGGTCACATTGATGTGCAGGTATGTCTTTGGCAGGAAGTAAGAGCCGGCGCTTCCGTGGCAGCCGGTGCTCGCGGTTGCGCCGCCATCCGCCACGTAATCATTTGATCCGACCATGCTGCAGGCGGAAACCGCGAATGCGCCAATTGCCGTAAGGGCAACCGTCAGCGCGTCGCGCCGGAACCGTTGCCTCCTCGGTGCGGAGGCCTGTCGTGACCAAATGCGGATCAGTGGCATCCTGCGTCTCGCTTTTCAGTTCGCCTCGGGAAGGCCGGGAACCGCAACCGACGTGGCCGCGCCCGCAAGTTCCGTCGGGCAGCCGTAGTGGTCTCCGGCGGTGTCTGAGAAGAAGGCCTGTTTGCGCCCTTTGCTGCGGACGGTGGGAAGGCTCTCGTCAAGTCCCGCATCGCTGAGGATTCGGTTGAACGCCGCATTCGCGACCGATGCGGGAAGGTCCTGGTTCCCACCGGTGTTGGGCGCGTTCGGCAGGGTCGGGTTCCGGGTTTCCGCCAGCGCGGCAATCATTTCCGCCTGCAACTCGGCGAGGTGCGTCTCCAGCTCCGCCAGCCTTTGGCGGTCCTGGGCGGTGTTGATCTTCACCTGGATCAGCGTTGCCGGCAGGGCGACGATGGCACTGGCCACCAGGAAGGGCACGGTCACCGCCGCCTCCAACTCGCTCCCCTTGTAGATGCAGACGTTTCCAAGCACGCCGCGGTCAAAGTGAAGCACTGAAATCCGCTCCGAAAAGAACGCGCGACTTACCCCGACCGAGAGGATCGGCGCGACGTTCTCCAGCAGCAGGGTCTGCCGCTGTGCCAGTTCCCAGCCGGTTCGATTGTTCTTGCGCAGGATCAGCAACGTATGTTCGAGCCGCGGCCGGTAGAGAATGCCGGAAAGCGCCCGCGCTCCGGTGACCTTCGGCGCGTGCGGCGTTGTCGGCAGCACCGCTTTCGCCTCTGCGTTCCGGTGGTGCGCCTGCGCCTTGACCCATGCCGGCGGGGCGTTGGCGAGCGTTTGCTCCGGCGCATTGCAATAGGTGTCGATGTCCGCCTTCCCGGGATTGAACGACCAGCCCGGATTGATCAGACAGAACCCGAACGCCCGGAGGCGCTCGTTCATCGCCGCCGTGTCCGCATAGTCGAACGGGTCTACCTCGTAGCTGAACTTGACGCTTTGGTTCTCCGCCTCGCCGCCTATCTCCGCCCGCAAACCCGAAGCCAGCGTGAAGGCGGTTCGAGCCAGGGCAAAGGCGATCTCCTTGCTCTTGTCCAGTATGTCGGTGGCCACCAGCGAGAGCAGCCCGTTCTTCGTCTTCTTGACGTCAACGATGTCGTCAGAGGTCGGACTTGAGAGATAGTCAAGACAATAGACGTGCCGCAGATCGGGAATGGCGCGAACCGCCGGCCCCTCCAGGGTGCGTTTCGTTGTGCCGTTGGCGTTCGTGTCGACCACGGCGATCTGCAGCACCGATCGCGGCAGGACATAGCTGCCGAGCCCGGCCGACCGGCAGGCGACCGTCCGTGTGTCGTCAAGAAATTGCGAACCCGCGACCGCGCACCCTGCGAGCCCCAGCGCCGCACCCATCAGCGCGGCGTGGCGCCAGCCGCGCCGGTTGCGGCGCGGTACTGGTGTGCAGGTCGTGTCTCGGCGAGGCGCGCTCATGGACAGACCAGAGTCAGTGTCCCGCCGGAAACGATCGATGCGGTGTGTTGCAGCCCATCGGCCTTGCAGCGGAAGGCAACGCCGATCATCTGATCGCCTTGCGGATTGGGATTTTCGCCGCCGCAGACGCTGTCGATTTGGACATTCTCGACCTGACAGGCGATGACGTCGTCGCGCAATGCAAGGGCGTTGCTGCTGTTGATGCCAGCACCCGGCTTGACCGGGTCATAGAGGCATTTCGAGCGGACCCAGTTTGTGACCGTCTTTGGGCTGCATCGAAGCCCTGGGATATGCGGGTCTCCCGCCCAGGCACTTATGATATTCAGCTTCTGCTTTGGCGGGTCCTCCGATTTGGGAGGAGAAGGCAAGGGCGGCGGCGGTCCACCTCCGGCAAGACTGCCGGCAAGCTCGTGCGTCAGGCCTGTCGCTGTTTCAAGGCAGGCGACGAGCGTGTTGAGATTTTCAAGCCGCAGTTTCAACTTGTCGGCGTGCGATGCGTCGGCCTTGATCTCCTTTGTCCCTTTGCATTCGCAGTTCGCCGTGAAAGCAGCATCAATCGGCGCCAACAATTCGAGAATATCCGCGTGACAGGTCTTGATGACGTCCGTCTGGCTCTGCAGCCGCGCCAGCGTTGCGGCTGTCACTGCAAATCCGGCGAATGGCCGCACCGTCGCATCAGGGAGAGGGGGCTGGACTTCCTCGCCCGGCTCCTTGCCACCGTCCTTATTGTCGGTGGGTGTCTGGGTTTTCCCTTGACGCGCGCGCCTGTTCGCCAATTCGTCGCAGGCGACCGCCCTTACCCCGTCCGATCCGCAATTCAGGTCTTCATTCGCCCCGGCGCTGCCGCTCAATGCAGTCACCAGAAAGACGCCTGCTATAGCCCCCCGCAGCGTCATATCAGAATATCCTTTGTCGAACTTCTTCAACTTTAAGATATATTCTTGACTGAATGCAATCGAATTAGCGATATCTGCCGATCGTCTTCAGTCGGCCCATTCGGCGTGCGCAAGAATTGGCGGATATCGCACCAGTGCGCAGCCTTCGCTGTCCCCCTAAATCTCCTGGTGCTCTTCGATGTCGAGGGGGCCGCGATCCTGAGCCGGGACGCAGCCTTGGCCCCGATCCTCGATCTACTGTTCAATCCTGCACTTTTGCGGAAGGTGATGTCGAACAGGAACAGTCTGGCGACCTTTTCGGCAAGATGAACAGCTTCACGGCCGCGCGCGTGCGCGGCATTGCCGATGCGAGGACGGGATCTGGCGCCGATGATCTGACCGGGTCCGTAAGGCGCGCATTCGCCTGGCAGCGCGCTATCACCCAGTCCCGGCTTGCGGAACGCGGCGATAAGCTCGGGTTTGCGATGCCCTAACCTTCAGAGGCGCAGTTCACGTCCTACCGCTGCGAAAAAATCTCGCGTTTCGCGGTCCGAAGCATCGGGTCGTTGTTCCAAGGTCGACGTTGAACCGGGCACTCGCCCGAAAGGCAGGCGGCCTCCCCACCCAAGAAATCGTCACGCACGCTTCAGACACCCACTCGGGCTACGCCTTCCCGGTGCTCTCAAGCGTGCGTCGCAAGAGGCCGCTTTTACTCCGCCGTTGACAGGCAATCGAAATGCAAGGCCTGATGGATCTCGACTTCGAGGAAATGGCTTTTCCACCACCGAGATCGATCTCACCATTGGTGGCGGTGGCAACGGACTCGATAAAATAGGCAGGTTGTCGTCCGGTTGCTTCCGGCGTTCAGAATAACTTGAGCGGATCCTTCATGCCATCACACGGATTTCGCTCCAAATGAACAACCTGCCGAACACTCACACCTAGGGTCAGGACCTGTTGCCATGACTGAAATGGCGTTCGAGATGACGAGAGATGCAAGGAAAAGCCCGAAGAGCGGGACCGTTCCCCCGGCCGAGGGCTTTGACGCCGCAGGTCGACGTCAGCTCGAGCGTCCTTCGGATCGGGCGGATCCGCACGGGATACCATGTCGCAATCCCTTTATAGGCTCCAGCCTTCCTGCGGGCTTGCTCCTCGTATCCGCACACATCCGCTCCGACCATCGCAGTGATAGCAACAGGTCCTGACCCTAACCGAGCACTGCTTTTGGAAAGTAGAAGCTGACAATCCAGTTGGGCATGTCGACAATTTCCGAGATACGCAGATCACCTGCAACACTGCACAGCAAGTAGGCGTCGACGGCGGACATGCCGTTGGTCGTGCAAAGCCAGTCGATCATCCGGCTGACGGCTTCCTTTGATGCTGTCATCAGATCCGGCCCAACGCCGGTGGTCACCCGGTATCCTTGTCGATCAATGTGGCTGGTCACCGGTCCCGACGTCTCAAACCGCGGTGATTGCAGGCGAGCATTCTTGATGAGATCGATCTTGATCTCGACATTCATCGGACTCTCGATGGCCGTCCCGCAAATTTCCCCGTCGCCTTGCGCAGCATGGGTGTCGCCAAGCGAAAGCAGGGCACCAGCAACCTCTACCGGCAGATAGAGCGTTGTTCCCTTGCAATTGTCGCGGATGTCCATGTTGCCGCCGACATTGCGCGGCGGGACAATGCTGTGCAGCCCTGTTTCTGCGGGAGCCAGGCCAATCGTGCCGACAAACGGCTTCAGCGGCACGGCGCCGAAGCCGGTGAACGCTGCGGGCTTCAGCAAAGATGTGTCATATTTCCAGATGTGTAGAGCCGGTTCAGTGAACTGGTCGGCCAAGAGCCCAAATCCGGGAATGTTTGCGGTCCAGCCCCAGCCGGACGGGTGGAAATCGAGGAAGGTGATGGCGACGGCATCACCGGGTTCAGCGCCGTCGACGAACACCGGGCCGGTTACCGGGTTGACCTTTTCAAAATCCAACGCCTTGAGGTCATCAAGCCCGGCATCTGCATGAAGTTGGCCGCCGGATGCATCAATGGTTTCGACCGCTATGGTTTCGCCGGGCTTCATCGCCAGAACGGGAGCATTCGAGTTGTCCCACCCGAGGTGATGATGATGCTTGTGAATCGTGTGATTGCATCCCATGTCCAAACTCTTTCTGTGCTTAGCGCTTGCGTTTCACCAATTCTTCGATCTCCCGGTTGCCCATCACGCCGTTCGGTAGAAACGCCATCACAGCGACGATCACGACACCAAGCAACAGCCCGGACAGACCGAGGACCTCGGGCAACTCGATGCCGGCAATGTTCGGGCCCGTTTCCAGCCAGCGTACAACTTCCAACCCGATTGAAATCATCAGGGTTCCGAAAACGGCTCCGGTCACGCTGCGCAGGCCGCCCAGGATCAGCATTGCAACCGTCAGGAAAACGAAATTGAAATAGAACGGGCGGGCGGAAATCGTGCCGAGATAAAATGCATAGGCAATACCGGCTGCGGCGAAAAACAGCGTCCCGATTACCCATGCGATCAACCGCACTCTGAAGACATCGACCCCCATGGCGCGCGCGCCCACTTCGTCATCGGCAGACGCGCGCAACTTCAACCCGACCGAACTTTCCCTGAAGATGCGGGCGAGAAAAACGGCGATGATGACCAGCACCGTCATTTGCGGCAGATCAAGGATTTTCGGTATGCCGAAAAACGCCTGATTGCCTTTGAAAATATCCGTCCGGTAGAGAAAGACCGAATGCATGATGACCAGGATGGCGATACTGACAATCGTTACCCCGACGCCCGTCAACCGGGCCATGAACAGGCCTGTCACCAGCCCGAGCAGGCCCGTGATCAGCAGGGCCAGAAGTGCTGAACTCACTGCGGTCAACTCGAACGCGTTCAATCCCCATGGCGCATCGGGCAATGAGATGGCCTTCATTGCGATAGGCGTGACGCAAATCGCCGCGACATAGGCGGCAATCCCCATGAACGCCGCATGGGAGAAACTGGTGATGTTGGCGTTGCCGGTGAAGATTTGCAGGCCGACCACAACCAGCAGGTTTACGAAGGTGGCATAGAGTATGCGGGCCTGATAGCTCTCACCCCATAGGTAATAGGCGCCGACGATTGCCAGAATGATCAGGCTGAGCAGCGCGCTGCCAAGCAGTCCCTGGCGCTGGGAAATGTTGATCGCAGGAAGCCTCATATCTTGTCTCCCTTCTCGCGCGCCGGCGAAAGGATGCCGTCCGGTCGCCAGATGAGAACCAGCGCCACCAGCGCAAACACCACGGCATGAGCAAGCCCACCGGCACTTTGCGGTAGAAGGATAAGAACCGCCACTTCAGTAATGCCGAGAAGAAAGCCACCCAGCACCGCGCCAGGCAGACTTCCGAAACCGCCGATTACGCAGGCGACAAACGCCACCAGGACGGGATCGAAACCCATATGCGGTTGAACGCTGCCGCGCCGCGCCATGATGAAAATGCAGGCCAGTCCGGCAAGCAATCCGGAGATGGCAAAAGCGCCTGCAATGACCCGGTTGGCGCGGACACCGCACAAACGAACCATCTCGAAATCGAGGGCCGCTGCGCGCATTGCCATGCCGAGTGTGGTTCGGCGCAGGAAAAACGTCAGCGCCAGAATTGCAAATATGGTGGTCACTGTTTCGTAGACCTGCAGCGACGAGATTCGAATGGTGCCGATGGCCAGCGTCCTGTCGAGAAAGATGAACTGGGTTGCAGCCATGGGGCGCGGTGAGCCGAACAGCAGGAACAGATTTTGTAGAATGATACTGACCCCGAACGCCGTCAGCAGCCCTGTCATCAAGTCCGCCCCCGCACGGTTCGGAACGCAATGCGCTCGAGTGCGACGGAGGCAAGGACGCAAGCCACGATAACACCAACGATCAAGACGAGAGGATTGTTGGTCAGCAGCGTGCCCATGATGACCATTGAGTAGCCGCCAAAAGCGATGACCTCGCCGTGGGCGAAGTTGACCAGGCCCATGATCGAAAAGACGATTGCAAGTCCCAATGCAATCAGCGCGTACTCGGCGCCGAAACTCAACGCATTCAGGCTTTGCTGGATGAAATAGTCCATCAGCTGTGCACTCCTGTCAGCTCGTCCATCAGATCGCTGCCATCGCCGAACTCGTCGGCTGTGCCCTCTCGGGATATCAGGCCATTGTTGAGGATGTAGACCTTGTCAGAAAGGCCGATTGCCGCAGCGGCATTCTGTTCGACCAGCAGGATGGTCATCCCGCGCGATTTGAGTTCGCGGATGATGTCGAAAATCTTGGCGACAATCTGCGGCGCCAGTCCGAGGGACGGCTCATCGAGAAGCAGAATTCGTGGACGTGACAGCAACGCGCGCGCGATGGCGAGCATCTGCTGCTCCCCGCCGGAAAGGGTTCCCGCCATCTGCTCGGCGCGTTCGCCCAATATCGGAAACCGCTCGAACCACTCGGAGATCTCCGAAGCCAGCGCGGCCTTGTCGGTTCGCCTCGCGCCGCCCATGTTCATATTGTCACGCACCGAAAGGTTGGAGAAAATTCGGCGCCCCTCCGGAGAGATGGCGATGCCTTTTCTGCAGCGTTCCTCGATCGAAAGGCGCGTGATGTCATCGCCGAGAAGAGTCATGGTGCCGGCGGATTTCGCTGTCCCGGTGATCGCCGACAGCGTCGACGTCTTTCCCGCTCCGTTCGGACCCAGAAGCGAAACGCACTGGCCCTCGGATACAGATACATCGATCCCGTGCACGGCTTCGATAACACCGTGAAACACTTTGAGTTGACTGACTTCAAGCATCCGCGTCTTCTTCACTTCGAGAGTGAGCTTGCCGGGCCGGAGCCCGGAAAGCTTTTGATCGGCGCGCTATCAGAACGACGGCGCGTTGGACGGGATCTCCTGGGAGACCACTGATCGCACTCCATCCTTGAAGCCGACAACCGGGATTTCGCGCAGCGCGAAGCTCTTGGTGTCCTTGAAGGAGATTGAATCAACCGACATGACCGGGATGCTGTCGGCGCTGCGGATCGCTTCACGAATAGCTGCCGGATCGTCGCCGCCGGCTTTCTCGATTCCGTAAGCCATGATCTTGATCATGTCCGCGCCAAGCGAAGGAAACAGGCCGCTGACAGGCATGTCGATTTCCGCACAAGCTTTCTGGAACGCTTCGATCCGGCTGCCAGGAACCGCCGGGGCAAGCGTGCCGAAGAACACCTTGTTCAGGATTGCCGGATCTTCCTTTGCCAGTGCGTCGAGGGATGGATCGTCGAAGCCGTCGGAACCAACCACCCAGGCGTCGAGGCCGGCCGAGCGCATTTGCCGGATCAAGATGCCGATGTCTGGCATTGCCCAGGAAATGTAGACGGCATCGGGTGCCGGATCGAGCGCCTTTAGCTCGGCAATTTGCGGGCTCCAGTCCGTCGTGCCGGAGGTGTAGTTGAGCTTTGCCTGAAGCTTGCCGCCATTGGCCTCAATGACTTCGGCAAACCATTCCGGGGTCTTGGCAGACCAGGAGCCGCCATCATCAGAGGTGAAGATCGCAATATTCTTTACGCCTTGCGCGAGCGCGTAATTGGCTGCGGCTGTGGCGGTATAGGGATCCGGAGAGACATTGGTGAGAAAGTTGTCGACCACACCGCCGTGCATTTCGACCTGCGTGCTCTGCGACTGGATCACCGTGACGCCACTTGCGCCAGCGATCTGGGCGACCGGGATCATGGTGTCGGAGAACGGGATCGTGCTGATGGCGATAGCTCCCTGGCCCACAAATTTCTCGGTCAGAGAAATCGCCGACTGCGTGTCAGACCCGGTGTCCTGGACCAGAAGTTCGAGATCGCGGCCGCCGATGCCGCCGTCACGGTTGATCATCTCCGCCATGCATTTGGCGCCATCGACTTCATTGTAGGGTGCGTAGTCACCGGTCAGCGGAACGGGCAGTCCGATCTTGATGGTGTCTGCAGCGTAGGCTGTCCCTGTCATTGCAGCCAAACCGACCGTTGTCGCCATCAATGCATTTTTCAATGTGTGCTGAATGCTCATGAGTTTGCTCCGGATATTGTTATGCGCCTTTTCCTAGATACGCATTTATGACCTCTGGATTTTTCGTCACATCGTCGGGCAGGCCAGAGGCCACGACGCTGCCCATGTTCATGACCGTCAGCTTTTCGCAGGCGGACAAAATGAATTTCAGATCGTGTTCGATAAGGATGATTGCGCAGGTATGCCGTTCCCTGAGCCAGGTGAGGTTTTTAAAGAGCTGATCGGTTTCGTCGGGGTTCATGCCTGCGGCCGGTTCGTCCAGCATCAGCACCTTTGGTCTCAGCGCCAAGGCGCGAACAATTTCGAGCCGCCGCATTTGGCCGTACGGAAGGTTTCTGGGTGATTGGTCCACATCGCCTCGCAACCCGAACCTGTCGATTGCATCCTCGATCAGATCCGGATCGTGGTCAGGCTTTCCCGAGTGCTCGCTTTCCGCCACCTCGATGTTGCGGCGAACCGACAGGTTGGCAAACAGGCGCAGGTTCTGAAACGTCCGCGCCACCCCGATACGGGCCTTCTCATGGGCGGACAGATCCTGAATGGGTTTGCCTTCAAGCAGGATTTCTCCGGCGCTCAGCTTCAACAAACCCGAAATGAGATTGATCATGGTGGTCTTGCCGGCACCATTCGGGCCAATCAAACCATGAATTTCGTTCGCCTCGACCATGAAGCTGACGCCATCAACGGCCTTTACACCTCCGAAGCTCTTGGATACCCCCCGGATTTCCAGCATCTAGTAGACTTCCTTGTAGAGGTTGCACTTTTCCTGCCAATCAAGACCCTCGAGCTCGGTCATCTCCTGCTTTTTGTGATCAAGGTAGACATTGACGAATTCATCACCGAACCAGCTTCGCACCGACTGGGATCTGTCCATCGTGTCGAGTGCTTCTTTCAGGCTTTGCGGAAGACGCCGGAAGCCGCGTTCGGCCAGAGCTTCAGGCCCGAGCAGGGACAGGTCTTCCTCGGTCGGTGCTGGTGGTTCGAGACCGTCGCGAACGCCCTGTGTGCCGGCAAACAGAAGTGCGGCATAGGCGAGATACGGGCTGGCGGCTGCATCTACTGCACGGACTTCAAAATTGTATTGTCTGGCTATTGCCTCGCTGTCCCGGCTTGAAACCGGACAGATGCGTACGGAAGCTTCCCGGTCGCGATAGCCGAGATTGTTGAATGCGGCGCTCCAGCGATGCGGCGTCAAGCGCAGGTAGCTGATTTCCGATGGCGCCAGAAGCGCCATTATCTGATCAAGATATTTCAGCACACCGCCAATAAAGTGACGGGTCAACGCACTCATTCCGTGAGGATCGGCCACATCGTGCGTTAGCGGATTGTCCTGATCATCAATAAAACTGAAGTGAATGTGTACTCCGTTTCCGACGCTATCGGGGTCAAGGATCGGCGAGAAGCTTGAGCCGACACCAAAGCGATGCAACACGTCATCAGTCAGGATGCGCAGGATAACCGCATTGTCAGCGGCGGTGATTCCGGTCGCCGGTTTATTGGTGATTTCATACTGGGACGGGCCGTATTCCTTCATGAAGGTGTCTGGCTTGCAACTGGTCCGGTCCAATTCGGCAATCAAGGCTTCTGCCCAGGCTTGCCCGTCTCTGAAACCTTTCAGGCCGAATGAATCGCCCGGGCGAGCCGGTCCGTCTTTCAGCTGGAATTCATGCTCGAATGCCGACAGGACAGTCGCACCCGCCAGTTCATGCAATTCCCGCAAAGCCCGCTTGGCATGCGAGCGCGTGCAAAAATCCCACGGTTCACCCTCCAGGCTTTGGATGTCGCCAAGAGCAATATCCAAAGCATTGCCCGGATCACCCATTTGAAACCGAGTGCCAGCCTCGGGGATCAGTGCCAGGTCGCCAAGCGAGCCGAACGGGCTGTCCGCGATCGTGTCGAAACAGGTTATCTGCACATTGGTCGGCGTCCAGCCGACACCGCGCAGGCTGCGTTTTTTCCATTCGGAAACCGGAAAAGACTTGCCGCGCACCAGACCGGCGAGATCCGATGTTGCAACAAAAACCAACTTGCTTTCATCTGAATTCATTCAGCGTCACTCCCCAATTCCGACGGTCGGCTCGTCGCGCATCTCGTCCCATTGAGCAATTCGTGCCTTCGTTGCATCCCAATCCATTTCCGCCAGCGGAATCAGCAATGCCTCGACGAGGGCGAATGCGGGCACGTAGCTGTCCCACAACGTTCCTGAACCGATTGGCACCGAAATCAGCTCACTCGCCCCTTTTGCACATGGGCTGATCCATTGATCCGTAATGACGATCGTCTGGGCCTTGCAGGTGCGAACCTGAATGGACAGCCGCTCGAGACTGGCCTGATAGCGCCGGAAATCGATGACAAGCACTATGTCTTTCGGGCGAAGCCGCAAAAGGTATTCCGGCCAGGTTTCCGGATCAGCGGGGATGTGGAAGACGTCCTTGCGGATCTGACACAAATGCCGGACGAAAAACCCAGCAATCGAGTCGCTCATCCTGCCGCCGATCATGTAGATCCGCCGTTTGGAATCGCCCAGGAGCTGGCAGACCCTATCGAACTGCGCTGGCGACACCCGCTCCGCCAGTTCCGAATTCAATGTTTCGATACGCTGCAGATAGGACAGGAGAGAGGCTTCCTGACCAGCCGTCTGGCCATCGCGCAAATCAATCGGAGATCGGTTGCCCTGCTTGAGTTCCTGCACGAGCTTCTGCTGAAACTCCTGAAACCCGGAAAATCCGATTTTTGTCACAAACCGGGAAATGGAGGGCGCCGAAACTCCCGCCTTGCGTGACAACTCCTGAATGGGCTCGAGGCCAGCAAAGGGATAATCCGCCATCAGGACAGATTTGAGCTGGCGCTCGGCCGGCGTCAGCCGTTCGATCATGTCCTCCATCAAGTGACGAATTTCCACCACGATGCCCTTTTTGCAGCCCAATAACCGCCAGCTAAGCAATATGAAAAAAATATGTCAAACATAATTTTTGCCTTGAATTTGATAGAATGTTTTTGCACTGTTCGATCATAAACGTGAGGTGAAAATGGGAGGCGGTTTTGAGCTCGTCGTGGGAATTGGCATCATCTGAAGAGCTGTTGAGCCGACGGGCGGACCCCGAGCCGGTTGAAATCGTCAACGCTGATTCAACGAGCCCAATTCTCCTGATTTGCGAGCATGCAGGCCGGAAAATCCCGCAGAAACTCGGGTCTCTCGGGCTGACAGACGAACAGCTCGCCCAGCATATCGCCTATGATATCGGCACCGAGAATTTGGCCCGGAACTTGGCGGCCCGCTTCGGCTGTACGCTTATCCTGCAACGCTACAGCCGCCTGGTAATTGACTGCAACAGGCCGCCCGGTACGGCTCAGTCAATTCCTGCAATCAGCGATCAGGTGGAAATTCCCGGCAACCAGCATCAGACGCACTTGCAAAACAATGCAAGAATTCGCGAAATCTTCGAGCCGTTTGCAACGGCCAGCGAAGCGCAAATTGCCAGGCAGAATCTGCGTTTCACATGTTCGATCCACAGCTTCACACCTTTCATGAATGGCATGGCGCGGCCATGGGATATTGGTTTTCTCTATCGCCAGCCGATGAGTCGCGGCAATGATCTGGTTCAACTTGCCACGCGGCTGTGGCCCTCCCTGGTGATCGGCGACAACGAGCCATACAGAATTGAAGATGCAACCGACTGGTATATTCCGGTTTGCGCGGAGAAGCGGCAAATAGCGCACAGTCTAATTGAAGTGCGCAACGACCATCTTCTCACCGACGATGACTGCCAGCAGTGGAGCGCTCGGATTTACGATCTTTTGTCTCAGTTTATGGAAGCCGATAATGCAACTCTCTCGTAACCTGCCGCTGGATCCTGCTTCTTCGGCGCTACTTTTCATAGATGTGCAGAATTTTTGTGCACGCCGGGATGGCGGAGAATTCAAGGACTTGCCGCAAGAAGAGTTCAATGACAGCTGCGGCTGGTTCTTTGAAAAATTCGAGCGCGAGACCCTGCCCAACATGCAGCGCCTGCAATCCGCATTCCGCAAGCGCGATATCGAGGTGATGTACACTGTAATCGAAAGCCTCACCGCGGACGGCCGGGACCGCAGTCTTGATTACAAGATTACCGGTTTCAATGTGCCCAAGGGGTCGTGGGACGGCAAGGTGCTTGACGCAATTGCTCCGGAAGGCGACGAAATCATTCTTCGGAAGACCTCCTCATCGGTGTTTGTCTCGACCCATATCGACTACATCTTGCGCAATCTTGGCGTCAAACAGATCGTGATTTCGGGCCTGGTGACGGATCAATGCGTTGAAAGCGCGGTTCGCGATGCCTGCGATCTGGGCTATCTCGTGACCCATGTCACCGACGCCTGCCTGACCTACACCCAGGAACGTCACGACAATTCGCTCAAGACGATCAACGGCTATTGCCGACAGATGACCACGGATGAACTCATCGCGGAGATAAACGGGTGAGCCAGATCGGCATGTCTCCCAAATTTGATCTTGCGATGCCGTGGGCGCGGCCCGTCAACGTGGTGTAATTCTACATTGCTGCTCCCAACTTGAGGCGAACCGCAAGTGGTCGTTTGTCGGCCTTTCTCGTCTCGATAAGGGTCCGTTGGAAACGCCGCGCGTCGAGCCGCGTTCCAATTGCTGCGTAAATTCCAACCGTTATTGGAATTTCATTCTACAATTTTTCGGCAAATCCGGCTTTGTTTTAAAGGGGCTTTAAAGACCGCTCAAAGTGCCGTTAAAGGCCTTTTAAAGTGTTGGCTTTGGACCGTGAAACGCTTTTTCTTGCTGCATCGAACCTGTTGCGGGCCGGGTCGCGGGCTCGGTGTTCTTACTGAATAGCCCCTCGTTTCCTAGACGCCTTCTTCCCTGAATTTGACGCAAGGCGGCCGACATGGGCAAAGCCAATTCCAGCGACGGTTTCAAACGGGACGCGGTGGCGTAGATTGCCGAACGGGGTTATCCGGTTGCGGAGGTTTCCCGGCGTCTGGATGTCAGCCGGCATGCGCCTTGAGATTGGAAGAGGAAGTTCTCGAAGTCCTCTTCCAGCTCCAGCGAGGACGGGCAGTCTGCGGAGAGCCGTCGCCTGAAGCACGAGTTTGTGCGGGTGAGCGAGGAGCGCGACATCCTAAAAGGAGCCACCGCGTATTTTGCCAAGGATGCAAAGTGAGATACGCGTTCGTTGCCGAGCATCGACAGCAGTTCACTGTTCGGACGATGTGTCGTTGCCTGCGCATCCAACCCAGCGGTTTCTACGCCTGGCTGAAGACCCCCCTGAGCAGGCGAGCTCGGGAAGACGCTCGCCAGGCCGAGCTTCTCAGCAAGGCCTGGTAGGAGAGCGGCAGGGTCTACGGCTATCGCAAGCTGCATGACGACCTTCTCGATCAGGGAGAGACGTGCTGTCCCAACCGCATCGCTCGTCTCGCCAGGCTGGCCGGGATCGAGGCGCGGATCGGCTACAAGCGTCGGCCCGGTTCCTATGGCGGCAAGCCGTCAGTCGTGATCGACAACACCCTTGCCCGGCAGTTCGATGTCGATGCGCCGGACAGGGCGTGGGTGACAGATATCACCTGCATCCGGACACTTGAGGGCTTTGCCTATCTGGCCGTCGTGATCGACCTGTTCTCGCGCCGCGTCATCGGCTGGTAGTTGCAGGGCCGGCAGACGACGGATGGTGTCCTGCAGGCATTGCTGATGGCGGTGTGGCGTCGAAAGCTCAAGAACAGGGTGCTGGTTCATTCGGATCAGGGCTCGCAGTGCACCAGCATGGACTGGTGTGCGTTTCTGCGTGCCCACAATCTTGAGCACTCGATGAGACGGCGCGGCAACTGCCACGACAATGCCGTGGCGGAGAGCTTCTTCAACCTCCTCAAGCGCGAGCGGATACGGCGCAGGACCTACCGAACACGCGAGGAGGCAAGGCAGGACGTGTTCGACTACATCGAGATGTTCTACAACCCGAAGCGCAAGTACGGCAGGAACGGGATGCTGTCACCCGTCGACTTCGAACAGCAGCAGGCATGATAGGCGAGCGCCTCGCAGGCCGGACGCCAGTTGCATGTCGTGAAGCCCTCCGCCTCGAGAAAGCCGTCCCTGTCATCGATGGCCTTGCCGCCGAAGTCCTGCAGAAACGCCCCCGGGGCTCTCTGGGGCCATTTTCTGCGGGGAGGGCGCGGGCTTGTCGGCGTCGCCCGCGGACGGGCGTTGACGGCGGCGACAAGCTGGACGGGCAATGTGCCCAGCACCGTGTCGCCCGGACCGAGCGTCTCCGGATCGAGATGCGAAACCAGCCGGACCTCGCCCAGACCTTCCTGTTCGGCGCACTCCCGGGCGCCCTGGTGGCGCGTAACGAAATAGCCGGTCATGTGTGCCCCATTGCAACGCCAGGCGATTGAGACGCGCCCATTGTTGCACGGCAAGGTAGCAAAATGCAGCAAAAGCGTGTGACCGCGGACTTGGTGAAGCGGGATCGCCCCAATTGTCCATCGGGCAGCAATGCAAGCTGCCGTCGTTGGCGCGCTCATTTTTCTATTACACGTCAAAGGGCGAGAACGAGATGAGCCTCACCATGATGCGGCGGATCGACAGTGTTCCTTGAGCCCCCGTTCTTCGGTGGCCGGCAAATGACCTTCTACAACTATCAGCGCCCTCACTTAGCCCTGGGCGGCAAGCCGCTGGCGCTGGGCTATTGGCAGAGAAGTGATATCAACCAACCCGATCTGCAGGTGCCACGAGTAGCTCAAATTACGCCAGATCCTGTCCAACGATCGGTGGGTTAGCCAAAGGGTGCGATCATCAGGGGAGGGACCGCCATGTCCTGGCGCGAAGTCGGCAGGTCCGGGCCGATCCCGATTCGCCCACCGTGCCGTTTATCAGCTTTACATCGGCATCGTCGGGATGCCACTCTCACTTTGCATTACGCTACGTCGCATTTTTTAGCACTCGTCTCGACACGCAGGCGACCTGATTTCAGTCTCGTTTAACGCCGGTCGGCTCCCGCCTGCCGGGTATATTTTTGGAGTGCGCGTCTTTGCCAGACCCCGTCCAGATTTCCCGCGATATCCTGCTTCTCGGCGATCCGGCCATTGATCATTTCATCGTCGCGCTTCCCCCGATCGGCGGACAGACCAGTCCGGATTGGGCGCATTACGGCACCTGGAAGATGTGGACGCTGCGTGGCGGGGTCCACATGACCCGCGACATGCTCGTTTCCCACGGATTCGATGTGACCATGGCCGGGCCTCAACATGTCAAGACGAGTGGCGAATGCGAGGACAAAAAGACACATGTGGAGTCGCTCGCCAATGTCCGCTATGTCGACGCCGCTGGCCAGTTCCTGGAACATCGTCCTGACGCGCCGCTGGAGCTGCGGGTGTCCAGCTTCGGCGGATATCGCACGAGCACGCAACCGGCGCTGCAATCATGCATCTCGGAAACCTGCCCGGACGGTTCGTGGCCTCTGGTCATCCTGAACGACGCAAGCGGCGGGCTGCGCGAGCGTGAGGACATCTGGGGGCCGCCGCTTTTTGAAAGGCAGGTCCCGGATCGGACCATTCTCCACAAAATGCACTTGCCGCTTGGCGAGGGACGGCTCTGGGATCGGGTCGCGACCCTGAGCGAGGTGCGGCGTATCCTCATCGTCAACGCGAACAATCTGAGAGCCAGCGGCGTGCGACTGGTCCGCGGGTTGTCTTGGGAACTCGTCGTCGAGGACCTGTTGCGACAGGCGGGGGAAACAACGGGCCTTCTGCCGAAACTCCTGTCCGGCTGCGACCATCTTCTGGTTCTCTTCGACGTCGAGGGCGCCGCGATCCTGAGCCGGAATGCAGCCTCAGTCACGACCCTCGACCTGCTGTTCGACCCCGCACTTGCGGAGGGCGATGTCGAGAAGGAACAGGCCGGCGACCTGTTCGGCAAGATGAACAGTTTCACGACTGCGCTCGCGCGAGGCATCGCCGAGGCAGGGCCCCTCTCCGGTTCGGGCGACCTCTGCGGGCCCGTCCTGCGCGCGCTCGCCTGGCAACGCGCCTTCGCGCAATCCCGGCTCACGGAAAACGGAGACGCGCTCGCGTTTCCGATGCCGGAGCCGTCGCAGGAACAGCTGAACTCCTGTCGCTGCGAAAAAAACCTTACGCTTCGTGGCCCGAAGCAGCGGGTCGTTGTGCCGAGGTCGACGTCGAACCGGAACCTGGCAGAAAGCATTGTGCGGAACGGCCTGCGTGTCCTGTCGGACGTTCCATCGGCGCGCTTCGGAAAGTTCTTCACGGTGGACCGTACCGAGATCGAAGGATACCGCGCCATCAATCGACTGATCCGTGGTTATCTGAAGGATACCGGGGCGACGAAACCGCTGTCGATTGCGGTGTTCGGCCCGCCTGGAGCCGGAAAGTCGTTCGGTATCAAACAGATGGTGGAGCCGCTCAAACTAGAGGAAAAGGTCTTCAACCTGTCCGAGGCCACGGCAGACGACCTTCCGGGCTTTTTTCACGAGATCCGGGACGAGAACCTCAAGGGCAGGACACCGCTCTGCTTCTTCGATGAGTTCGATTCACACAAGCTGTCTCTGGTGAAGCATTTCCTTGCCCCGATGCAGGATGGCACCTTCCGCGAGGGCGCGCGGCTTCATCCGATCGGGCGCGGCCTGTTTGTCTTCGCAGGCGGCACCAGCCACACGTTTCGCGACCTGGCGTCCAAGGCCCCCAAGGAGCCGGAACTGAAGCTGACCGATTTCGTCTCCCGCCTCAGCGGCCATATCGATGTGCGCGGCCCCGATCGCGGAGACAATGGAAGCGATGACGATCACATCCTGCGCCGCGCGATCCTGTTGCGCAGCCTGCTCGAACAAAACGCCGCCTCCATCATCGATACCACAACCGGCGAGGCCTCGGTCGACGACGGCGTTCTCAACGCGTTCCTGATGGTCCCGGCGTTCCGGCATGGCGCACGGTCGATGGAAAAGATCATCCAGATGAGCACGCTTGGGCCGCAGGCGTCGCGCTACGCCGTTTCGGACCTGCCGGAGACCGATCAACTCGATATGCATGTCGACGCCGGCGAGTTCGAGAGACGGGCTCTTGGGGGCTGATCCGGCGCGAGAGCACAACAAGAGAGCCTGGGGGGGCGCGGATGGGTAAGAGTTCGACGGAGGATGGCAGCAAGGGGGCGCCATCGGCGACGCCGGCCGAGGAAAAGGCAAACTTCTTCGAGGAACTGCGCGAACAGCTGCGCTACTGGCCCTATACGATCCACCAGATCGACGACACGCTCGACATGAGCCTGATCGAGGGCAAGGGCAAGCAACTGCTGTTTCAGGCAATCAACAGCCGCAACCTGACCACCTTCATCGGCTCGGGCTTCTCCGCCGGCTTCGGCCGCCTCAGCTGGCAGGAATGGAAGGACTTGCAGACCAATGTGGTTTCGCAAATGGCGGACAGCTTCGTCGCTCTGATTGAGCAGGCTGAAATCGCGCTGGCGACAAGTCTTTACATCGTCGACCCCGATCTGAGCGACCAGGCGATCGCCGCGGGTCCGGTGATACGCATCGACGACCACTTGTTATCAACCCAAGCAAAAAAAATCCGCTTTCTGATATTCAGAGCATATGTAATTCGCTCAAACGATCCAAGATCGTTTCTCAATGGTTTCAGCACCCGCGATGCCCGAAACATCGCGCGCTGGATCGTAAGCCGCCAGCGCCAGATCGGCTACGCCCGCGCGGATATCACCAGACTGAGGCGTACCTTCGACCAGGCACGCGGCGACAGCGGCGAGTTTCCCGGCGGAGAAAGCCTCCCGGTCCTGTTCGAGATCGCCCAGCAACTGCATGACCTGCTTCAGCGCCAATCCGGCCTCTTCCTGCACAAGCGCGACATAACGCCCGCCGACAGGAAAGACATCCTGGAGCGCAACGCACTCGGGTGCCTGCACCACACCGACAATGCGGCGCCAATCGAGAGTATCGAAAAGCTGACACAGTATCTAAGAGACGCTGACAACGATGGGTTCAAGAAGGTTTATCGCTCCTTCACAAAAAAACTGGTCGAATTCTACCGTCAAGCGCGCAAGGCCGAGACGCAGATGCCCTTCTCCGATCTGGTGAAAGTGCTTCTGGTTGATGAAACAGCCCATGCCGAACAGATTCTGCTGTCCGGGCTGTCCTACGACCGGAAGGCCGGGCGTGCCGGCCAGGGGGGGGACCGGGAAAAACGCATCGATGAGATGCGGCGAACCCTCAATGTGCTCGACACGGCAAAACTCGGTCGCCGGATCCCGGGCATCCGGCAGAAGCCGGACCGTTATACTGTCCTGACGCCGTTTCGCTGCAAAAACATCCGAAAGATCATTGAGGCCGGAAAGCCTAAGAACACTGAAGCCGGAGCGCCTGAGAACATTGAAGCCGGAGAGCCTAAGAAAAGCGGATGGGAAGAAATCACGGACTTTATCGAAGCAAACCTCCACGACCAGGCGGGCGAGGACGATAAAGGATCGGAACACGACCGGACTTTCCTGACGCCGTCATCGCGCTTTCTCGCCGGCATGCTGCTCGCTCTGGTTGATGATCCACTGACGAAGTTGAAGCCGGAGAAGGGCGAAGAGCCGACGCCAGGGCTTCCCGAACTCTCGATCTTCGACGAGGTCAAGCCCGGCGACTTCCGCTCACGCCGCTCGATCCTGTCGGAGCGTCTCGATCCGCTGGTCAAGACGGCGCGCAAGCTCAAGATCAGCCGGTTCCTGACGACCAATTACGACTTCGAGATCGAACGCTATTTCCAGGACGCGGGATACAGGCGGTTCGAGCACGACGATCATGGCGGCCCCGCCGACGGCAGTCCGTTTCCGCGCGGATACATGGATTTGCGCAGCCACCGCTCCGACAGCCTCGGCGGCGTGTTTCGCGATCTGACGTTTCGTCGCGAAACGGCCTCGGATCTGGTCGGTTTCTCGGTGAGCGACGAGGGGGTCGACGCCTCCGTCTTCCACCTGCACGGGCGGGCGAGCAAGGAAGAAGACATCGTGGTGACGGAGGCCGACTACATGGACCTCTATCTGCGCCGCGATGCCATGCGGGAGATGGTCGACGAAGGCATCTCGATTGCGTTTTCCGGCGCCCCCACCTTGTTTCTCGGGCTCGGCATGACCGAGGCGGACCTGTTGCGGCCGCTGCGCCAGTTCATCAGCGATCGCGACCGCGAGGTCGGCTACACCTCCATCGTGCTGCTTCCGGCCGAAAAGGACGAAGCGGCCCGCGCCAAGACCAGCACCGCCCTTTATCTGCGCTACGGCGTGCACACGATCTTCTACGGTGGCGGCCAGGTCACGATCGGTGGCGTCCCTGAGGACATCGATTGGCTGCACAAGATCCTCACCCTCGTTCGCGAACTGACGCGTATCGTGAACGACCGGCGAAAGGCCCTTGAGAACCTCAAGGATAGTGGAACGGAACGCTCTCTCGGCACGACGTGCGACCCAGCAGAGGTCAAAACGGAAAACGGGCGGTCAATGTATGATACCGCTGACCTTTTTCAGCGACTGGAAAAGGCGCTTGGAAAGCTAAATCAGGATGACACTAGGCCGAACGTGCTCGCCGCGCTCTTCGGCCGGAAAAGACTAACCGCGAGAGTGTTTTCCACCAAGATTAAAAAAGACGGATCGTTTCAACCGCGCCTTGTTTCACCGACGTTCACCCCGGTTCGCTACAAGGCATCGCGCGCCGCCAGCAATGCCAAGAACCGCCATGGCTCCGAAACGGTCGATGGCACCGACTATCTCGACTTTTATCTGCTGCTGCTCACGCATCTTGCCCGGAAAATTCTGTCGTCCCCTGACACGTCCGAAAATCTGACGCTCGGCGCGCTGCTGCGCGACTTGAAGGCACAGAAGATCGCGCTTGACGGGATTTACGGCGCGCTGTTGACCGGCTCGCTCAATGCCTCGCTTGACGGTCTGGAGAAGGAATGGCGCTCCTGGTGGGAGCGATGGCAGCAAAGTCCGCCACATCGGCTTGCCCGGTTCGAGCGGGTCGACGCGGATGCCAACATCCGGAAGAGGTTTGCCGAACAACGCCTGATCCTCCCGAGACGGTTCATCCGCTACCGCATCGACAGCGTGATCACCAATCTGGGCAAGGCCGAGAAACGCGTCGCGAAGGCCTGGCCAATACCTTCGCTTCCCCTCAGCGACAGCCAAATTGCGAGAGATACGGAATACCTGAACAAAACGGGTGTGCGGGCTGCCGACACGTTCCTTCGCGCCGTATACCTCCAGCGCCGCAAGGACGAAAAGGCCGGCCGGCTCGATGCGGGGCGTCGGTACTACACGATCGCCGCCCACCGCGGACTGGGTAAGGGTTGCCTTATGTCGATCATGAACACGAGGCTCGGCCTTTCCGCCTATATGCGCGCCGCATGGCCGGAGGGCGGTCTCGGCGCACCCCATTCGGAAACGCCAATAGTGCCGGTCTATTTCGGCGCCGTCTTCATCAACCTCAGCTTCTCGACCGAGGTTGCCTCCGTCTATGACATGCTCATCGACGCGCTCGACGAGTTGGCGCTCGATGTTCAGCGAACGGGCGAAAAGCTATCATACTTTCGATCAGGACCGATTGGCCAGTTCAAGGATCTCAATAATGAATTGCACTACGATCAAGGTCGAGATGAATTCCTCGCGAAGTTGAGAAAAGCGGATGAAAAGAAATGGAGAAAAAAACAGCAAGACCTCAAGGAACTGCCGCGCACACTACGCCTGCGGAATGCGCTGGAAACATTCGACACCCAGAGTCGCACCTTGGTCAAGGCAAGAAGCAATGTTCTGTCCCTGCAACCGCGGGTCCTCATCTACATCAATGGCGTTGAGCTTTTGATAGAGCGAAACCGGCGGGCGAAGAACGCGGAGATCCATGACGTTCTCGCCTATCTCATGTCGGAGGAAGCAAGCTCCTTGCCGGTCGACATCATCGCCACAGGGGCTGAAACCGGTCTCGGCGACCTCTGGCGCCTGCCCGCGCCGGGTCTGGCGGGCCGTATGAGGACAAGATCCGACAAACCGCCGCTCCCCGCCCTGCATCCGGTTCGCATCGACCGACCGGGGATTGACGCACGCGGGCAGGAAAGCACGCTGAGGCGCAGTGTGGCCTCCGGCATACCCTTTTCGTCACGCAATCCGACCGCAACGACCGGGCAAACTAACCTCATTCATTTCGCCCGGCCGATGAAGACGACGGAATTCCTCATCGACAATTTCTTCATTCTGGCGACCGCCTTGTTCGTCATGTATCGACACCGCTCACGGAAGTTCGCCAGCTCCCGCAGCGTTCTGGAAGAGCTTGCCGCTGGAACCGTCTTTCAAGATGCCAAGAAACTGCGTAAGAATTTATGGGCGACCGACAAGCCGTCCGGCCTTGCGCAGGCACTGGCAACGAACTGGGACACAGTGGAAATCGACGTTGCCACAAAAGTCCTTGCCGCGCTCAAGGGAGTGGACGAACCGAAACAAGACCGAGAAAAACGCGTCCCGCTGATGCGGCGCGCGATGCTTCTGCGCTACCGGACAGCGGAAGACGACTCCGAGGGCGAGTGGCGCGAGATCCGCCGGCATCTTGGCAGCAACCGTTTCTGCATGACGTTGCTGCTCGCCGCGGCCCAACGCGTGGTGTTGCGCGAAAGAACCCTGCTGGAAGGCGCCCGGAAGGCCGAGGCCCTGATCTTCAACACGGTCAACGAGATCCGCAATGTCAGCGTCGAGCAGCGCGAGCAAACCGTGCTGCGGGCCGCGCTCGACACCTACGCCCGCTTCCATGTCATCGGCGACCCGGAAAACGACATCGAGCTGCACCAGAAACTGCTGCGCAGCCTGGCGGTCATCGGCTCCCCCGTCAGCGCCAATGTTCTGGTCCGCCTGCCCGACATTCGCGCCTATTTCCGCGATGCGAAAACGGAATTCGATGTAAGCCGAAGGCGCACAATCTCGCAGGCGCTCCACACATTGGCTTTTCGCGGGCTGTGTTTCCGCCTGCATCCTCATCCGCAGGTCAAGCAACTTGGCGAAGCCCCGTCCGCCGCCGACAACCGGCGCTGGCCCGCGCAGATGGAGTACCGCTTCGCGCTTCACCGGATCGTCCAGCGCTACGGGATTTCCAGACTTGGCAGCGGCACCGCCGATCCGGTCGCGATCAACAATTTCTCGCCCTCGCTCTATGCCTCGATGCCTTCAGGCCTGCCGCGGCTCAGCCATGAAGCCTATGAATACCTGCGCGGGTTGCTGGTCGGCCTGTCGCAATATCCCGATATACCCCATGCGGAACAGCGGTTCGAACCCTGGATCTTTTCGACCGACGACAAGACGACCCGCGTGGAGGCCCTGCGTGCGGCCCTGACCATGGTACGTTCGACGTTCTCCGTCGCCGTCGTCTCGCGGTTCGAGGACTACAAGAGCCATCCGGCAAGCCGGGCCGCCCGCAAGCGCGGATATTTCGAGACCTACAAGGTTCGCCTGCGCTGGGTCATCCGGATGGCATGGGAACTCCTTGACATCGATGACCTCAGGACCGCAATCGGCAAGGAAAACGGGGAAAACACTGACCAGGTCGATTTGCAGAGCGATTTTCGCTCCTATCGACCCGACCTCGACTGGCGGCAAATGAATGCTCTCCATCGCGACGAGATCGTCTGGCTCTACAACGAGGCGGGCCTGACCTGTCTCGTACAGGGCAACCTCACGGACGCCGTGGCCCTGCTGCGACAGGCGATCGAGTTCAATCGCGGGATCGAGGGGCGGGAGGATATTGGCCGCCAGCACAACCGTATCTCCCTCAATCTCGCGATCGTGCAGATCGAACGCGGTCGGCTTTCCGCCGCGCGCACCCGGTTGCGCCGTATCCGCGACGACGAGAACGTCCGCGGTGACCGGGTCTACAAGCTCGCCGTCGGATATCTGGGGTTGATCGATCACCTGATGGGCAATGTCGACGAGGCGAAACGTCAATATGACGAGACGCTCGCGTGGAGCCGGCAGGACGATGATGTGCGCGCTTCGGCTGTCTTCCTCAATCACAGGGCCCGGCTCGAGGCGGCGAAGGATCCGGTGCAAAGCCTTCTGCTGCTCAGGGAGGCGCGGCAATTTGCCGACAGCGGCGGACATGAGGATGTCCGTCGCCATATCGTCCTGTCGGAAATCCGCATCTGGATGCTGGTGCCCGCCGGGGAGGGGGTGTCACCGGAGAACGCGATGCAGAGGTTGCGTGAGGTGGAAGACTACGCCGAGTTGATGGGGGCGCCCTCGCTTGCCTGCGAGGCATTGCATCTGCGTGCAAGGATTGTGTTGGAAAGCGGCGAGGCGTCGACAGCAGGCAAACTCTTGATCCGTGCCATGGCAATTGCCCGGCGCAACGCCATGACCCTTCGACTCAACAGCGCCATGACCACCTATGCCCTGTCATTGCTGCACCGTGGGCGCCCGCTTCCGGCGGAGCGGCTGCTCTATGCCAGCCTCGAAATGGCAAAGCACTCCCGCTACAATAGCGAGATCGCGCGGGTGCAACGTGTCTTGGAGAGTCCCGAGTTCCTCGATGCCAAGAGTTCGTGACCCTGAACCGTCCCGGGTTTGCCGGAGGCTCCAACTCCTGAGCAGGATGGAGCCGATATGAGCAAGACAACAAACAGGTTTTCAGTTGAAGTCCGTGAACGTGCCATCCGCATGGTGCTCGACCATGAAGCCGAGCATCCATACCGGTGGGCCGCGGTGTCTTCTATCGCGGCCAAGATCGGCTGCGCGCCGGCGACGCTGCATGAATGGGTCAAGTAGGCAGAGGTCGATAGTGGCAAACGAGGCGGCCTGCCGAGCGATGCGGCCGAGAAGATGAAAGCTCTTGAGCGGGAAAACCGTGAGCTTCGACAGGCCAACGAGATCTTGCGCAAGGCGTCTGCATATTTCGCGATGGCGGAGCTCGATCGCCCACTGAAGCGATGATTGCCTTCATCGCAGAACACCGGGGTGTGTTTGGGGTCGAGCCGATTTGCAGACTGCTGCCGATTGCCCCATCGACCAATTACGAGAATATCGTCAAGCGGGTGGACTTGGATCGCCTGTTGTCCCGCGCTCGCCGCGATATCGCGCTGAAGATCGAGATCCGCCGTGGTTTTTAGAGAAATTCCGGGTTTATGGCGTGGGCAAGGTCTGGCGGCAATTGCAGCGGGAAGGCTTCGATGTCGCCCGTTGTACCGTTGCCTGGTTCATGAGGGCCATGGGGCTTCTGGGGATCATCCGGGGCAAACCGGTCAAGACGCCGTTCCCGGACAAGTCTGCGCCAAGTCCGTTTGACCGTGTGAACCGCCAGTTCAGGGCTCCGGCGCCGAACAGGCTCTGGTTTTCAGATTTCACCTTTGTCGCCGCCTGGCAGGGCTTCGTCTATGAGGCCTTCGTCATCGACGCGTTTGCCCGGCGTATCGTCGGTTGGCGCGTCAGCCGGACGGCGCATGCCCCCTTCGTTCTCGATGCTCTGGAACAGGCGCTTCATGATCGGCGTCCCGTTCATGGCGGCGGCCTCGTGCATCGCTCCGACAGGGGCGTTCAATACGTGTCCATTCGCTATTCGGAGCGGCTGGCCGAGGCTGGTATCGAGCCCTCCGTCGGAAGCGTTGGCGACTAGCTACGACAATGCTCTCGCCGAAACGATCAGCGGGCTCTACACGGCCGAGGTCATTCATCGGCGTGGGCCATGGTGCAGCTTCGAAGCTGTCGAGTTCGCGACACTCGAATGGGTCGACTGGTTCACTCACAGGCGCTTGCTGGAGCCGATAGGAAACATCCCTCCGGCTGGAGCGGAGGAACAATACTACGCCACGCTGAAACAATCGGCAGTGGCCGCATAACTTAAACAAAACAGCCTCCGGCAAACCCGGCGCGGTTCGGTATCGCACCAATGTCTGGGACTATCCCGGCATCAGTTCGCTTGGAGCCAACCGCGCTAAGGAGCTGGCGATGCACCCGACCGTGAAGCCGGTGGCCTTGATTGCGGACGCGATACGCGATTGTTCAAAACGTGGCGATACGGTTCTCGACGTCTTCGGCGGATCCGGCTCGACCTTGATCGCAGCAGACCAGTGCGGCCGGGTTGCCCGGCTGATCGAGATCGATCCGCTTTACTGTGACACCATCCTTCGACGGTTCGAACGGGTCACCGGCGAGCCGGCGAAGCTGGCTGAGACCGGCGCCTGGTTTGCAAATGTTGCCAGGGAACGCCTGGGCGAAATCGATAGCGCCTCCACCAAAATCGGCGTTCCCGAGAAGGACGGCATCGGCAGCGCTTCCATCGCCGCGATCGCGGGAGACAGGTGATGGCTGTCAAAAGAAACAAGTCCCGCAAGCCCGGGTCAAAGGATATCAGGGCGGTCCCGACCCGTTTGCAAAAAGCCCTTCTGGACGAGGCGAACCGCACGGTTACGATCACCAGCGATGGCCGCCAGCAGAACGTTCGGGTTGAACAGGTGGTCACCCGAAAGCTGCTTCAGATGGCGGCGAACGGCTCTGTTCATGCGTTGAGCAATGCGGTCAACGAAATCAATGTGGCACAACGGCTTGAGCAGCGCCGGATCGATGAGGACGTGACGTTCGGGTATCGCCTACGGGCGCACCAAAAAATGCTTCTGGAGCGGGCTCTCAAGACAGGTCAGGATCCGAACTCGGTTCTGCCGCATCCCGATGACATTGAGGTGATCCCGGGCGTCGGCTACAGGGTGCTGGGACCGTGGGATGAGACGGAATTGAAGATCATCCGTTCCAACTGCACCAGGCGGGATGTTCTGATCCTTCAGGCAGCCCTTGAAGATCGCCTGTTGGGTGCGAACCGTGATCCCGAGCCTTCTGCGGAAATCGGGTCCCCTGGCAAAGGCTCTGCGCTCATCATGGTCCAGTTCCTGAACCACGGTTTGCCTGCCCGGTTCCGCAAGTCGACGATCGAGATCGTCATGGATCTGGCCCGCCATGCCCGGATGAGCAAGCGCGCGTTGCTCAAGGCCGCCCACGGCGCCTGGGCATCGATAGGACGGCCAAAACCGCGCGGATGGACCACGCCTCCCGGCCAGATAACCTCCCGACGGGTGGCGCGATTGCAGGACGATTGCATGGATCTCCTGCGCGAGATTGTTGCGGGCAGGGTCGCTGGAGAGACGGCAACAGCTGCAAGGGTGGAAGAGATGATGTCGGAAAACGGGGCGGGTCTCCGCTCTCACGGATAGACGACGAGGTCGAACCAGCCGAGCCCCATCGAGGCATGGCTTCCCGTGTTCGTTTCGGCTGCAATCGAGAGATAGGGCAGGAGAGGGCGCAAATCACCGGTCAGGCGCAGCGTGCCGAGATAGCCCTTCATCGGGATCGGAGTGTCGCCCTGGCGCACGGAGTTCCGGGACCAGCGATGGACGGTCAGGTCGCGCTCGTCGAGGTTGAGGGCCTCGATTGCGTCGGTCAGGGCGTTCGTTGTCCGGATCCGGAGCGATTGCCAGGGCGCAAGCGCCTGGACGCGGCGGGGTATGCTCCTCAGGATCGAGGTGGCGGCACCGACCACGTCGCGCTTTCGGCGCACGGCAACCGGCGTGCGGAACAGCAGAACCGCAGCGCTTGCCTGCTCCGCAGGCGCGATGTCGCCTTCATTGACCCATCTCGTGTTCAGTACCTCGAGCGGGCGACGCGACGGGTATGTGATTTCTGGTGGAATTTCTGTTCCCAGGGTTGTGTTTCGTTTCCGTTTCTGCCTTGAATGCAATTCATGGGTTGTGTGCGTGTTGCGGGATGGGTCTAAGTCCACACGCTGCTGTTCTGACGTCGCACGGCGTGGGTGACTGGCCGTTTTCCCGCAATCCTGTGTCCGACGGGGATCGAAGCTCCGTCGGTTTGGGGGTGGGTTGTGAGGGAAAGACTGTCCAGCGAAGACGCCGGTCGGGACGGCCTCCTGGAGGGGGCGTCGCCGGGTGTGGCGGATAGTGCAGCGTTTGCACGCGGGGCCGAGGCCCGTCTGCAAGCCGCTGTCGGCGTTTCCGCCGCGCCGACGGTCGTATCGGCGCAGGCGGACGCGGGTCCGGTCGCGACCGGCGCTTCGACAACTGGCGCTTCAAGATCCGGCGTTTCGATATCGGGAGCCTCGAACGTCGACGCCCCGGTATCCGGCGTTCGGGCGGAGAGTCTCTCGGCGCCCAATACCGCCTCGACGGAACATCGGGCTGAAGCCCCGCGCCTCCGATTGCGGCTGGCGCGCGACACCGAGGCCGATTATCGCGCGGCGCTGGCGCTGGCGCGCGAGTTTCATGGACGTACGATTTTCCGCGACAGTCCTTTCAGTGAGGCCAAGGCGCGCCGGCTGTTCGAACGTGCGGTGGCCCGGCCCGAGCGTTATGGTTTGATCCTGGCGGAGCGTTGGGGACGTGCCGATGGCGCGCCGGGCGGTCTCGTCGGCTTTGCCTATGTGCAGGCGGGGGAGTATTTTCTGGCGGAGCGGGATCTCTTGGCGACGGTCCTTGCGCTGGTTACAAAGCAGGAAATCGCGGCAACGCCGCTCGGCGGTCGTGCCGCACTGAGGTTGGTCGCGGCGGTGCGCCAATGGGCGCGGGAGCGGGCCTGCAAACATGTGCTGGTTCATGCAACGGGCGGGATCGATCCGGCACGGACGGACCGCTTCTTCCGTCGGTGTGGGTTCAAGGTCATGGGTGGGAATTATGCGGCAAAGAGCTATTAATTTTACAAGAATTGATTGCAATATACTTTTTAAAACAATTATATTTATCAATATTTTTGTTTTTGCAATTTATTTGTTTGTTGATGAAGTAAAATCCTCCAATACATTAATTAATGAGAATTCACTGAGGGATCAATTAAAATTCGATATTGAGAATGTGTTTGGGAGGCGAGGTGTTGTCGATATTTCTATCGAAGAGTGTATTGTAAACGTTCGGGTAAATAACAATTTTTGCCCGCTTCCCGAAACTGTTCGGCAATATAGTTATCGAATAAATCTAAATGAATTTGATCGTATTTTTATTGATAATGGTCATATGCCTCTTGGAAAGGTGATGGCTAATTTTATTTTTAAAGATGAAATTGCAGGAAAGCTGGATAGTGTCAATTTTTCTGACTTGATGAATAAGCGGATATTGGACAGCATTTCTGTAAATAGTAGAATTATAATAGAAAGATGTGACGGTCAAATTTATCATCAAGTAAATCGTTCTGGATTCGAATTTTCTTTATCTATGAAGGGTGCAGATCATTTTGAGGAAAGTATAAATTTTTATAAATCAGCAATGTGCGATCGAGAAAAGCATGAAAAAAGAGAACGCTAACAGCTTTGCAACATATCGTGGGTTTGACCCTTACGAAGTGCGGTATACTCAAATTGCAGACCGTTCACTGTTTGGTATTGTTGAAGGGGCAAATTCTGCGAGGACATATGTAGATCGGGGAGGGCGGCTGCCCGATCTCTTGGGCGCGGTCGCGGTTGAAATAGGTAGTGCGGCGACTGATATTGCGGTTCAGGCGGTGACTGGGCGGGCAGTGAAAGCGGTTCGACCAATTGCAGAAGCAATCATAAATACCACTCGTTTAACCGCCGACCATATAATAAATAAAAATCTGAGTATCGAAAAATTCGATACGATGCAAAGACTTGCGAACCTTGAATTAGAAAGAAGGCTGGATGGAGGTTTACCTCTTGGGCCGCTTGATGCGCCTTACACAAATTTTAATGGAATTCCGGCTGATGACGTAAGTGGGCAGGTGGTTAATTTTTGGGGCCAGCCTGTTTATTCGACGATTGAAGACTTTTTAAATTCAACGAAGTGTTTTTCAAATGATGTGAAGATACAGGTCGATAGCGATCAAAGTCTTACAATTTCGGACATCTGTCCCGGCGATATCGTTCTCTCCTTCGACCCCTCTGCCAATAAAGGCCGAGGCGCGCTTGTCCCTAAACGCGTCACGCGCATCTTCACCAATATCACCGAGGAATGGCTGCGACTGGCATGGGTCGAAAATGGCGAGGAGAAGGAACTCGTCACGACGCCGGGGCATCATTTCCTCGACCGCATCGGCAACTTCCCGCAGATCGAACGGATGATCGCGGACGGCGTCGGAACCGTCATTCTCGCCGATGGGTCGGAGGCGACGGTGACCGCCGAGCGGATAGTCTATTGTGCCGAAACGGCCGACATGTTCGAGCAGGCGGAAGGTTGGGTCGCGCCGGCTGTTCTAGCGGGCGGTCGCCCGGCCCGACCGATACGGTTTGATCCTGGCGGAACGGCCGGGGCGGGGCGATGACCATGGGAAGGGTCTTGTCGGCTTTGCCTATGGGCAGGCGGGAGAGTATTTTCTGGCGGAGCGGGATCTCTTGGCGACGGTCCTTGCACTGGTTACAAAGCAGGAAATCGCGGCAACGCCGCTCGGCGGTCGTGCCGCGTTGAAGCTGGTCGAGGCGGTGCGGCAATGGGCGCGGGAGCGCGCGTGCAAGCATCTGCTGGTTCATGCAACAGGTGGCATCGCGCCGGCGCGCACGGACCGCTTCTTTCGTCGGTGTGGATTCAAGGTCGTGGGTGGGAATTATGTTTTATGAACGGCGCAAGTTTTTTTGCTTTGGTGAAAAACCTCAGGCAGTGAGTTTAGTGCAAATAATTTTTTTTGGATTTGTTGTAATTTTTTCAGTTTCCCTCTCTCCCTCAAAAGTTTTAGCGAGCAATCTCATAAAAGTAATAGAGAGGGATGTTGATATAAAGCCTTTTTTCGATATTTTTGATCAAAAATTACGAAAATATACAAATTCCTATTTCAATATAATCACAACTTATCATGGCTCTTTTGTGAATATTGGCCGTTATGCAAATTTCATTATTATTGAGAGGGGGGGGTAATTGACGGTCGCGAAATAAAGCTAAAGATACACGAGGAACTCAGTTTTCTACGTTTAGATCTCGAAAGTTATGAAATAATCGAGATCAATAGTGGTGGGTGTTTTGTTTATTTGTCGCAAGATGGAGTTAAAATATTATCATCTGCAATATTTATTGATTCGAGTGTGGGTTTTTCTCAAAAAATTAGATGCCTAAATATTGCGATAGCTCGATCTTTTGGAGTTGAATTTGAATTTTCTGAAATACCGGATTTTCTCATTCAGCCTATTACAATGTATTTATTGAAATTGAGAGAATTTTGCATGAATAGTTCAAAGAAAGATATTTGTATTAATGATCACGTTGCGTCTCAGTTGCGTCAAATTCTAAATAAGATTTCAAATTAGGGGGTGGAAATGTCTGATTTCTGGGATGGTATTGAAGCGACTGTCGATTTTGATCCCCATCTTGGTTCTTCTGTTCAGGGTAGTGTAGGAGCCTATGGAGGGCATTTTGGCGGTGAAATTGATATTTCAACAGGGAATCGGACGGGATATTTTGGGCAAGACTTAGGTCTTTTTAGTAGATCTGTTTCTGGTCGCGCCGGTGAAATTCAGAACTGGGACGATGTAACTTATTCCGCCGGAATGGAGGGTTACATTGGAATAGGGGGAGGGTTTTCATTAGATACAGAGGGTTATGTTACGCTTAAAGTGGGTTCCGGAGGGTATGCAAAAGTAGCAGGCATTTCTTTTGGAACTGCGGGGACATTCAATTTTAAATTTAAGGCAATTCCAATTAAAACTAACTTTTATGAAAAATTTTCTGAATATGAAGCCTTATTAAATAAAGGCTATTCTCCGGGCGTATTCGGCTTTAATTCCTCTCCTCGAGGAGATTGGGCTAAGTGTTTTCCTGGTTATATAGTTATTGAGCTTATTTCGGACGAATCATGTCCAATTTCATTGTTGGCCCCGGGTGATTTGGTCCTGTCATTTGATCCTGGCACTTTTAAAGGTCGCGGCGGCCTCGTCCCGAAACGCGTCACGCGCATATTCGCAAACATTACAGAGGAATGGCTGCGTCTGACGTGGGTCGAGAATGACGAGGAGAACGAACTCGTCACGACGCCGGGGCATCATTTCCTCGACCGCATCGGCAACTTCCCGCAGATCGAACGGATGATCGCGGGTGGTGCCGCGACCGTCATTCTTGCCGACGGATCGGAAGCGACCGTGACTGCCGAGCGGATCGTCTATTGTGCCGAAACGGCCGACATGTTCGAGCAGGCGGAAGGCTGGGTCACGCCGGAGGTCGGCAACCTCGCGCTCAAGCCCGGGCGGCAGTCGCTTTTCGACGCCGGTATCTAACACTGAATGTCGGAGAAGGGTGGTTGGCTGGGGAACCTGGATTCGAACCAGGACTAACAGAGTCAGAGTCTGCGGGTCTACCGTTAACCTATTCCCCAAGACCGTGAGCGACGGGCACCTGTGTGCGCGTCACTGTCCATACGCCGCGTTTTATGAATCTCGGCACGCGCTGTCAAGGGTGGATCTGTCGTGCCTTGCCTTCGGTGGAGCGCGAACCGCCGGCGTGTGGGGCTGCCCGCGCTCAAGGTAGCGGGAGGGCCTGCGTGCCGATCGGGAATGGAGGAGGATATCGTTTGGGAACCGGCACAAGGCGGCGAGCGCTGGTGGGTCGAACGGGCCTGCCGATCGGTCGGGCGCTTTGACGAAATCGGGTGGCGCTGCTTTCCGCGTTTGCGTTTTTGCAAGAAGCAAATTGTTTCAAGTCGCATCAACTTCATGTGAAGGGCTCCTGCTCAGTTCAACACATTGCGAGACGTCAAAAGGATGGTAAACTGCATGTAACGAGAGACCAGCTCAGGCCCATGACTTCAAAGGTCTGACCAGCCGAGGCGCGCGCGAGCCGCCGGCGAGGACAAAAAGTGAGCGAATCGGGAAAGATTGGGCCGTGTTCCGACCGGCCTCATCCCGACGCGGAAACGGATGCAGAGGCGGGCGCCGCAGGGCGCCGCCGTGGATCTGGCAGGAAACGCAAGCGGCGCGGCGGAAAAGGCCCCGTCGCCCAAGGTTCCGCGGAGGGACTGTCGGCCGGAGTGCCGGACCATCACGGCGCGCAGGCCCCCACGAGCGCGGCGGATCGTGTATCGGTCGCCGCCGCAAAAACCGGCCGGGACGCGTCGCTTCCCGGAAAGCCGGGCCGGGAAGGCCCGGCTCATGGTGGTGTGTCTGTCGATGGCATTGCACAACCGGTGTCGGCTGAAAATGGACCGGGGCCAACCAAGAAGCGGCGCGGGAAGCGGCGGCGCAAGCCGAATCGTGCCGAGCGCCGAGCCGAGAAACCATCCTCGCCACATCTTTTGGACACGGGTGTCGCCTTTGGCACGCCTGCGCGGCTGCACGCTCCGACACGCGAGCAGACCGCAGCCGAAGACCGCGCGCGCGACCATGCCCGATCCATCCGGCCGGCGGCCGGGGGCCAGATATGGATGACGCGGTCGAAAGACGGTGCGCGCGGACAGCGCGGGCCGGATGAGGGGCAGGAACAGTCCCATCGCGCGGGGCGCGGGGCGCAGCGTGTTGGTGCACCCGCGGGTTTCGATCCGGCCAGCGCGCAGCGGCTTTATGCGGCGCTTGATCTTGGCACAAACAATTGCAGACTGCTGGTGGCGCGCCCGGAAATCCGCGGATTTCGCGTCGTCGACGCCTTTTCCAAGATTGTTCGCCTTGGGGAGGGGCTCAGTCACAACAATCGCCTCGGCGAGGCGGCGATGGACCGGGCGATCGAGGCGCTCGGCTGTTGCCGGGACAAGATGCGCGACCGGGGGGTGGACCGGGTGAGGCTGATTGCAACCGAGGCCTGCCGGGCGGCGGAAAACGGTCCGTTGTTCATCGAGCGGGTCTTTCAGGAGACCGGCCTGGCGCTGGAAATCGCGACGCGGGAGACCGAGGCGCGTCTCGCCGTTGCCGGATGCGCGTCTCTGGTCGATCCGGACGCCAACGGCGTGGTTCTCTTCGACATCGGGGGCGGATCGTCGGAAATCGTCTGGCTGGACCTGCGCAATCGCTGCGGCGCGCGCGGGGTGGCGCTGACGCGGTTCATCCGGGACTGGACCTCGTTGCCCGTCGGTGTCGTCAACCTTGCCGAGCGCCACGGCGGCCGCCATGTATCGGCGGACACCTTCGAGGCCATGGTCCAGGATGCGCGCCAGCATCTGGAAGCATTTTCACTGGGCCGGGAACTGACTGACGCGATCTGCGACGGAAAGGTTCACATGCTCGGCACGTCGGGCACGGTGACAACGCTCGCCGGCGTGCATTTCGGACTGAAGCGCTATGACCGGCGCCGGGTCGATGGTGCCTGGATGGACGCCGACGACGTCACGGCAATGATTGAGCGTTTGCGCGCGATGCCCTATGAGGAGCGCGTGGGAAACCCCTGCATTGGTGCGGATCGTGCGGATCTGGTACTCGCCGGCTGCGCGATCCTGGAAGCGATCCGCAGGCGTTGGCCGTGCCAGCGACTGCGCGTGGCCGACCGGGGCCTGCGCGAAGGAATCTTGATGGAACTCATGTCCGCCGACCGGGTCTGGCGGCGCAAGGACCCGCCGAAGTATCGCGGCCGGGGAAGGAAGCAAAAATGAGCGGATCGGGCCGTGGCCGCGGCGATCGCGGCATGTTCGAGCGGGTCAAAACCGCCAAGCGGCGCACCAACTCGTCGGCGCGCTGGCTGCAGCGCCAGTTGAACGACCCCTATGTTCGCGCCGCGAAGATCGACGGCTACCGATCGCGCGCGGCCTACAAGATCCTCGAGATCGACGACAAGCACCATATCCTCAAGCCGGGCCAGCGGATCATCGATCTTGGCGCGGCACCCGGCGGCTGGTGCCAGGTCGCTGCGGTGAAAACCGGCTCGACCGATCAGGATCCGCGGATTGTCGGGATCGATTATCTCGAGGTGGAGCCCTTGCCGGGGGTCACGCTCCTGCTCAAGGATTTTTTGGACGATGACGCCCCTGAAGCCCTGCGGGCGGCTCTCGGCGGACATGCGCCCAACCTCGTAATGTCGGACATGGCGGCGCCGACCACAGGGCACCGGCAGACGGATCACTTGCGCACGACTCACCTGTTCGAGGTCGCCGAGGAATTCGCCCGCGAGAATCTGGCACCCGGCGGGGCCTTCCTGTCGAAGGTGTTTCGTGGCGGCGCGGAGAACGAGGCGCTCGCCAGGCTCAAGCGGGACTATCAGTCGGTGCATCACATCAAGCCTCCGGCGAGCCGTAAGGAAAGCCCGGAACTCTATGTTCTTGCAAAAGGGTTTCGCGGCGGAGCGGGGTGAACCGGCTCCTGCGAGGCCGATTGCGCCTTCGCATGCACAGGAGAACCGCGTTATCCTGCTTTCCTTCCTGTCACGCCCGTGTTAATGACCCGCGCCAACTTCTCTTATTCGCGACGCTTCGTCCCCGGTGGGTTTTTCGCTTCCGGCGGCAGGCGGTATTTCCTGAAAGGGGATTGGCACATGGCTGAATTCTACCAGTCGCTTCATGGCACAGAAGCGTTGACCTTCGACGATGTGCTCCTGATGCCGGGGCACTCCGAGGTGCTTCCGGCCGAGACCGATCTCCGGACCCGCGTGACACGGGACATCGAGCTCAACTTCCCGCTGCTGTCCAGCGCAATGGACACGGTGACCGAGGGACGCCTCGCCATCGCGATGGCGCAGGCCGGCGGCATTGGCGTGGTGCATCGCAATCTGACGATGGACCAACAGGCGGAAGAGGTCCGCAAGGTCAAGAAGTTTGAATCCGGAATGGTTGTCAATCCGCTGGTGATCGGCCCGGATGCCACGCTTCAGGACGCATTGGACCTGATGGAGCGCTTCAGCATTTCCGGTGTTCCGGTGGTGGAGAACGGTGGTTCGGGAGGGCAGCATGTCGGCCGTCTTGTCGGCATCCTGACAAATCGAGATGTCCGGTTTGCCTCCGACCCCAGCCAGCGTGTCTATGAGCTCATGACGCGCGAGGAACTGGTGACCGTGCGCGATTCGGTGAGCCAGGCCGAGGCCAAGCGCTTGCTGCATCATCATCGCATCGAGAAACTCCTGGTGGTGGACGACACGCAGAACTGCGTCGGGCTGATCACCGTCAAGGACATGGAAAAAGCGCAGCTCAACCCCAATGCCTCAAAGGACGACCAGGGCCGGCTGCGCGTCGCTGCGGCGACCAGTGTCGGCCCGGAGGGATTTGAGCGTGCCGAACGGCTCGTCGATGCCGGCGTCGATCTTGTGGTGGTGGACACCGCGCACGGTCACTCGGAACGCGTTCTCGAGATGGTGCGGCGCGTCAAGACGCTCTCCAATTCGGTGCAGGTTCTCGCCGGCAACGTTGCGACCGGCGACGGAACCCGAGCCCTGATCGACGCCGGGGCGGATGCGGTAAAGGTGGGCATCGGCCCTGGTTCGATCTGTACCACGCGCATTGTTGCCGGTGTCGGGGTTCCTCAGCTCACCGCCATCATGGAAGCATGCAAAGCGGCCAACAACGACGGCGTGCCCGTCATCGCCGACGGCGGGATAAAGTATTCGGGAGATCTCGCCAAGGCTCTGGCCAGTGGCGCTTCTGCCGCCATGATCGGATCGCTGTTTGCCGGAACCGATGAAAGCCCGGGTGAGGTTTATCTGTATCAGGGGCGTTCCTATAAGGCGTACCGTGGCATGGGCTCCGTTGGCGCCATGGCGCGCGGCTCTGCAGACCGCTATTTCCAGGCTGAGGTGCGAGATGCACTGAAACTGGTTCCGGAAGGGATCGAGGGGCAAGTGCCGTACAAGGGCCCGCTGGAAAGCGTTCTTCACCAGTTGGCTGGCGGCTTGCGGGCCGCGATGGGATATGTCGGGGCTGGCACGCTTCCGGAATTCCAGGAAAAAGCACGGTTCGTGCGGATATCCGGTGCGTCCCTGCGCGAAAGTCATGCGCACGATGTGACGATTACGCGGGAGAGCCCGAACTACCCCTCGAATGTTTAGAGCGGCACGCGCTGGAAACGACAAAAAAGCTCCGGGACAGGGTCCCGGAGTTCTTGATCAGGAATAGCGGATGGTGTCAGGTCTTGTCCAAGGTCGCGCGACTGGCAGCGCCTCGCTGACGAAAACGGTATCTCAGGCGCCGAAGTCCGGGTCATCGACCTTGGTGTTGCGGCCCTTGCGTTTCACCTGCGACATCTCCAGCAGGCGATGCGCACAGGCAACGAGGAGTTCCGGAGATTCACCACGCATGTCCTCTGCGGCATATTCGAAGTAGGCCTTCCAAGCCTTGATTTCCTTGCTTGGATCAACTGTTCCGTCGGTTCTATCGGTCATCGCTTCCACCTCCAATTTACAACAGAAAACGCGATGAGACGTTATGGAAGCGTTATTTCTTTCAGGCCCAAAGACACGTGCTAGTTGAGTAGAAGTTGTAAACTGATATTATTTACGAGGCGTTCCTACTTTGGGTTGTTAAGCTGATCTCTATTCGCGTTGATATTATTTTTGACTGCCGTGGGTGGGTCCGGTGTGCAGCCGTTGGCAAGCCTCAATGGATCGGCTAAAGCAGCAACAACTGAAGTTGGTGTTTCAAGGCGCTTCGGGGATTTGGCGGGCGTATCGAGACGACCGCGCAGCCGTCGTTGATCGAATCGGTTCAGAAACCGGCGTTAAGTCAATGACGGTGACAATAACACGTGATTTCGGGGAAAATGCATGAAGGACGGGGGCCGGCTGGCCGCGGCAATCGAGATCCTGGGTGACGTCGACACCAATCGACGGCCCGTGCAGGATGCGCTGAAGGACTGGGGGCGTCAGCATCGTTTCGCCGGGTCCGGTGATCGTCTGGTAATCGCCAACCTTGTGTTCGATGCCTTGCGCAAGCGCCTGTCCCTTGCGCATGTCATGGGGTCTTCAAGCCCGCGTGCGCTGGTTCTGGCCACCTATGCGCGCAGTTGGGGGCATGGCGCGGCGGAATTGGCACAGGTGCTGGAGAACGACCGTTTTGCGCCGGCGCCGCTCGAGCCTGAGGAGGTCGCGTTGCTGGAAAAGCCTCTGGACGCGGAAGCTCCCGCTCATGTGCGTGCGGACGTTCCGCTGTGGCTCTGGCCTCACTTTGAAGAGGCATTCGCCGGCGATGCGGTGGACGAAGGGTCCGCTCTTGCCGCACGCGCGCCCATCGACATGCGCGTCAATCTTTTGAAGGGAGATCGGGAACGCCTCCGCAAGCGTCTTTCGCACCTTGGTGTTGCCGACACTCCGATTTCTCCGGTTGGACTGCGTTTGCCGCCGCCGCCGGGAAAGGAGCGGGTTCCGCACGTGCAAGCGGAAGAGGGCTTCCGCAAGGGCTGGTTCGAGCTGCAGGATGAAGCAAGTCAGATCGCTGCCTTGCTCGCCGCGTCCGTCGAGCCGACGCAGGTTCTGGACTATTGCGCGGGTGGGGGCGGCAAGACGCTGGCGCTCGCCGGCGCGTTGGGCAATCGCGGACAGATCTATGCCCATGACGTCAGCAAGCTGCGGCTCGCCCCGATCTTCGAGCGGCTGCAAAGGGCGGGCGCGCGAAATGTCCAGACCCGCGATCCGGACACCGGGCGGCTCGACGATCTGGAAGACCGGATGGATCTGGTTTTTCTTGACGTTCCTTGCTCCGGCACCGGTGTGTGGCGTCGCCGGCCGGATTCGAAGTGGCGCATTACCGCGAATGCGCTTTCTGGACGGATGCGCGAGCAGCGCGAGGTGTTGGCGCTGGCGAGCCGCTACGTACGGCCGGGCGGTTACCTTGCCTATGCGACATGTTCGCTGCTTCCGTGCGAGAACCAGACTCAGGTGCGCGCGTTTCTGTCCGAAAACCCCGCCTTTCGAGCGGAGCCCCTGTTGCCGCGCTGGGAGCGGGTTTTCGGGGCCGATGCGGCCAAGCCGCGATTTACGGAAGAGGGATTTGCGACCCTCAGTCCGGCTGGAACAGCCACGGACGGCTTCTTCGTCGCGCTGTTGAAGCGCGAGGCCGCCTGACGGCTTTTCGTCTGGCCGCCTCGTTTAATTGGCGGCCGGCCAGTTCCGATCATTTTCCGGCATCATGAACACCTGACCCGGATAGATCAGGTCCGGATTTCGGATCTGATCCCTGTTCGCCTGATAGATCGTGGTGTAGCGCAGCCCCTCGCCATAGCGTCGCTGTGAGATTGTCCAGAGGTTATCGCCGCTGCGGATGATGATGCTCGGGATCTGCTGCGCACCGGCGCCCGCACGCGCACCGTCGCCGGCACCCGCGGAACCGGTTGCGCTCACCGGCCGCAGCACGATTTCATCCGCTGCCTTTTCGAATGTGACCTGTGCTCGGGCAACCACCGTTCCGCTGTCTGGAAGGATCTGGTCCGCCCGCACATCCACTTCGCCGGGGGAAACCTCGTTTTCCGTCTCCATCAGCCAGCGACCCTTGCTGTCGGTGGTGGTTTCGCCGATCAGCGTGTTGTCGAAATACACACGGACATCGGAGTTCGGTTTGCCCGCACCGGCAACGAACACCTTGCTGTTCTCCGTTTCCACAGCCTCGACCGTCACCTGCGGGAGGGCCGGCTCCGCGTTCTTGTCATCGCCGGATCGCGGAGCGGTCTGACCGGAGCCGGCGGGTTCTTGGGCCGTCTCGTCGACGTACGTCGGACGCGCGGCCACGTCAGGCGCGGCTGCTTGGGATGTGTCGGACGTCTCTGGTGGGGCTTGCTCTGCTGGAGGTGCCCGGGATTCCGTGATGTCATCCCGGGAAGCGGGTGACTGTGCTTCGTTTGGGAGCACGGCATCGAGTTCCGGCATTTCATCGGGGGCTGAGGGCGCTGCCGAGCCGGTGCCCGGTTTGGCGTTTTGCGGGTCAGCCGCGGCGTCCGTGTCCAGTGCGGCCATTTCCCGGGACGTAGTGGTTGTCTCGTTCGACGGTGTCGCAGCCGTGTCTGTCGTAACCGTGGTTTCCGGTTTTTGCAGGACCTGGGAGGCGGTGCCTGGTGCGTTCAACATCACCAGGGCTTCGCCGGTCTTCGGGTCATCGGGGACGGACACGGCCATCGACTGGCGCGATTCGCGCTTGACCGCGCCCGTGTCGTCCTGCGTTTCCAGGGTGACGGCATGGGCGCCCGGATCGAGTGGCGTATCGAGCACGATGGCGAATTCCCCCGCCGCGTTTGCGATGCCCTTGCCGACCACCTTGCCGTTGGAAAGAAGCGCGACGATCGCGCCGGCTTCGGAGCGTCCGGCAACGACGGTCGAACCGTCAGGCTCGACGCGCATCAGGTCGAAAGTCGGTTCGCTGTCTTCGGTGTTTGCTTGGGCGGTGTCGTTGGGGGCCGGGAGGTTGCCGTCGGTCTGCGCCGTAACTGTCTTTGATGTCTGCGGTTTTAGCGCGTCCGCATCCGGCGCATCCGAACGCGTCCGGTTCGTGGTCTCCGTGTCTTTCTGGGCATCGGTGGAAGATGCCTGGGTGTCCGGAGTGTCTGCTGATCTGGAGGCAATACGTTCGTTTCCCGGCTCTTTCTGAAGCTGCCAGAGCCCGATGCCAAGCGCACCGGCGCCGACGATCCCGGCAAGAATGAGCAATTGAACGACGACTTTCCGCGACATGCCAGATCCGTTCCCTGAGGTCACCAGGTTGTCCGGGTCGGTTTCAACAGCTCCTGGAGCGTGAATCCTGTCGACCCCCTACCTTTTCTAGATGGTTATATGCTTATTCCGGGGGCGGCAAGCAACCGGTCGGTTCGTGCATATTGACCGGCCTTCGCCACGGTGCAAAACAGGGCGTATGAGCGACATGAAAACGATTTGCGTCTACTGCGGCACCGGAGAGGGCGCGACGCCTGCCTATCTGGCCGCGGCCACCGAACTCGGACGCCGCATCGCGGCCGAGGGCCTTTCCCTTGTCTATGGGGGCGGGTCCATCGGGCTGATGGGCGCGGTCGCCCGCGCCACGCTGGACAACGGCGGCCATGTCACCGGGGTCATCCCGCGCTTTCTGGAGGAGCGCGAAGTGATGATGCAGACGGTGAGCGATCTCGTCGTGACCGATGACATGCATGAGCGCAAACGCATCATGTTCGACCGCGCTGATGCGTTCGTTGCCCTGCCGGGAGGCATAGGCACCCTTGAGGAGGTGGTGGAGGTTCTGACCTGGGGTCAACTCGGCCGTCATCGCAAGCCCGTGGCCCTTGCCGATATCAACGGGTTCTGGCGGCCGCTCGTGGACCTTCTGGAACACATGCGGGAAGAGGCATTCATTCGTCCGGGCTTCGAAATAGCCTACAATGTCTGCCCGACGGTGGCTGATATCCTGCCGACCCTTCGTGCGGCCTGCGCGGCCGCAGACGATGATGAGGGCGCCAATGTCGCCGATCTGGAACGGCTGTAGATCGCGGTCTGCGCACCAAGATCTCGATGTTTCAGATCAATGTGAAACATCTGTATTATTCACAATAAAAACCCTGGCGCATCTCGCTGCGTCAGGGTCTTTTTTTGTTACGAGGTTACTTGAAAGAAACTTCGTAACTCCTTTGAAGGAAAGTCATAAAGAAGGCCGTTGTCCTTGTTCTCCGGCGCGGCCAGATCAAGCAGGCAAGGCGCCAGTTCGCTTGGGTGAGCGAGAGTGTCTGCGTTTTCTCCGGGCATCGCCTCGGCGCGCATCGCGGTGCGCATCGGCCCCGGATTGACCAGCATGCCTGTGATTGGGGTCTGTCGGGTCTCGGCGACATAGGTGCGCAGCAGGGCCTCGAGCGCGGCCTTGGAGACCGAATAAGGTCCCCAATACGCCTTGCAACTGTGCGCGGCGCCAGAGGTCAGGGCGACGACGCGGCCGGCGTCCGACTGGCGCAGCAGCGGGTCGAGCGAGCGCAGCAGCCGCCAGTTTGCGGTGACATTCACCGCCATTACCCTGTCCCAGGTCTTGGGCGTCACATGCCCGAGCGGGGAGAGGCCGCCCAGAATGCCGGCGTTGGCGATCAGGACGTCGAGCTTTTTCCAGCGCTCGTGGATAGCCGCGCCCAGTCGGTCGATCGCATCAACGTCGGTCAGGTCGACCGGCACGAGCGTTGCCTGGCCGCCGGCGGTGCGGATTTCGTCGTCGAGCTCTTCCAGTCCTCCGACCGTCCGGGCGAGGGCGATCACATGCGCGCCTTCGCCAGCCAGCGCCTTGGCTGCATGATAGCCGATGCCGCGCGAGGCGCCGGTGACGACAGCAACGCGTCCCTCAAATCGTTTCTGCATGCGTGATTATCCCACTTCGACGAGGCGCGGCATATGCGACACGTCATCGTCATCGGCCATGTCGGTCAGCGGCGTCGGATAGTCACCGGTGAAGCAGTGGTCGGTGAACTGAGGGTTTTCCTTATCGCGCCCCTCGTAGCCGATCGCCTTGTAGATCCCGTCGACGGACAGGAACGCGAGGCTGTCGGCGCCGATGTAATTGCGCATTTCCTCAAGGCTGTATTTGGCAGCCAGAAGCTTTTCGCGGACCGGTGTGTCGATGCCGTAATAGTCGGAATAGCGGATCGGCGGCGAGGCGAGGCGGAAATGCACTTCGCGCGCGCCGGCCTCGCGGATCATCTGGACGATTTTCACCGAAGTGGTGCCGCGCACGAGGCTGTCGTCGATCAGCACCACGCGTTTGCCCTCGATCTGGGCCCGGTTGGCGGAATGCTTGAGCTTGACGCCGAGCGTGCGGATCTGCTGGGTCGGCTCAATGAAGGTGCGACCGACGTAGTGGTTTCGGATGATGCCGAGTTCGAACGGAATGCCGGAGGCTTCCGCATAACCAAGTGCGGCCGGGACGCCCGAATCCGGCACCGGCACGACGACATCGGCGTCGACTGCGGATTCCAGCGCGAGCTGGCGACCGAATTCCTTGCGCACGTTGTAGACACTGCGTCCGCCCAGGATCGAGTCGGGGCGCGAGAAGTAGACATACTCGAAGATGCACGGCCGGGCAGGCCGCCGACCGAACGGGAAGAAGCTCTCGATACCGCTCGGCGTGCAGACCACGACCTCGCCGTTCTCGACCTCGCGGATGAACTTCGCGCCGATGATATCGAGCGCGCAGGTCTCGGATGCGAGGATCGGAGCGCCGTTGAGATCGCCAAGCACCAAGGGGCGGATGCCGAAGGGATCGCGCGCACCGATCAGCTTCTTGCGGGTGAGGGCGACCAGCGAGTAGGCACCTTCCATCTGCAGGATCGCGTCGATGAACCGGTCGACGATCTTTCCCTTGCGCGAGCGCGCGACGAGTTGGAGCACGACCTCGGAATCCGAGGTGGACTGGCAGATCGCGCCATCCTTGATCAATTCCCGGCGCAGGGTCATCGCATTGGTAAAATGCCCGTTGTGACACACCGCGATGCCGCCGCCGTCGAGTTCTGCAAACAACGGCTGCACATTGCGCAGGATCGTCTCGCCGGAAGTGGAGTAGCGCACGTGGCCAATGGCGTAGGGACCTGTCAGGCGCCCGATCGTCTCCGCGTCGGAGAAATGGTCGCCGACAAGGCCCTGGTGGCGCTCGGAGCGAAATTGGCTGCCGTCGAAGGTGACGATGCCGGCGGCTTCCTGTCCGCGATGCTGAAGCGCATGCAGGCCGAGCGCCGTGATCGCCGCCGCGTCGTCATGGCCAAGGATGCCGAAGACGCCGCACTCCTCGCGCAGCGTGTCGCCGTCCAGCTCTTCGCGTGTGAATTCCGCCATGGTGTTGCCGGCCATCGTCCTGCTCCTGATTGTCACGCCTGCGCCGGTGCATCAGCACCCGACAGCGTGAACCCTTTGCCGACGCCGCACAAGCGAGCGCCCGGGTGTCTGTTGATCCCTTTCAACCGCAAAAGGCGGGTCTGCTGCGTATTCGCACCAGCCGTATTGACCACTCAATTGGTGGATGAGCCGGACGTCGTCAACTGCTCGAGTCCGCGCCGTTCGGTATCGGAGTAACCTTGCTCTTCTGCAGGGGCGGCCTGGGTCTGCGGTGCGCTTTCGTCAGAGGAGGGTCTTGCGCCGTTGCGGATGCGGTTGAGGATCGCTTCCTCAGGATCGTCGGGAAGCGCCGCCACAAGCCTGTTGCCGATCGAATCGAGCATGGGCTTCGACTTGGCGCCGGCGATCCAGCCCGGCTGTTCCTGCGCGGGAACGAACCAGTTGAAGAAAAGCATCGCGACGACGACAAGCAACAGACCGCGCAGTGCACCGAAGACGAAGCCGAGTGAACGGTCGAGCGCGCCGATCCGGCTGTCGAGAACGAAATCCGAGATCCGCATGGTGATGTAACTCACCAGGATCAGGGTGATGAGAAAGACGCCGGCGACCGAAACGCCGAGCGCGACGTTTTCCTGCGCAATATATTGCTGAACGAAGGGCAGCACCTGCTTGTAGAGCAGAAAGGCGGCGATGGCCGCCGCGACCCAGGATGCGATGGACAGAACCTCGCGCACGAACCCGCGGATCATCGCGAGGATCGCGGACAGAAACATGATGACGAGAAGAATTCCGTCAAGAATTGTGATCGGCATTGCTCGGCACTGTCCCTGATCGCAGCCCATATGGCGTGTTGGACCCAGTCGTCCGCGTGGGCCCGGCGCGGAAAGTCTACTCCAAGGATCGCGATTCGCGCGCCGCCCGGTGGACGGCACCCTGCATTCGCTTTCCTGTCACGGCGCTGGCATCTGCGCAAGGACGGATGCGCGCGTCGTCCGTGTCTCGTCGTGTCCAGGCCCCGACGCAGCGGTTACCCGTCGCTCTCGCCCGCCCCGGCGCCCGACGCGATACGTGCCACCAGATCCGCGAGTTCCGACAGTCCGGTAACCTCTCCGGTCTCGCCCTTGCCGTCTGCCAGATTGGCTTCCGGAATGAAGGCCGCAGTAAAACCGAGTTTCTGGGCTTCCTTGAGGCGATTTTGCGCCTGTGAGACAGCCCGCACGGCACCTGACAGACTGATCTCGCCGAAATAGACGCAATCGGCGGGCAGGGCAACCCCGCTGAGAGATGAGACGAGGGCCGCGGCGACAGCCAGATCCGCGCCCGTCTCGGTCACGCGCAATCCTCCGGCGACATTCAGGTAGACGTCGTTTTGCGCAAAGCGCACGCCGCAACGCGCTTCGAGCACAGCCAGGATCATGGAAAGCCGCGCATTGTCCCAGCCGATCACCGCGCGGCGCGGTGTGCCGAGCGGCGAGGGGGCGACCAGCGCCTGGATCTCGATGAGCAGCGGGCGGGTGCCTTCCAGTCCGGCAAAGACGGCGGAGCCGGGCGTGCGGCCGGAGCGTTCTCCCAGGAAGAGCGCGGACGGGTTTGCGACCTCGCTCAAACCCTTGTCCGTCATCTCGAAGACGCCGATCTCGTCGGTCGCTCCGAAGCGGTTCTTTACCGAGCGCAGGATGCGGTACTGATGCGCGCCGTCGCCCTCGAAATAGAGCACCGCGTCGACCATGTGCTCGACGACCCGGGGACCGGCGATCTGCCCGTCCTTGGTGACATGGCCGACGAGAATGACTGTGGCGCCGCTCGATTTCGCGTAGCGCACCAGCGCCTGGGCCGAGGCGCGCACCTGCGTCACGGTTCCCGGTGTCGATTCCACCGTTTCCGTCCACAGCGTCTGGATGGAATCGATGATGACGAGTGCCGGCGCGGGACCGTCGGTCAGTGTCGCCAGGATGTCCTCGACGCTGGTTTCCGCCGCAAGCCCGACCGGCGCGTCCGTCAGCCCTAGGCGCGCGGCGCGCAGCCGCACCTGATCGATCGCCTCCTCGCCGGAAATATAGACAGCGCGATGGCCGCCGCGCGCAACCTCGGCCGCTGCCTGAATGAGCAGCGTCGACTTGCCGATGCCCGGATCGCCGCCGACCAGAAGCGCGGAGCCGCGCACGAACCCGCCGCCGGTGACGCGGTCGAGTTCGCCGACGCGGGTCTCGATGCGCGGCGGCGTCTCGGTTTCACCCGACAGGCCGACCAGCGGTACGACCCGCCCCTTGCGCCGGCTGGCGGGCACGGGAGATCCGCCGACACCCGCACCCGCACGCTCCTCGATCAGGCTGTTCCAGTCGCCGCAACTGTCGCAGCGCCCGGCCCATTTGGCGGCGACCGCGCCGCAGGACTGACAGACGAAGGAGGTCGACCGCTTGGCCATCAGCTCTCGCCTCTCGCGGTCAGAACCGGGAGATAGCGGCGGGAGAAACGCCGTCCGAGGCCGGTGAGCAATTCATAGCCGATGGTACCGGCGCAGCCGGCCGTCTCGTCAATCGGAATGTTGGCACCGAAGAGTTCGACGAAGGCCCCGCGTTGCGCCACGTCCGGCGGAACGGCACTCACGTCGAAGCCGGACATGTCCATCGACACCCGGCCGAGGATCGGCAGTCGGTAGCCCGCAAGCCAGGCATCGGCGCCGCGCTTTTCGTCGGTGGAGCCGGAGGCGCGCAGATAACCGTCCGCATAGCCGGCGGAGACCATGGCAACGCGCATGTCGGTGGGGGCGGTGAAGGTTGCACCATAGCCGATGGTTTCGCCGCGCTTGAGCTCATGCACCTGCAGGATGCGGCTTTCCAGCGTCACGACCGGTCGCAGCCGCGCCTGCGGCAGTTCAGAGGCGCTGGCGCCGTAGAGCGTGATGCCCGGACGGGCGAGGTCGAAATGATAGTCGCTTCCCAGGAAGATGGCGGCCGAATTCGCGAGCGATCGGCGGGCGCCAGGGAATAGCGCCGTCGCCTCCTGGAACCGGTCCAGCTGGACCTTGTTCATCGGGTGGTCGGGTCGGTCGGCGCAGGCCATGTGCGACATCACCAAGCCGGGTGAGAACCCCGAGGTCGGCTCCGCCGCGATTGTACGTGCCTGGTGGAGCGAAAGACCGAGCCGGCTGATCCCGGTGTCGACATGCAGGCCGGCTGGCGGCGGATCGCTCCGGCCGGCGATGAAACCGCGCCATTCGGCAACTTCTTCCATGGAGCCGAGCACCGGGCGAAGCCCGTGGGCGACGTAAAACTCCGCCGCGCCGGGATAGAGGCCGTTGAGAATGTGGATGGTGGCATCGGGAAGCCGCTCGCGCGTCGCCCTGCCTTCCTGCGGCGTGGCGACGAAGAAGGTTCGGCATCCCGCTGTCCAGAGCGTGGCGAGGCCCTGATCGGAGCCGAGGCCGTAGCAGTCGGCCTTGACGGCCGCGCCGCACTCTCCGTCGCCGGTCAGGCGCGCGTTGAGCGCCTGCCAGTTGGCGGCAAGCGCGTCCAGATCGATGGTGATGCGTCCGCCTTCGCCGGGATCGCCGGCGCCATGCATTGCATCATCGGGAGCGGGAGCGGAGTGATCGGTCAAACCTGTCCTCATCCATCCGGATTGGTCCCATCGCGCGGGTGGTGTGCACGCGTGACGGGTGCTGTTGGGCGCGATCCGCGTCGAGGATCTGGCGGGAGCCCGGAATCATATGGATGCATTTGCGCGCGCGCCGCTTTGCGGGTCAAGCATTTGGGGAGCGGTATCGGTTCGGCTGCGCCTATTCGTGCGGCTCCGGGAAACGGTCCGGATCGGCGAGGTCGGAGAAGCGGGTAAACTCGCCCTGGAAGTGCAGGTTTGCCGTGCCGGTCGGGCCGTGACGCTGCTTGGCGATGATCACCTCGGCGCGGTTGCGCACACGGTCCAGCTTTTCCATGTCCTCCGGCGTCGCCTCCTGACCGATGGCCTTGGAGAGATAATATTCCTCGCGATAGACAAACATCACCACGTCGGCGTCCTGCTCGATGGAGCCGGATTCGCGAAGGTCGGAGAGGATCGGACGCTTGTCGTCGCGCGATTCGACCTGACGCGAGAGCTGGGACAGAGCGATGATCGGGACGTTGAGTTCCTTGGCGAGCGCCTTCAGCCCCGTGGTGATCTCGGTGATTTCCTGAACACGGTTGCCCTGGTTCTTGCTCGAGCCGGTCAGAAGCTGGATGTAGTCGACGATCAGGAGATCGAGGCCGCGCTGACGCTTCAGCCGGCGGGCACGCGCGACGAGCTGGGAGATCGAGATGCCGCCTGTCTGGTCGACATGCAGCGGTACGCTTTGCATCGTCTGCGAGGCGGCGGCGAGTTTTTCGAAGTCATGCTCGGAGATGTCGCCACGCCGGATCTTTGACGACGAGATCTCGGTCTGCTCGGAGATGATGCGGGTGGCGAGCTGTTCCGCGGACATTTCCAGCGAGAAGAAGCCGACCACACCGCCGTTGATGGTCTTCATCGTTCCGTCGGGCTGTTCCTCGGCATGATAGGCCTCGGCGATGTTGTAGGCGATATTGGTGGCAAGCGAGGTCTTGCCCATGGCCGGACGTCCCGCGAGCACAATGAGGTCCGACGGCTGCAGCCCGCCCATCAGGCTGTCGAGGTCGCGCAGGCCACTGGCGGTTCCCGACAGAGCTCCCTCACGCTGATAGGCGGCAGCCGCCATTTCGATGGTGGCGGTCAGGGCATCGCCGAAGCTGACGAAGCCAGCGTTCGAACTGCCTTTTTCGGCGAGTTCGAAGAGCCTGCGTTCTGCATCGTCGATCTGTGTGCCCGGTGGCATGTCGATCGGTGCATCGAAGGCGATGTTGACCATGTCCTCGCCGATGCGGATCAGGTTCCGGCGAATGGCGAGATCGTAGATCGCGCGGCCATAGTCCTCCGCGTTGATGATGGAGGCGGCATCAGCGGCCAGGCGCAGGATGTATTGAGCCGCCGACATGTCGGCGATTTTCGCGTCTTGGGCAAAAAAGGTCTTGAGCGTGATCGGAGACGCGACCTTGCCGGCGCGGATAAGCTGGCCGGCCTTTTCATACACCTCGCGGTGCGGCGCGATGAAGAAATGGCCGGGTTCGAGAAAATCGGAAACGCGGTAATAGGTCTCGTTGTTGACGATGATGGCGCCGAGAAGCTGGCGTTCGGCTTCCGCGTTGTGCGGCGCCACACGCATCGGTGAGGCGGCGCTCGTGTCGTTTGCCGGTGCCGTTCCCTTCATTTCAATTCCCCTCATGACGATCCTTGGTAGCCGAGGGACGGTGCGGGGGAAAGTGCGTGCAGGTGATTCACGACCGGTATTTCACGGCGATGCCCCCTTGTCGTGAATCGCCGGGATAACTGTCATCAAACTGTTGACTGTGCGAATCCGCGTTGCCCCTAGGCACCGGGAGCACGGAAACCGGACAAAGCTCTTCGTGCCGCGCGCATCCGGCGGCCGGAAACGCTTCTTCACAGACTTCGCAGACCGACGGCCGCGCAAGGCTTGCACCCGTCATTGAAGTGTCGCTTAATGTTCATGTGAGCGACATTTATCGTTCATATGAAAACAATACGAAAAGCGGGCGTTTCGTTCGGCGTGGCCATCTGGGTCCGCCTGCCGTTCCTCAACCGCATGTCGGGCCGGAAGCCCGATCGATGGGAGCAAACACAATGGCTTATCGCAAGACACTCGCCGGACTGGTCGCCGCGACGATCCTGGCCGGAAGCACGACGGCGTCCTTCGGCGCGACCGAAATCCAGTGGTGGCATGCCTTCACCGGCCGCCTGGGCGAGCTGCTCGCCGAGCAGGTTGAGAAGTTCAATGCCTCGCAGGACGAGTTCGTCGTCGTCGCCTCGCACAAGGGCAACTATTCCGAGACGCTGAATGCCGGCATCGCCGCCTTCCGCGCCGGCGAGCAGCCTCACATCCTTCAGGTCTTCGAGGTCGGCACCGCAACGATGATGTCCGCCAAGGGCGCGATCGTTCCGGTTTACGAACTGATGGCCGAGACCGGCAAGCCGTTCGATCCGGATGCCTATCTCGCCGCCGTGAAGGGCTATTACACGACGACCGATGGCGACATGCTGTCCCTGCCGTACAACTCGTCCACGCCGGTGCTTTACGTGAACCGCGACGCGCTGACGGCCGCCGGCCTTGATCCCGACATGGAGCTTGCGACCTGGGAGCAGGTCGGGACCGCGCTCGACGCGCTGAAGGCGTCCGGTTCTTCCTGTCCGCTGACGACCGCATGGCAGAGCTGGGTGCATCTGGAAAACCTTTCCGCCTATCACAACGTTCCCTTTGCAACGAAGGACAACGGCTTCGCGGGCACCGACACCGAGCTTGCCTTCAATGGCCCGGTTCAGGTCGCGCATATTTCCGCGATGGGTGATTGGGCCAAGGACGGCAAGTTCATCTATGCCGGCCGCCGCAACGAGGGCGGCGCGCGGTTCCGCTCCGGCGAATGTGCGTTTTTCACCGAATCATCGGCAGGCTACGCCGGCGTGAAGGCGGAGGCCGACTTCGCCTTCGATATCCGTGCGCTTCCCTATTGGTCCAACGTCGAAGGCGCGCCGCAGAACACCATCATCGGCGGTGCGTCGCTGTGGGTGATGAGCGGACATGAGGCCGAGGAATACGACGGCGTCGCGGAATTCCTCAACTTCCTTTCCTCCGCCGATATCCAGGCCAACTGGCATCAGAACACCGGCTATCTGCCGATCACTTCCGCAGCCTACGAGCAGACCAAGGAATCCGGTTTCTACAAGGAGAACCCGGGCACCGACATCGCCATCATCCAGATGACCGGCAAGGCGCCGACGGCCAACTCCAAGGGCCTGCGTCTCGGCAACTTCGATCAGATCCGCGGGATCATCGACGAGGAGCTGGAAGCCGTGTGGGCTGGCGACAAGGATGCACAAACGGCGCTCGACAGCGCGGTCGAGCGTGGCAACAAGCTGCTGCGCCGCTTCCAGCAGGCCAACCGCTAAGGGCTTTGCGCCGTCGGCGTTCCTGCCGGCGGACAGGCAATACGAACTGGCGGACGGTCCGGACATGATCCGGACCGTCCGTTCAACCGGCCATGCCTTCACGATCCGCCTGAACGGTACCGAACGAGATGCAAAAACGCGTCGTCTTCAACAACCGGCTGCTGCCTTATCTGCTGCTTGCCCCGCAGATTGTGGTCACCATGCTGTTCTTCTTCTGGCCGGCGGGGCAGGCGATCTATCAATCGGCCTTCATTCCAGACCCCTTCGGCCTCAGTTCGCAGTTTGTCGGCTGGGGCAATTTCGAGTTTCTGCTGAGCGATCCCTACTATCTCGCCTCCTTCAAGACGACTGTGGTGTTTTCAACGCTGGTGACGGTCACATCCATGGGCGCGGCGCTGTGGATGGCGGTGATGGCCGACCGCGTGATCAAGGGATCGAGCGCCTACAAGACATTGCTTGTCTGGCCCTACGCCGTGGCACCTGCCGTCGCCGGCGTGCTGTGGCTCTTCATGTTCAATCCGAACGTCGGCCTCGTCGCCTGGTACCTCAGTGCTGCCGGCTATGACTGGAACCACGTGCTCAATGACGGCGAGGCGATGGGTCTTGTGGTGGCGGCCTCGTCCTGGCGGCAGATCAGCTACAACTTCCTGTTCTTTCTCGCCGGTCTTCAGGCGATCCCCCGTAGCGTAATCGAGGCAGCGGCGATCGACGGCGCCAGCTTCGCGCGCCGGTTCTGGACCATCGTCTTCCCGCTTCTGTCGCCGACGACCTTCTTCCTGCTGGTGGTCAATATCGTCTACGCCTTCTTCGAGACCTTCGGCGTGATCCACACGATCACGGCGGGCGGCCCGCAACAGGCAACGACGATCCTCGTTTACAAGGTGTTTTCCGACGGGTTCGTCGGCCAGGACCTTGGGTCCTCCGCTGCCCAGTCGGTGATCCTGCTCGTGCTCGTCGGCCTGCTGACCGTCGTGCAGTTCCGCTATATCGAACGCAAGGTGCACTACTGATGAGCGGGATGGTCGAAAAACGCGGGCTTGGCACATGGTTGACGCACATCGGCCTGCTGGTCGGGATCGCGATCATCTGCTTTCCGATCTACATGGCCTTCGTCGCCTCCACGGTGACCCAGCCGGAGATCGCTCGCCCGCCGATGCCGCTTCTGCCGGGGTCTCATTTCATCGAGAACTACACGGCGGCGCTGACGCAAGGCATCAACGCGCCTGTCTGGCTCATGCTGATGAACTCCAGCATCATGGCGATGGGCATCGCGGTGGGAAAGATCGTGATCTCGATCATCTCCGCCTATGCCATCGTCTATTTCCGCTTCCCGTTCCGCATGATGTTCTTCTGGCTCATCTTCCTGACCCTGATGCTCCCGGTTGAGGTGCGCATCGTTCCGACCTACGAGGTCGTCGCGGGCTTCGGGATGCTCAACTCCTATTCCGGCCTGATCCTGCCGCTGATTGCCTCCGCGACGGCGACGTTTCTGTTCCGGCAGTTCTTTCTCACCGTACCGGATGAACTGGCGGAAGCCGCGCGGGTCGACGGGGCGGGGCCGGTGCGCTTTTTTCTCGACATCCTGCTGCCGATGTCGCGCACCAATATCGCCGCGCTTTTCGTGATCCTCTTCATCTACGGATGGAACCAGTATCTCTGGCCGCTCTTGATCACCACGAAGCCGGAGATGAACACCATCGTGATGGGCATCAAGCAGATGTTTCCTTCCGGCGATGACATCGCGGAGTGGCCCGTCATCATGGCGACCACACTGATGGCCATGCTGCCGCCTGTGGCCGTCGTCGTCTTCATGCAGAGGCTTTTCGTCAAGGGCCTCGTGGAAAGCGAGAAATAGCATCCGATGGCGCAAATCGCCCTTTCAAACGTTCGAAAGTCCTACGGGCCGACCGAGGTCATCCACGGCGTCGACGCCGAGATCGACGACGGCGAGCTGATCGTTATCGTCGGCCCGTCGGGCTGCGGCAAGTCAACGCTGCTGCGTATGGTGGCGGGGCTGGAGACGATCACCTCCGGCGAAATTTCCATCGGCGGGCGCGTGGTCAACACGCTGGAGCCGCGCGAGCGCGACATCGCCATGGTGTTCCAGAATTACGCGCTTTATCCGCACATGAGCGTCTACGACAACATGGCCTACGGGCTGAAGATCGCGGGCATTCCCAAGGCGGAGATCGCCGAGCGTGTCGAGGCGGCGGCCAAGATCCTGGAGATCGGCGAATATCTCGCGCGCAAGCCGCGTCAACTCTCCGGCGGCCAGCGCCAGCGTGTCGCCATGGGGCGCGCCATCGTGCGCGAGCCGGCCGTCTTCCTGTTCGACGAGCCGCTTTCCAACCTCGACGCCAAACTACGGGTGCAGATGCGTGTGGAGATCAAGACGCTGCAGCGCCGTCTCGGCGTCACGTCGCTCTATGTCACGCATGACCAGGTGGAAGCCATGACCATGGCCGACCGCATCATCGTGATGAACGGGGGTGTCGCGGAACAGGTCGGCTCGCCTCTCGACGTCTATCGCACGCCGGCCTCGACCTTCGTCGGTGGCTTCATCGGCTCGCCGCCGATGAATTTCCTGTCCGTGGAACGTTTGCGCGAAAGCGGGCTGCTCGGCCAGATTGGCACGAAGAACGCCCCGCCCGAATTGGCCGTGACGGTCGGCGTTCGTCCTGAGCATCTGGCGTTTTGCAGCGAGGCGGAGGCGGTGCTGTCGGGTGAGTTAGCCATCGCCGAAGCGCTCGGTGCGGAAACGCTCGCGCATGTACGCCTTGCCGACGGCGAGGCGATGATCGTGCGGGTCGAGGGATCTGCCGAGGTGCCGCGTACGGGCGCGCCGGTGCATATAACCTGCGCGGCGCCCGACCTGCATTTCTTCGGCGCTGACGGCAAGCGCCTCGCGGGAAAGGTCGTCGGTTCGTAACCGCGCAGCCGGACCCGCATGGTCGCGAGCCCGAAGCGGGCGAGGACGTTGGCGGCGGGGTTTTCATGAGGGCGCGTCGCAATGCCACGCCCGTGCATGACCCGGTTGACGACGCGCTCGATTTGATTTCGGACGCGATGGTGGTAGGGGCTGAAGCAGATTGGGTCCTGATGATTCCTGCGGAACGTGAGGTTCGCCAGCCTACGGGGCACTTTCGAGCGGTCTTCTCCCGGGCGCGTCGGATTTTTGGCAGCGCTGGTCCGGGGCGGTCGGTGTGCTGATGCGCGTGGACTTTTGCGCTGCCGATCATCTGATCCCGGCATCGTCCCGATGCGAGATGATGGTCGGGACACGATCTCAGACCCGAGCGAGACGTCATCGAACGGAACCGACTGCAACAGGTGATAAAGGGGCCGTACCGCTCGGGCACATCGCGCAATTATCTCAAGTTCAATCTCCGCATCGACTTGCCTGTGGCGACCCAGCCGAAAACATTGGTCGGCCGCTTCGAGCCCGGCAAGGGTCATCTGGATTGCGCGCTGTCGCCGGTTTTGAGAGTACCGACGGGTGGGCGATTGCGATTGATGCCCTGGCGCGGCCCGGCTTCAGGTGTGATCGAGGGGCGGAGCAGACACATCAGGTTCGCGAGGGTGCTCGCCAATCGACGGGAAAGGAGGACGGCAGTTGAAGCGGCCCACAAGTTTCATGGCTATCAGTCTGGGAGATGTCGGCACGGTGTTGCATGTCTCGGCCGGGATCGTGCTGTTCTTCGTGATCGTGACCGGCGTCGCTCCCGACACCGTCCAACGCGTCGCTCAGCAACTCCTGCACGTGACCGCGACGAATGTCGGCTGGATGTACCTCCTGGTCACGACCGGGTTCGTTGTTTTCGTGCTCGTCCTTGGGCTGTCGAGAATGGGCACCATCAAGCTCGGTCCTGCGGACGCGCCGCCCGAGTTCTCCTTTCCGAGCTGGCTCGCGATGATCTTCTCCGGCGGGATGGGCGTCGGGCTGGTGTTCTGGGGGGTCGCCGAACCGATGATGCACTTCACCGATCCGCCACTCGGCGACGGGTTGCCACGCACCGTCTGGGCCGCGCAGACCGGCATGCGCTACGCCTTCTTCCACTGGGGCCTGCACCAGTGGGCGAATTTTGCGCTGGTGGGGCTCGCCATCGCCTATGTCCGGTTCCGGCATGACAGCCACGGTCTGATCAGCGAGACGCTTCGGCCGATCCTCGGCGATCGCGTGGATGCCGGCTGGGGCAAGGCGATTGACGTTCTCACCGTGGTTTCGACCGTCTTCGGCGTGGCGACGACCCTTGGGCTCGGGGCGCTTCAAATCAACAGCGGCATCGCACGGCTGACGGGGATCCCGTTCGGCTTTCCCGCGCAGTTGGTGATCGTCGCCGTGGTCGGCGGATTGTTCATGCTTTCGGCAATGACCCCGCTCGACCGGGGTGTGCGGCTTTTGAGCAATGCCAACATGCTGCTGGCGGCGGCGCTTTTGGGGGTCGTGCTGGTCTTCGGGCCGACGTCCTTCATCTTCGGTGTGATGACACAGACCCTGGGAGAATACCTGGGCACCCTCATAGAGATGAGCCTCGTCACGTCGCCCTATTCCTCCGGCGAGTGGGTCGAGCAATGGACGCTTTTCTACTGGGCCTGGGGTCTGAGTTGGGCGCCCTTCGTCGGGAGTTTCATCGCGCGGATCTCGCGGGGGCGGACCATACGCGAATTCGTGCTTGGCGTGATGATCGTGCCCGTCGTCCTCAGCATGCTGTGGTTTTCGACATTCGGCGGCGCCGCCGTTCATTTCGAGATATACGAACATGCGGGCATCGCCGACGCGGTGGCCGCCGAGGTGCCCTCCGGTCTTTATGTCTTGCTCGAACAGTTGCCCGGCAGCGCCGCGCTGACCCTGGCGTCGATCCTGCTCGTCGGCATGTTCCTCGTGACCTCGGCCGACTCGGCCACCTTCGTGCTCGGCATGTTCACGTCGAAGGGCGTGCTCAACCCCACCCGCGCGGTGCGGATGCTGTGGGGAACGTTGCAGTTGCTGATGGTGGTGGTTCTTTTGCTCACAGGCGGGCTGGAAAGCCTGCGCACCGCCTCGATCGTCGCAGCCTTTCCGTTCATGCTCCTGATGATCATGATCGCCGTTTCGCTCTATCGGGACCTTGCGCAGGAGCTTGCGGCGCGCGACGAGAGAACGAGGCTGCTCGGCATTCGCATCGAGCGCTGGCTGCTTCGCGAATCCGAACGGGAGGCCGCCGAGAGGGCTGAGGCGGAAATCCACCCGACCGTCCCGGAAGAAGCCGCGGTGACGGTGCCTTCAGGAGAGGAGGGCGACCGGCCGGACAAATAGGGGCCAGCGCCTGTCTTTCGACCGGAGCAGGCCGATTTTCTGCGTTCGAAACCGAAATACCGCTGACCAGAGCGGCTTCGGGGGCTCCCGAAACAGTCATGGGCGCTCGCCTGGCCACGAGTGCATGCTCAAGGTGGACCGGCGGCGCGCGCCGTTGTGTTGGGCGCGCGCCTTTTTCGTCAGTCGAGCGTTTCGATCAGCCGTTTCATCAGCAGCATTCGCGGTTCCAGCGACGAGATGAAGATGCGTTCGTTCAGCGTGTGCACGTCGTCGCCATCCGGGCCAAGGCCGTCCAGCGTCGCGACGTGGGACGCGATGAAGTTGCCGTCGGATCCGCCGCCAGTGGTTTCGCCGATCAGTTCGAAGCCGATTTCGTCCGCCAGCCCGGCCGCGTGATCGAACAGCGCCTTGCTCGCTTCCGACTGCTCGAAGGGCGGACGGTTCATGCCGCCGGTGATCGTGAGCGTCGTGTCGGGTGTCTTGGGCACCAAGCCCGTGATCCTTGCGACCATCTCGTTCGCCGCTTCCACCGTTGGAACGCGCAGGTCGATTTCGGCCCGGGCATGTTGCGGTACGACGTTGGTGCCCGTGCCGCCGGTGATCTGGCCGACGTTCACGGTGATCTCGCGGTCATAGTCGGTCATCGCCTCAAGTGCGATGATCTGGTGTGCAAGCTCGGTGACGGCGCTGCGGCCCTGCCAGTGGCGCGCGCCCGCGTGCGACGGGCGTCCCTCGACCTTGAGCGTGAAGCGCCCGACGCCCTTGCGTGCGGTGACGACATGACCGCCGTTGCGGGCGGGCTCCGTCACCAGGGCGTATTTCGCCCATTTCCCCTGTTCCTCGATCAGGGTGCGCGAGCTCGGGCTGCCGACCTCCTCGTCGGAGGTGTAGAGGATGCGCACGGGCAGGGGCGGGGTGACGCCCGATTCGGCAACGGCGCGCAGCGCGGCAAGCGCATTGTAGGCGCCGCCCTTCATGTCGCAGATGCCGGGGCCGAACGCCTGGTCGCCCTCGATGCGGATCGGCAGGTCGGCGTCGATGGTGCCCTTGGGGTGCACCGTGTCGAGATGGCTCATGAACAGGATGCCCGGAGTGTCCCGATCGCCCCAGGGGGAGAAAACGAGCAGATGATCGCCGTAGCCGTCCCGGCCGGGGATGCGCTCGCTGGTCGCGCCGAAGGCCGCGGCCTGCGCGGCGACGAGGTCCATCAACGTGTTGAGACCGGAGGTGTCGGGCGTGTGCGTCTCGATGCGCACCCAGTCGAGCAGACCATCCAGCAGCGCGTTTGTTGTCGAAGTCATGAACATCCTCTCTGGGCGGGCGGGTCGTTTTCACCGCACGCGAAATCACTGAATCGCGTGAAGGGTCTGGCCCGGTTTTTTCATGTGGGGGCGGCGGGCCGCAACGGCTCGCTTCGCCAGAAGTGAGGGATCAATTGATAACGCGTCCGGCGTCTGGCTGCGAGCAAAAACCTGCGCCTTCTCAGTGAGGTGCGGGCATGTGTTGGCAAAATGAGTCTGCTCGTTCGCGTTTTGATTCAAGCGGGGCGCTCCGTCGATGGCAGCGTGCGCGCGGCTGCTGCCCCATTTTGGAGATTGGATCGTGGCGGGGCTGCGGGTAGGGTCCGCCCAACACGAACCCATCATGACCGGGGAGGTCGCCTTGACCCGAATTCTCTATGAGCTTTGCGGAACCGATGTTGCGCGGCCCTTCAGCCCGTTCTGCTGGCGGGCCAGAATGGCGCTTCTGCACAAGGGACTGGAGTTCGAGACCGCGCCGCGTCCCTTCACGGAGATCGCCGGTTTAGCGCCTGATGCCGGCAAGACGGTGCCGCTTCTGGTCGACGGCGAGCGCACCATTTGCGACAGCTGGACCATCGCGGAGTATCTGGAGGACACCTATCCCGACCGGCCGAGCCTGTTTGGCGGAGCCGGCGGGCGGGCTGCCGCCAGGTTCATCGACAGTTGGGCCAACGCCTCGGTGAGCGCGCTGATCGTGCGGCTTATCGTCAAGGACATCCACGACATTCTCGCGCCCGCCGATCAGGCCTATTTCCGGGAGACGCGGGAGGCGCGCTTCGGTCAGACGCTGGAAGAGGTGCAGCATGATCGCGAGGGGCGGGTGGCCGAGGTGGCCAAGGCGTTGATGCCGATGAACATCATGCTGCGGTCTCAGCCTTTCATTGGCGGTGACAATCCACTCTATGGCGATTACAGCCTTTTTGGCACGCTGCAATGGGCGCGCGTCTCCAGCCCGTTGAAGCTGGTTGAGACCGACACGCCGGTCGCCGACTGGTTCGAGCGTTGCCTCGATCTGTTCGAGGGCGAGGCACGCAAGACGCCGGCCGCCAGATAGGCGAAAACCGGGCACTGCGCCTTTGAAGAATTCGACCTGGCTCATACGGGCGAACCCATGGGAAACGCTTGTGTGGTCCGGCCTTGCGGCGGCGGTTTTCCCCCGCTATACGACTGCGGCATCCGACGAAACGGATACGGAAATTCAATTGGCTGGCGAACCCCTACGACGGGCGGCCGGCGGCAACCAGACAGGACCAGAACACCATGGCGATCGAGCGTACCTTTTCGATGATCAAGCCCGACGCGACGCGTCGCAACCTCACCGGCGCGATCACGGCGATGCTGGAAGAGGCCGGCCTGCGCGTCGTTGCTTCCAAGCGCGTGTGGATGTCGCAGCGCGAGGCCGAGGGCTTCTACGCGGTTCACAAGGAGCGTCCGTTCTTTGGCGAACTCGTCGAGTTCATGTCGTCCGCGCCGACCGTCGTCCAGGTGCTTGAAGGCGAAGACGCGATTGCCAAGAACCGCGAAGTGATGGGCGCGACCAACCCGGCCGATGCGGCCGAGGGCACGATCCGCAAGTCCTACGCCCTGTCGATCGGCGAAAACTCCGTGCATGGTTCGGACGCGCCCGACACCGCTGCCGAAGAGATTTCCTATTGGTTCTCCGAGACCGAAATCGTCGGCTGAGGCACGCCTCTTTCGCGACCTGCGTCTGGACCGGCCCTTTGGCCGGTCTTTTCGTGTGTGCCGGGCATCAAGCTTGACAGTGCCTCGCGTCAGGGAAACCCTGCAATTTCATTCTCCCGACAATCGGAACCGCTTGATCCCATGAACGCTCCCGTCCTCAAGGCTTCCGCCTGTCCGCACGATTGTCCCTCGACCTGCGCGCTGGAGGTCGAGCTCTTGCAGGACGGCATGATCGGGCGCGTGCGCGGGGCGCGCGACAACGCCTATACCGCCGGCGTGATCTGCGCCAAGGTCGCGCGCTATGCGGAGCGGCTGTATCACCCCGACCGGCTGACCAAGCCCTTGCGCCGTGTGGGCGCGAAGGGCGAGGGGCGGTTCGAGGAGATCTCCTGGGACGCGGCTCTCGATGCGGTGGCGGAGGCTTTCCTGAAGGCGGAAGCCGAGCACGGCGCGCAAAGCGTCTGGCCCTATCACTACGCGGGCACGATGGGGCTGGTGCAGCGCGACAGTATTCACCGGCTGCGCCACGCCAAGGGCTATTCGCTGCAGTTCGACACGATCTGCACCAACATGGCCTGGACCGGCTATATCGCCGGAACGGGCAAGCTTGCAGGTCCCGATCCGCGCGAGATGGCCCTTTCCGACCAGATCGTGATCTGGGGCACCAACCCGGTGTCGACGCAGGTCAACGTGATGACCCACGCGGTGACCGCCCGCAAGACGCGCGGCGCGAAGATCATCGCCATCGACGTTTATCCGACTCAGACGATCAAGCAGGCGGACCTCGGGCTCGTGCTCAGGCCCGGCACGGATGCAGCCCTTGCCTGCGCGGCGATGCATGTGCTGTTTCGCGACGGATTTGCCGACCGCACCTATCTGGAACGTTTCACCGACTGTCCGGCGGAGCTTGAGGCGCATGTCGCCACCCGGACGCCGGAATGGGCGTCGGCGATCACCGGGCTCACGGTCGAGGAGATCGAGACCTTCGCGCGCATGATCGGCGAGACGAAGCGGACCTATTTCCGGCTGGGCTATGGCTTTACCCGCTCGCGCAACGGCGCGATGTCCATGCATGCGGCCTCCTGCATCGCGGCGGTGACGGGGGCCTGGCAGCATGAGGGCGGGGGAGCGTTTCACAACAACGGCGCGATCTACACGCTCGACAAGTCGATGATCGAGGCAACAGCCCTGCGCGATTCCAGTGTGCGCCAGCTCGACCAGAGCCAGGTCGGGCGGGTGCTGACGGGTGACCGCGAGGCGTTGCGCGGCGGACCGCCGGTGCATGCCATGCTGATCCAGAACACCAACCCTGTGTCGGTCGCCCCCGAGCAAGAACTGGTCAAACAGGGCTTCGCCCGCGAGGATCTCTTCGTCTGCGTGCATGAGCAGTTCATGACAGAGACCGCGCAAATGGCCGACGTTGTTCTGCCGGCCACGCAGTTTCTGGAGCATGACGATATCTACAAGGGTGGGGGACACCAGTATCTGATGCTGGGGGCGAAGCTCGTCGACGGGCCGGGCGAAACGCGGGAGAATCTCGTCGTTCTGAACGATCTGGCGCGCAGGCTCGGCGCGGCCGGGCATCCCGGCTTTTCGATGAGCGCGCGCGAGCACATCGACTGGATGCTCAAGGCATCGGATTTAGGTTCGCTGGAAGAGATCGAGCGCGACCGATGGGTGGATTGCCAGCCGGATTTTGAGACCGCGCATTATCTCAAGGGCTTCGCCTGGCCCGACAGCAAGTTCCGCTTCCGCCCGGACTGGCCGAAGGTGCCGGCGCCGAACGACGGCCCGATGGGACCATGGGCCGAAATGCCGGCGCTTCCGGACTATTGGCCGGTGGTGGAGGCTGCCGACGAGACCCATCCCTTCCGGCTGGTGACCTCGCCCGCACGATCCTTCCTGAACTCGACCTTCAACGAGACCGCAGGGTCCCGCGACAAGGAGGGCCGGCCGGAGTTGATGATGCGGCCCGAGGATGCCGGACCGCTCGGGCTGCAAGACGGCGACCGGATCCGCATCGGCAACGCGCGCGGCGCCGTGCTGCTGCATCTGCGCGTGACCGAAGGCCTCAAGCCAGGCGTGGTGATCGCGGAAGGCATCTGGCCGAACGAGGCCTATCCGGACGGCAAGGGTATCAACACGCTGACCGGCGCGGACGCGGTCGCGCCTTACGGCGGCGCCGCGTTCCACGATATCGCTGTGTGGGTGAGGAAGGCCTGAAGCCGCCTCAGGCGGCTGCGGCCTCCGCAAGACGTGCCGGCAGCATCGCGCGCGGCCCGAACACCTCGCGCTCGAAGCGCACGACGTAATCCGCGAAGGTGGGGATTGCCCATGCATGACGCGTCAGGGGCGTGTCGATGCGGCTTGTCAGCATGTTGATCATGAGCCCGGCGATGAACGCATCGACGCTGGTGGGACGGTCTCCCATCAAGAAGGGCTTGTCGTCCAGGAAGGAGGCGATCGCGTCGAGGTCGTTGCGGCCGAACGTATAGATCTCTTCGGCCGTATGCCGGCCAATCCCCTGCATGTGAAGCGACTGGCGTACCTGTTCGCGCACCTCGAGGAAGACGCTCCGGCGCGCGGCCTCCGGCACGCCGGAAAAGGCGGCGGCGATGATCTCTTCCTCGCCGGCGGGGTCGATCCAGCGGGCATGGACCATCGTCCAGCGCAGGTGCTCCTCGGCCATGCGGCGGAAAGCTTCCGCCATGGCGCGTTCGATATCCGTCAGCTGTGCGTCGATGGCGAGGCCATGGTGGCGCTCCAGATGGCGCTGGATCAGCGAACTGTCGGGGATGACGAGATCGCCGTCCCTGAGCACGGGCACCTTGCCGTGGGGCAGGAGCGAGAGATCGGCGATTGCTTCCTTGCGGTAGTCACATCCGCAAAGCGTCAGCAGCGCCTCCGCCTTGTAGGCGAAGGGGGACAGGCTGCGCAGCCCGAGCGCGGCGGGAAAATCGATCAGAACGAGCATGTGGGTACTCCGTGATTGCGGTTTGCCCGTCCCTTGTAGCCAGCCCCTCCTGACAGCATACTGTCAGCATCACGCACGTCTTTTCGCAGAAGGGATCGCCATGCGCCGGGCCGACAGATTGCTGCAGATCATCCAGGTGATGCGTCGGGCGCGCGGGCCGGTGAGCGGTAGGGAGATTGCCCGCGAGTTGGAGGTGTCGCTGCGCACCGTCTATCGCGACATCGTCGCGCTTGAGGCGTCGGGCGTTCCCGTGCGCGGGGAAGCCGGTATCGGTTATGTGCTTGAGGACGGCTATGATCTGCCTCCGCTGATGTTCAGCGCCGAGGAACTTGAGATTGTCATGCTCGGCCTGCGCATGGCCGAGACGCGCGGCGATGACGCGATTTCGCGGACCGCCCGTGATGCGGTCGCCAAGATTGCGGCGGTGCTGCCCGGCGGTCTTCGCGACGGGTTTCTCGATGCGCCGCTTTATGCGCCGTCACCGGACGCGTTGCCGAAAGACAGGATCGAGCTTGGACGCTTGCGAGAGGGGCTGCGATCCGGGCACAAGGTCGAGATACTCTACCAGGTGCCCGGACGTGATCCGGAACGGCGCGTCGTCTGGCCGATCGTTCTGGCCTTCTTCGAGCGCGCGCGGGTGCTGGCGGCCTGGTGCGAGCTTCGCCAGGACTACCGGAGTTTCAGGACCGATCGCATGCTGGAGATGACCGTTCTGGACGCGAAACCGCCGCGCGGACGCAAGCGTCTCTACGCCGAATGGTGGGCTTTGATGAAGGCGGAGTCGGACTGCAGGCCGCTGGAAACCAGCGAGCCGTTGGCGCGTGCGACTGGATAATCTGCGCCCGTCAGCCTCCCGGTACGATCAGAGCGGCTGGCGTGGTGGATTCGCCTTCGCTGGCGCACACGCGCATGTCGTTGATCTCGTAGGCCCCGGAGGCGACGAGCCTCAAAGCCTGCGGATAGATCGCATGCTCTACCGCCAGCACCCGTGCGCCGAGCGTTTCCGGCGTGTCATCCTGCCTGACGGCAACTGCGCCCTGCGCGATTACCGGTCCGGTGTCCATCTCGGAGCGCACGAAATGCACGGTGGCACCGTGAATGCGACAGCCTTCAGCGAGGGCGCGGGCGTGGGTGTCGAGACCCTTGAAGGCCGGCAGCAGCGCCGGGTGGATGTTGATCAGCCGATCCTTCCAGCGATCGACGAACCAGGGCGTCAGGATCCGCATGAAACCGGCGAGGCATATGAGCTCGATGTCGCGGGCGCGCAGCTCGGCGTCGAGCCGTTCCTCGAAGGCCTTGCGCCCGCCTGGGCCGCGATGGTCGACCGCGAGAGCCTCGATCCCGGCCGCGGTGGCCTTCTCAAGGGCCGGTGCGCCTGGCACATTGGCGATCACCACGTCGATGCGCGCTGGAAAAGCCGGATCGGCTGCGGCTGCGAGCAGGGCCGTCATGTTGGAGCCGCGCCCGGAGACGAGAATGGCGGTGCGCCGGCGGCTTGATGTCGTGGTCAAAGCGCCAGGGTCCCGTCGAAGATGACGGCTTCGCCGCCGGCGGTGCGCGGCTCGAGCGTCCCGATGCGGATGACAGTCTCGCCCTCGCCACGAAGCACCTCGGCGACCGCGTCGGCGCTGTCGGCCGAAACGGCGACCACCATGCCGACGCCGCAGTTGAAGGTGCGCAGCATCTCCGACTGGGCGACGCCGCCGGTCGACGCGAGCCAACCGAAGACGGGCGGCACGGAGAGGGCGTTGAGGTCGATCCGCGCCGCAAGCGTTTCGGGCAGCACGCGGGGCAGATTTTCCGGCAGGCCGCCGCCGGTGATATGCGCAAGCGCCTTGATGCCGGGACCGGCCTTGAGGGCTGCGAGCAGCGGTTTCACGTAGATCCGTGTCGGCGTCATCAGCGCCTCGCCGAGGCTTGTGCCGTGGGCGAAGGGCGCATCCGCGCTCCAGTCGAGGCCCGAGCGCTCGACGATCTTGCGGACCAGCGAATAGCCGTTGGAATGAACACCGGAGGACCCGAGCGCGAGCAGCACGTCGCCGACCATGGCGTTGCCGCGCGGCAGCAGGTTGCCGCGTTCCGCCGCACCGACGGCAAAGCCCGCGAGGTCATAGTCCTTGTCGCCATACATGCCGGGCATTTCGGCGGTCTCGCCGCCGATCAGCGCACAGCCCGCGCGCCGGCAGCCTTCCGCGATGCCGGCGACAACGGCGGTGGCGGTCTCGATGTCGAGCGCGCCGCAGGCATAATAATCGAGGAAGAACAACGGCTCCGCACCCTGGACGACGAGGTCGTTGACGCACATCGCCACCAGATCGATGCCGACCGTGTCGTGTTGCGCGCTGTCGATGGCGATCTTGAGCTTGGTGCCGACGCCGTCGTTGGCCGCGACGAGCACAGGGTCGGTGAAGCCGGCTGCCTTGAGGTCGAAGACACCGCCAAAGCCGCCGATCTCGCCATCCGCACCGGGCCGGGCGGTGGCCTTCACAAGGGGCTTGATCCGCTTGACGAGGGCGTTGCCCGCGTCGATATCCACACCTGCATCGGCGTAGCTCAGGCCGTTGCCACCCGAAGGGCTTGCCTCGCTCATGCTATTGTCTCCGAAACCCTGATCAGGGCGCGCATACAAACACAGAAAGTCGCGAATGCAAGAAAAACCCGGGTGCCTGTTCACAAGGTCAGACGAGGCGCAGGCGTGACTCTACCCAATCTTATCACCATTGCCCGTCTGCTCGGTGTTCCCGTCGTCGTGTGGCTGATCGCGGACGGTTTCTTCGCTGCGGCCTTCTGGCTGTTCGTTCTGTCGGGGATCTCCGACGGTGTCGACGGCTACATCGCCCGGCGGTTCGACATGCAAAGCCAGCTCGGCGCCTATCTCGACCCGATTGCCGACAAGGCGTTGCTGGTCGCGGTCTATCTCTCGCTCCTGTTTGCCGGGCTGTTGCCGGTATGGCTGGTCATTGCCGTAACCGCGCGTGACCTGCTGATCGTTGGAGCCGTCAACCTGTCGTGGATCATGGGCCGCCCAATGGAAATCAGGCCGTTTTTCATCAGCAAGGCGACCACTGTCTTCCAGATCGTGACGGCCGCGACACTTTTGGGCAAGGCGGCCTTCGGTGTCCGGGTGCCATGGCTGGAAAACACCATGATCCTTGCGACCGCGATCTTGACGCTTCTGTCTGCGGCTGCCTATCTGCTGGCGTGGCTGCGCCATATGACGGCAGCGGACTCCGCATCGTGATCGCCCAGACAAAAGAACCGTTCCACACCCGCTGTGCGGATCGGCGAAGACGGGACGAACCATCTTGACCTTGAAGCGGCAACTCTATTTTTGGCTTGGATCCTTCGCGGCATTCTCCGCGTTCGTCTATGTGTTCAGCCCTATTCTGCTGCCATTCGTCGCCGGAATGGCGCTTGCCTATCTGCTGGATCCGGTTGCCGACTGGCTCGAGCGCCGCGGTTTGCCAAGGCTTGCCGCGACGATTGCGATTCTCGCCGTCTTTGTCGTCATGTTCATGCTTATCCTGTTGCTGTTGCTGCCGGTTCTCGGCAACCAGCTATCAGCGTTCTTGTCGGAGCTCCCGAAGCTTGTCGGCGCGCTTCAGAAACTGATGACGGAAAACATCGGCCAGCGGGCCTTTGAAGTTCTGGGTATTAGCGGTGCGGACCTCAAGTCGAGTGTTGGTGGATTGCTCGGCGAGGGCGCCGGTTGGATCGCAGGGGTCGCCAAATCGCTTTGGAACGGCGGTCAGGCGCTGCTCTCGGTGCTGTCGCTTTTCGTGGTGACGCCCGTGGTCGCCTTCTATCTGCTGCTCGACTGGGACCATATGGTCGAGCGGGTCGACGGATGGCTGCCGCGCCAGCATCGTGACAAGGTGGAGCGGCTGGCCAAGGAAATGGACACGGCCGTTGCCGGGTTCTTGCGGGGCCAGTTGAGTGTGTGCGTCCTGCTTGGCGCCTTCTATGCCATCGGGCTTGCCGCTGTCGGGCTCAACTTCGGCCTGCTGATCGGCATTGGCGCCGGTCTCGTAAGCTTCATTCCCTACGTCGGTGCAACCCTTGGTCTCGTGGTGTCGCTGGGGGTGGCCTTGGTGCAGTTCTGGCCGGACTGGGTCATGATTGGCGCGGTGCTCGTCGTTTTTGCGGTTGGCCAGTTCCTGGAAGGCAACGTCCTGCAGCCGAAGCTTGTCGGCAAGACGGTCGGCCTGCATCCCGTGTGGCTGATGTTTGCGCTGTTCGCCTTCGGTTACCTCTTCGGCTTCGTTGGTATGCTGATCGCGGTGCCGGCGGCGGCAATGATCGGTGTGCTGGCGCGATTTGTGCTCTCCCAATATATGGCGAGCTCGCTCTATTCGGGGACGGGCGGCTCGCGGGCGGGTGACCGGGATGGTTGATCCGGGCAGGCAAGCCGACAGCCAGTTGCCACTGGTGCTTCCGCACCAGGCGGCGCAGGGGCGCGACGACTTCCTCATCGGCGCCTCCAACGAGGCGGCTTTCGGGTTGATCGATGCCTGGCCGGCCTGGCCGGCTTCGGTCACGCTGCTCGCAGGGCCCATCGGATCGGGCAAGAGCCATCTGACCCAGATCTGGCTTGCGGAGAGCGGCGGCGCGCTCGTCGAGGCGTCGCAACTGGCGGGCGCCGACATGGAGACATTGGTGGCACCTGGAGCGGTTGCCGTGGAGGATACGCATCGCGGGTTTGATGAGACTGCGCTCTTCCATTTGCTGAACCTTGCGCGCGACCGGGGAGCGGCTGTGCTGATCACCTCTCGCACCTGGCCGATCAGCTGGGGCTTGCAGCTCCCGGACCTTGCCTCGCGCCTGCGGGCCGCGACGCCGGTTGAAATCCTTGAGCCCGACGACGGATTGTTGCGACAGGTGTTGGTCAAGCTTTTCTCGGATCGACAGATCGACATCGATCCGGCGGTGGTTGACTATCTTGTGGTGCGAATGGAACGCTCCGTGGCTGCGGCGCAAGTTTTGGTCGATGCCCTCGACCGCGCGTCGCTGGCCGCCGGACGCAAGATTACGCGTCCGCTTGCCGCTCAGGTTCTTGCGGACGCGAAATAAGCTTTGCCGGGTGATGCAAAACCGTCAAACCGATCGGGTAGGGTGCAGGGACCGCGGGAGCCCCAAACGGTATTGCCGCAGCCCAACAGGAGACACCAATGAACGACAGCAGCGCGACACCATCGGCACCGGACACCAAGACGGTCGTAGCGCCAGCGGGCGTTGATACGGGCGGATCGGATGCAGCCGAGGCGCTCGCTGGACATCCGAGCCGGTTCATCAATCGGGAGCTGTCCTGGCTGCAGTTCAATCGTCGGGTTCTGGAGGAAGCGGAAAATACCTCGCATCCACTGCTCGAGCGGCTTCGGTTCCTGTCGATCTCCGCCAACAATCTCGACGAGTTCTTCATGGTCCGGGTTGCGGGACTGAGCGCCCAGATGCGGGAGGGCGTCTCCACCCGGTCCCTCGACGGCCTGACACCTGCGGAACAACTGGAGCGCGTGGCGAGCGCGGGTCTTGCCCTGCAGGCCGAGCAACAGGACGTTTGGCGCGAGATGCGCAAGCTGCTGGCCGGCGAGGGCGTGGCGATCGTCGAGGGGGCGGATCTCTCGCCCTCAGACATGGCCTGGCTCGAGGAGTATTTCCTCGCTCATATCTTCCCGATGCTGACCCCGCTGGCGATCGATCCGGCCCACCCGTTCCCGTTCATTGCCAACCTCGGCTTCTCGCTGGCGCTTGAACTTGCGCCGGAAAAGGGCGGGCGCGGCATGACGGCGCTCCTGCGCATTCCGTCCCAGGTGGAGCGTTTCGTAAGACTGCCGGAGACCGAGAGCCAGCCCGGCGCGCGGTTCATCACCATCGAGAACGCCGTCGGCCTCTTCATCACGCGGCTGTTCCCCGGCTATGAAATCCGGGGGAAGGGCGCGTTTCGCGTGGTGCGCGATTCCGATCTGGAAATCGAGGAGGAGGCGGAGGATCTCGTGCGCCTTTTCGAAAGCGCGCTCAAGCGCCGCCGCCGCGGATCGGTGATCCGGCTTGAGATCGAGGATACGACGCCCGCCTCGTTGAGCGAGTTTGTTGCCGAGGCGCTGGATGTGGAACCCGAGCAGAATTTCAGGGTCGACGGCCTGCTGGCGTTGAACAATCTCTCGCAGCTCGTGTCCATCGACCGCGACGATCTGAAGTTCGAGCCGTTCACGCCGCGCTTTCCCGAACGTATCCGCGAGCATGGCGGCGATTGCTTTGCAGCGATCCAGCAAAAGGACATCATCGTTCACCACCCGTATGAATCCTTCGATGTCGTGGTGCAGTACCTGCGCCAGGCAGCACAGGATCCGGATGTCGTAGCGATCAAGCAGACGCTCTACAGGACCTCCAACAATTCCCCGATCGTCAAGGCGCTTGCCGAAGCCGCCGAGGCGGGAAAGTCCGTCACGGCGCTGGTTGAGCTGAAGGCGCGGTTTGACGAGGAGGCCAACATCCGCTGGGCGCGGGATCTGGAGCGCGCCGGCGTACAGGTGGTGTTCGGCTTTCTGGAACTGAAGACGCACGCCAAACTGTCGATGGTGGTGCGGCGCGAACACGGGGAGCTGCGCACCTACTGCCATATCGGCACGGGCAATTATCATCCGATTACCGCTCGCATCTACACTGACCTTTCCTATTTCACCGCCGACCCCGAGATCGGCCGTGAGGCGGCGAAGATCTTCAACTACATCACCGGCTATGCAGAACCGGTCGAACTGCAGCACATGATGGTGTCGCCGGTGACGTTGCGCCGTGAGATGACGGACATGATCGCGGCCGAAGCGGAGCATGCAAAGGCGGGGCGCCCGGCTCAGATCTGGATGAAGATGAACTCGCTCGTCGATCCCGGCATCATCGACGCGCTGTACGACGCCAGCCAGGCCGGCGTGCAGATCGATCTGGTCATCCGGGGCATCTGTTGCTTGCGTCCCGGCATACCGGGGCTATCCGACAACATCCGCGCCAAGTCGATCGTCGGGCGTTTTCTCGAGCACAGCCGGATTTTCTGTTTCGGCAACGGGCACGGGCTTCCCTCGCCGCAGGCGATGATCTATATCGGCTCGGCGGACCTCATGCCGCGCAATATAGACCGGCGCGTGGAAACGCTCGCTCCGCTGCTGTCCCCGACCGTCCACGAACAGGTGCTCGATCAGATCATGGTCGCCAACTTGAAGGACAATCAGCAGAGCTGGCGTCTTCTCGCCGACGGGGGACATGAACGCGTGCGGCTTTCTCGGGGAGAAAAGCGCTTCAATGCGCATCAGTATTTCATGACGAATCCATCCTTGTCCGGACGCGGAAAATCACTGCGCAGCCACAGCCCGAAATCATTCGCGGAGCCGAAAACGGGTGGCTGATGCGGCGCATACGGACATTGTTCGCGGGCGGCTCAACGGCAGCGGGCCCGTTGCCGTTATCGACATCGGTTCGAACTCCATCCGTCTTGTTGTCTATGAGCGCCATGCCCGTACTCCGACGGTTCTCTTCAACGAGAAGGTCCTTGCGGGGCTTGGGCGTGGTGTCGGGGCGACCGGGCGGCTTGCCGACAGGTCTGTCGATATTGCGGTGCGTGCGCTCGCCCGGTTTCGCCAGTTGTGCGACCAGATCGGTGTCATCGATGTGTTCATCATGGCAACGGCGGCAACGCGCGATGCGGAAAACGGCGCTGAGTTTATCGACACAGTCGAGCGCATCTGCCGAAAGGACGTGCGGTTGCTCTCGGGGCGCGACGAGGCGCGCCTGGCCGCTCTCGGCATCGTGTCCGGCATGTGGCGGCCTGACGGCATCGTTGGCGACCTTGGCGGCGGCAGCCTGGAACTCGTCGAGCTGAACAACGAGGAAATCGGACGGGGCCAGACCCTGCCGCTGGGTGGCATCCGGCTGCAGGAAGAGGCGGATGGAAAGACCGCCAAGGCGCAGAAGATCGCGGAGCAGGCGCTGAATGGCGTTGATTGGCTACCGATCGGCGCGGGGAAGCCGTTTTATGCGGTTGGCGGCACGTGGCGATCTCTTGCGCGGCTGCATCTTTACCAGAACGGCTACCCGCTGCATGTGATGCACGACTATTCGATCCCGGCCGAAGAGGCGATCGAGTTCTGTCAGCTTGTTGCCCGGCGGGATCCGGAAAGTCTGAGCATGATCGATGTCGTGTCGCGTGCGCGCCGCCAACTGCTGCCCTTTGGCGCCGTGGTGATGGAGAGAGTGCTGAAGCGCACGAAAGCCGAGAGCGTCGTCATGTCGGCACTCGGGCTGCGCGAAGGGCTTCTCTACGATCTCCTGCCGGATGACATCAAGCACCAGGACCCACTGATCGAGGCGGCGCGGGAACTGTCCATTCTGCGTGCCCGCTCGCCCGCCTATTCGGAAGAGCTGGTGGCCTGGACCGACAAGGTGTTTCCGGCCGTCGGGATCGACGAGACGGAATACGAGCGGCGCCTCAGGGCGGCCGGCTGCCTGTTGTCGGATATCGGGTGGCGTGCGCATCCCGACTATCGCGGCGAACAAAGCCTCAATATCATTTCGAATGCCGGTTTCGTCGGGATCGACCATGCGGGGCGGGCCTATCTGGCGCTCTCCGCGTTTTATCGTCATCAGGGTCTGGTGGAGGATGCTCTGGGGCCGAGGATCCGTGAACTGGCGCATACGAGGCTGAAGGAGCGCGCGCGCATCCTTGGCGGGGTCTTGCGCCTTGCATCGGTGGTGAGCGCATCGGTTGCCGGCATATTGCCGAAGGTTGATGTGTCCGTCGTGGATGGTGAAATGGTTGTCGTGCTGCCTGCCGAATATGATGCTCTGGATGGCGAGAGGCTGCGGAAACGGGCCACGCAGTTTGCCCGTTTGCTTGGACTCAAGGCACGGATCGCTGTTGGTCGCGCGAGGTGATGTCCTTCCCGGCTAGGTGTCGGGGCGCCGCAGGGCCGCTGTGGCAGGCCTGTCGCAGCGATGCCCTCAGTCTGTAACCTCTGCCTTTTGTCGCGAGCGCCGCTTGCGCGTCGACTTCGGCTTTTCCATCTGCACCGGTTCCGCCTGATCGACGGCGACAATCCGCTTGCCGTTGAAGGCGAGGGCCACTTCGCCACGCTTCAACTTCAATGCCGCTTCTCCGAAGAGTTCCCGTCGCCAGCCTTTCATGGCGGCGACGTCGGCATCGTCGCTGGCGGCGATCTTTTCCAGATCCTCGACGGTTGCAATCACCTTGGCGGCAACACCCTGCGCCTCACTGACGAGCTTCAAGAGGACTTTCAGGAGGTCGACGGCGGCGGCCGATCCATCCGGTGCCATGCGACCTTTGGGAACCTGCGGCAGGTCGTCCTTGGGGATGGCGAGCGCGCGCTTGACCGCGCCCAGGATCTCCTCGGCGGTGCGTGAGCGCTCAAAGCCGCGCGGGATGGTGCGCAGCGCCGCGAGTGCCTGGGTGTTCACAGGCTGTTGAGCGGCGATCTCGTAGATCGCGTCGTCCTTTATGACCCGGTTGCGGGGCACGTCGCGGGTGTGGGCCTCCCGTTCGCGCCAGGCGGCAACCTCTTGCAGCACCGCGAATTCGATCGGCTTGCGCACCCGAAGCTTCAGCCGTTTCCAGGCGTTCTCCGGTTCGCTGCGATAGGTGCTCTCGGAGGTAAGGATCTCCATCTCGTCACCGACCCAGTGGGTTCGTCCCTGTTCGGCAAGGTTCGCCTTGAGGAACAGGTAGACGTCGCGCAGATGGGTCACGTCGGCGAGCGCATAGTCGAGCTGCTTGTCGCTCAGGGGACGTCGAGCCCAGTCGGTGAAGCGCGACGACTTGTCGATCCGCACCGCTGTGACCCGGTGAACGAGCTGGTCGTAGGAAATCGAATCGCCGAATCCGCAGACCATCGCGGCGACCTGGGTATCGAAAACCGGATGGGGGATGAAGCCGCCCAGGTGGTAGACGATCTCGATGTCCTGGCGGGCGGCGTGAAAGACTTTAACGACCTTTTCATTGCGCATCAGGTCGAAAAAGGGTGAAAGATCAAGCTCATCGGAGAGAGCATCGACGATCACCGCCTCGTCCGGACTTGCCAGTTGAATGACGCAGAGCTTCGGCCAAAACGTCGTTTCACGGAGAAATTCCGTGTCGACCGTGACGAAGTCGTGTTGCGCGAGACGCTGACAGATGTCGGCGAGTTCTGAGGTCTTGGTTACAATATGCATGGCGACCGCGACGTATATCTCAAGCTTGCGCACTTGTCGCCACGAAACCGCCGCGAATTCGCCGAAGACGCAATTGCCTCGTTTGCGGATCCCGCCGGCATCTGCGTGTCCGGCGAAATCCGTGCCGGGGAAATGTCTTTCGCGCCTTTGGCGTTGCCCGCCGAACCGGGCACGCACCTTGACTTTGTCGTGCTGGCGTGGCTTGTGCACGGCGCGTCAGGGCACCTCGACCTATCAAGGGGCGGGGCAACCGATTCCATCAAAAAGCCGGGCCATTGAGGACGAAATGCATCGCTATCGCAGCCACACGTGCGGGGAACTCCGCGAAGCCAATGTCGGTGAGGGCGCACGCCTGTCGGGTTGGGTCCACCGTGTGCGCGATCATGGCGGCCTGTTGTTCCTCGATCTGCGCGACCACTTCGGCATCACTCAATGCGTCGTCGATCCCGATTCCGATGCGTTCAAGCTTGCGGAAACGGTGCGGGCGGAATGGTGCATCCGCATCGACGGTGAGGTGAAGCGGCGCTCCGAGGAGACGACCAACGAAGGCCTGCCGACCGGCGCGATCGAGATCTTCATCCGCGACCTGGAAATTCTGGGTGCGGCGCGCGAACTGCCGCTGCCGGTCTTCGCGGAGCCTGAGTATCCCGAAGACATTCGCCTGACGTACCGGTTTCTCGATCTGCGCCGGGAAACGCTGCACGCCAACATCATGACGCGCTCTAAGATCATTGCTTCGATGCGCCGGCGGATGGAAGGCGAGGGCTTCGCGGAGTTCCAGACACCGATTCTGACGGCCTCCTCACCGGAAGGCGCACGCGACTTTCTGGTGCCCTCGCGCATTCATCCGGGCAAGTTCTACGCCCTGCCGCAGGCACCTCAGCAGTTCAAGCAACTTCTGATGGTTTCCGGCTTCGATCGCTATTTCCAGATCGCGCCGTGTTTTCGCGATGAGGATCCACGTGCCGATCGTCTGCCCGGCGAGTTCTATCAGCTTGATGTCGAGATGAGCTTTGTCGAACAGGATGACGTTTTCGCGGCGATGGAGCCGGTGGTTCGCGGCGTTTTCGAGGAGTTTGCCGACGGTCAGCCTGTCACCGAGGTCTTTCCGCGCATCCCCTATGCCGAGGCAATCCGCAAATACGGCAACGACAAGCCGGATCTGCGCAACCCGATCGAGATGCAGGATGTCAGCCCGCATTTCGCGGGATCGGGGTTCAAGATTTTCGCGCGGATGCTGGAAGACGACAAGAATGCCGTGTGGGCGATTCCTGCGAAAACCGGTGGCAGCCGTGCATTCTGCGACCGGATGAATTCCTGGGCGCAGGGTGAAGGGCAGCCGGGCCTCGGTTACATCTTCTGGCGCGAGGAAGATGGCCAGATCGCCGGTGCCGGCCCGCTGGCCAAGAACATCGGCCCGGAGCGCACCGAGGCGGTTCGCTTGCAGCTTGGTCTGGAGGCCGGCGATGCCGCGTTCTTCGTCGCCGGCGATCCCAAGAAGTTCGCCGACTTCGCCGGCAAGGCGCGCTCGAAGGCGGGAGAGGATCTCGATCTCGTCGATCGCGACCGCTTCGCGCTTGCCTGGATTGTCGATTTCCCGATGTACGAATGGGACGAGGACGAAAAGAAGGTCGATTTCTCGCACAACCCGTTCTCGATGCCGCAGGGCGGTCTCGAGGGGCTGGAGACCACCGACCCGCTGGAGCTCAACGCCTGGCAGTACGACATCGTCTGCAACGGCTTCGAGATCGCGTCGGGTGCCATCCGCAATCACAAGCCGGAGATCATGAAGCGGGCCTTCGAGATCGCCGGCTACGACGAGACAATCCTCGAAGAGCGTTTCGGCGGCATGTACCGGGCGTTCCAGTATGGTGCGCCCCCGCACGGTGGCATGGCAGCGGGCATCGACCGTATCGTCATGCTTTTGGTTGGCGCCAAGAACCTGCGTGAGGTCACGCTGTTCCCGATGAACCAGCAGGCGCAGGACCTGTTGATGGGCGCGCCTTCCGACGTCTTCCCGCGGCAGTTGCGCGATCTCCATATCCGTCTCAACCTGCCGGAAAGCGAGTAACCCGTCCGGCGCATCATGGTGGTGCGCGGGATGCCCGGGCAGCAGTGATCGGATCTCAAGTGCTGAAACGGCTCGACACATTGCTGTTTTCCGACGCGGACGGTGCACTCTTCCTGTTGCGCCGGCTGCTGGCGGAGAATGCGCGCGCCTTTGCCGGGCGCTACGCCCTTGCCTTTGTGATGATGGGTATTGTTGCCGCCTGCACTGCGGCGAGCGCCTGGATCATGAAAGACATGATCAATCAGGTGTTCCTGGAGCGCGATGGGAGGATGGTCTGGGTGATCGCCGGCTTCGTGCTGGTGATCTTCACCGTCAAGGGTGCCGCCGCATACGGCCAGCTCGTCATTCTCGGTCAGATCGGGAATGCAATCGTTGCATCGACGCAGTCGCGGCTGTTTCGCTCGATTACCCGCCAGGACCTCGGGTTTTTCGAGAATTCAGGCATTGGCGATCTCGGCACACGGCTTTCCCACAATGCATCGGCCGCACGCGCTGCGCTTGATCTCGTCGTGACCGCGCTGGGACGCGATTTGCTCACGGTGATCGCGTTGGTGGGCGTCATGATCGCGCAAGATCCGCTGATGAGCCTGATTGCGTTGGTCATCATGCCGCCCGCGATCCTGCTGATCGCCGGACTGGTGCGCCGGGTGCGCCGGGTGGCGAAATCGCAGTTCGTATCTATTACGCGGATCCTGTCGGTTGCCCAGCAGGCGATTTCCGGCATTCGCGTGGTCAAGGCGTTCTCCGTCGAGGAGCGTTTGCGCAAGGAGATGGACGCCGCCGTTGCCGACGTCGAGAAACAGGCCAACAAGATGACGCGCCTGTCAGCGCGTACGTCGCCCGTGATGGAAACGCTCGGCGGTATCGCCATCGCGCTGGTCATTCTTTACGGTGGCTATGCTGTGATCGAACTGGAGAGCGATCCGGGCGCTTTCTTTGCCTTTATTACTGCGCTTTTGCTTGCCTATGACCCGGCGCGTCGCCTTGCCCGGCTTAACGTCAATCTTTCCGGCCATATCGTCGGGGTGCGCCTGATGTACGAGATCCTCGACCGGGTCCCGGCCATGAACGAGGAGGGCGGCGGAGATACGCTGGACATTTCCGGCGGACGCGTGTGCTTTGAAAACGTCGACTTCCGTTATGGCGAGGCTCCGGCACTCAACGGGCTGGACTTCGAGGCCCGGTCGGGTGAGGTCACCGCGCTTGTCGGGCCGTCGGGAGCCGGCAAGTCCACCGTGTTCGCGCTGCTCGAGCGTTTCTACGATCCCACGTCGGGGCGGATAACGATAGACGGCCAGGATCTGAAAGGTGCGTCGGTTTCCGCGCTGAGGTCGCAGATCGCGCTCGTTTCCCAGGACACGTTCCTGTTCGATCTTTCAGTTCGCGAGAATATCGCCATCGGACGACCGGGCGCCAGCGATGGCGAGATCCGGCAGGCCGCGCGCGAGGCCAATGCCGCCAGCTTTATTGACGATCTCGAGGCCGGTTATGAGACGCGCGTTGGCGAGGGGGGCAGCCGGCTTTCCGGCGGGCAGCGTCAACGCGTGGCGATTGCACGCGCGATCCTGCGCGATGCGCCGTTGCTGCTCCTGGATGAGGCGACATCGGCGCTTGATTCCGAATCCGAGGCCAAGATCCAAACCGCATTGTCACGGCTGATGAAAGGGCGGACCACAATCGTCATTGCACATCGGCTCGCGACGGTGAGGGAGGCATCGAAGATCGTCGTCATGGACAAGGGGCGGGTGCTGGAAGCGGGGACGCATGCCACGTTGCTTTCCAGGGGCGGTCTCTACAAGCGCCTGTGTGACTTACAGTTCGCCGACAGCGATCACGCGCCGGCCGATGAACCACTCTCCGCAGACAGCGAATAGGCGTTCGGCAGTTTCGCGCTGGGCGCGACAAGCGAAGGCAAAACCAATGAAAAGGGCCGGTCAGAACTCTGACCGGCCCTTTTCATCTTCATGCACAATCGCTGTGTCTCCCGCGTGACGGGACAAGTGTTACGGATTGGCCGCGACGGCTGCGTTCAGCAGCCCGGGCAGCATCGATGGGGTGGTCACGACCAGTCCCAGGATCTGCATGGCGGGAACCGGGGTCTTGGGCTCGACGGTCAGGATCAGGTGATCCGGTGCCACGAGGAACGCTTTCATCGCGCCGTGCAGGCTCTGTCCGAATGGCGTGTCGCGCAAGGGACCAAGCGCGCTTGCGCCCTGATCGGCCAATGCAAGGGCGAGAGTTTCCGGCGACAGGTCGGCGGCTTTTGCCTGTCCGGCGATGAATGCCGAGACCAGCTTTGCGTCGCGGATTTCAAGTCGGGCATGATTGATCGTCGCCGTGGCAAGGGCCATTTGCGCCCTGCCGGGGTTTTCAAACACGGTGCGGGGAATGCCGCCGACTTCTGCCGACAGGTCGAGCGATCCGCCGCCGTCGATCTCGACGCGCATCGGATCCAGGGTGAGCGTCTTGTCATCCGCATCCCAGCGCAAGCGCATTTCGTCGTTGTAACGGAGGGAGGAAAGGCCAAGACTTTCGAAGAGTTTGCGCGCTTCCTCCTCTTCGACCAGCGCCACCGGCATTTTCAGCCCTTCTGTCCGGACTTCGATATCGGTCGGGATCGGTGCGATGAAATCGCGCATGGAGATGCGAAAACGGTCCAGTGAGAGACCACCCGGCAGCGCATCCGAAGCCACCTTGAGCGCTTCGACCTCGAGTTGCCCAAGCATCGGCACGACCGCGAGAATTTCCGTCAGCGACGGCTCCCGGTCTTGCGATGCAACGCCGAAATCAACGTAGGAGGCGAGGGGAGGCAGGTCGAAGTCCGATATGCGGAACCGTTCAAGGTCAACAGATGTGATGTCCTGCGCCGCGCGAACCGACAGCCCGGACATCGAGAAATCGCCAAAGCCGCCATAGGACGCATCATTGATCGAAACATTGTCCAGAGACGCATTGCCTTCATCGGAGGTAATCGCCAGGCCTTCGGCGGCCATGCGGTCTATTGATACGCCTTCCAGGGATGTCACGGCTTTTCGTCCAAGCTCGATCAATTCATCCGGGCCATATGTCTTTTCGAAGGTCCCGAGGATCACCGTGTCCAGGAAGGGGAAGAGATCGAAGGGCACGGCATCTGCAGCGATCTCGGCGCCCTCTGCCGAGATCTTTTGGATTGCAGCATTGAAGAAGGGGGAATTGTACTTGATGTCGTTGACTTGCGAACTTTCGATCACGCTTGTTCCGGCGGCCCGATCAGGAAGGGAAATCCCGACAATCCTGAGCATCGGCTTGACGTCGATCCCCGTGGTCACGCTCTCTCCGGTCTCCTGACGCAGGGAAAACATCTCGCCATTGTCCATCACGACCTTGCTTTCGGAAAGGGCGTGGCCGATCCGGTATTCCTCCAAGCGACCGTTGGCAAGGCCGGTCATGGAGATCCGCTCCTGGCGTTCGGTCCCGCGCGCACCATCGGGCATCTGGCTGATCGCTTCGATTGCGCGGACCGAGATGCTCTCTGCCCGGTTCTGCAATCCCGAGCGGAGCACAGGAATGAAGCGGGAAGCGGGCCTCTCCGGGGCCTCCTCGAGGCTCCAATAGGCCTGATACATGTTCTCCGCGACCAAATCGTACTGGCGCACGGTCAGGTCGAGCGATTGCGGCTTGCCGTCCTCGGTGACCGTTCCGGTCAAGCGGATTTCATGCACGCCGGGTTGCTCGAACCTCTCGAACGCGACGCCGTTCCCGTCGCTGCTCGCTCCGAAAAAGCGTGTTTCGGGCGACTCGAACGAAACCTCCGCCTCGACCCTTTGATCGAAGATCTCGAAATCGAATTTCCAGACAAGTTTTGCGCCACGCAGGATGGCGTCGTTCGGCCCCGTTTCCGTAAGGCTTTCGTATTCGGCCGCGGACGTTCCGGTCGCGCGGGCCCATGTGAAGAAGTCTTCGACCGCGTCAACCGCCGGATTGGCAAGAGCGGTCGCGGTGGGGGTGCACAGCACGAAGGTCAGGACGGCAGCGCCGTATCTGGCGGCAGTGGCGAGGCGCGATGTCATTTTCGAATTCCGTTTTTCATCGGGGGCAGATGTGAAACGGGAGGGCATTGCCCTCCCGTCTCCCGTTTCAGTCTTGGTTGGCGGTGATTGTCACGCCGAGGATATCCGGCAGACTTTGCGGTGCCATCATCGCGGTCCCGAGGATCTGGGCGAACGGGACCGGAGTTCCCGGCATTGCCGAGGCGGAGAGCGACTTCGGATCTTTCAGGAAGGCAGTTGCCGCTCCGGCGACCTTGGCCTGGAATTCCGGGTTGTTCAGCATCGACAGCATGAACGGAAGCGCGCCGGTGAGCTGTTCGACAAAGACGTCCCGGGTTGAACCGGCTTGCTTTGCCTGGTTTTCCAGAACCCGGTCAACAAGCGAATCATTCTCGATGCGCAGTGCAACGCTTTCGACGAGAAGGCCCTGCATCAGGCCCATGGCCTGTTCGGGATTGTTTTGGGCGGCATCAAGCTGCTCCAGAACCTCGCGGGTCAGCCCCTGGATCCGCAAGTTGGCAGTGATCGTTCCCGCGTTCTCGCCCGAAAGCGTCAACTGGTCGATTGCGAGTTCTCCCGTGTCCGGCTTCCAGTCCGCATTCATCTCGAACGACAGGGTCAGACTCTCGTAGCCAAGGTCCGACAAGGCCTTGCGTTCCTCGTCGTCGAGCGAATCGGCGGCGATTTCGATGCCGTCGACAGTGAGAGAACCGGACGTCGGAAGACTGCCGTTCATTTCATCGATGACGGCGACGATGCGGCCAACAGGCACCCGTCCTTCATCCGCCGCGTCGATGATGATGTTGGTCAGTTCGGCGCGCGAGTAGGTTGGCGTGATGGCTTCTGCCCCGTTGGAGGCTTTCACCTTTGCCGGCGAGGCGAGAACAGGGTCTGAAATCAGGATGTTCTCCGCGGTGACGGTCACATCTTCATCGTCATCGAGGTCTTTGATATTGACGCCGCCCATCGTCAGCGTCGCAGCCGAGAGGCCTCCCTCGTCCGTCAGTTGGCCTCCGGAAATCGTCGTCTCGCGGATCGTGAGACGCGACTTCGCGGAGCCTTCCTCGATTGAGGTGCGCAATCCGCTGATGGTCACGTCTCCGCCGCTTTGCGTCACGCCGTCATATCCCGAAACGGTGGCGTTTCCGGCTTCCACGATTTCAAGGAAACGGTCGGCGACATCGCTTCCGGTCGCATCGAATGCAAGGACCGGCGTCGCCAGCAAAAGCGGGCAGGCAAGCGCCAGCGCAAAAGCCGGACGTGAAAGGGTGTTGATCATCAAGACGTCTCCAGAATGCGTGTTTGAATGGTCCGCTCCCTGCCTGCGGAGTGTCACGATGCGACAAGCGCCGGGCGAGAACAACCCTCACCGTCACACTTTGGGCGTTCGGATCCGGGTCAAATTGTGTCGGGAACCGGTTTTTCCCGCCATAGCGTCATTGCCGTCCCCACGTTTTCCAGCGTCGGCAAGCTTGCTTCGTTTCCCAGGTGCTGGATTGCGTGGGCCGATGCCCCGCGCGCGAAGCGAAAGTGATCGCTCCAGGGGGCCTGTGGCGCCGAGAGGTAGGAATAGATGTAGGCCCCGTGGAAAACATCTCCG